>DAHUXV010000174.1 GCA_027306985.1 Gammaproteobacteria bacterium | reverse complement strand
ATCATGTTCTGACCAGGACTGACGATAAGGTCGGTGCTGGGTCAATGACGCGATGGGGCGGGCCGCTACTTCGCGGCGATCACGGCAGATGGGGTGCCGCTCACCGAGGCCCCGGCCGCTGCAGTGGCGGCGGTGGGCGTGGATGCGGGACTGCGCGTGCTGGCGACGGTACACGATGGGGAGCGGGCGTGGTTGATCCCGGCGCCCAAGGCGCTCACGGGCAGACTCGCGCGGCTGCGCCGCTACCAGCGCCGTCAGAGCCGCCAGCTCGCCGCCCAGATGCGCGCCCAGGGGCTCGATCCCGCCAAGCCCTGTCCCAAGGGCGTGCGGCTTGGGGTATCCAGGCGCCGGTATCGCACGCGGCGGCGGATCGCGCGCGAGCACGCGCGCATTGCCGATCTGCGCCGCGATGCGCTGCACCGGGCGAGCACGGGCATCGTGCGCGAGGCGCAGGTGATCGCCATCGAGGGGCTGCGGGT
Source organism: Gammaproteobacteria bacterium (assembly GCA_027306985.1). Lineage (GTDB taxonomy): Bacteria > Pseudomonadota > Gammaproteobacteria > Steroidobacterales > Steroidobacteraceae > 13-2-20CM-66-19. Next base: position 30,531 of record DAHUXV010000174.1, on the reverse strand, counting down.
GAAGGCGATGGCGCGCGGCATGGGACGGCGGGCCTTTCGCCGCGGTGTCGCCGATGCCGCGCTCGGGGAACTGCGGCGGCAAATCACCTACAAGGGCGCATGGGCCGCGCGTGAGGTGGTGTTGATCGATACGTTCTACGCGAGCAGCAAGACCTGCTCGGAATGCGGCGCGGTGAACGCGGCGCTGAAGCTGCAGAAGCATTGGCAGTGCCTGGCGTGCGCAGCGTCGCACGACCGCGATGTGAATGCGGCGAAGAATCTTCGGGCCGAGGGCCTGCGCGTGCTTCGCATGCGCGGCTCATCGCCCGCTACGGGCGAGAGGCCCGAAAGTGACGCGCGGGGAGTGGCCTGCGCGGCGGATGCTGCACCGCCGGTAACGGTCGTGCCGCTTCAGCGCCGCCCCACGGCGAACCGCGAACCGGCCCAAAGCGCCGCAAGGCGCCAGACACGACGAGCGCCGTCAGGAACGGCGCGAAGACGTGTCAGGGCGGGACTCTAATTGCCTCCCGGCCCGTCGCAGTTTAGTCTCGGATCCGGCCCTCCGCGGACCCAAGGGGTTCCATGTCCCGCTTCAAGGCGCTGCGCGTCCACCAGAGCTCGACGGGGCGCGGCGCGCGCATCGAGTCGGTCACCCTGGACGAGCTCACCCCGGGCGATGTGGTGGTCCGGGTCGCCTACTCGTCTCTTAACTACAAGGACGCGCTCGCCGTCACGGGCAAGGGCTCCATCGCCCGGGGTTATCCGAGAACCGCCGGCATCGACCTCTCGGGCGTGGTCGAGTCCAGCTCCGATCCGGCTTACCGGCCGGGAGAGCGCGTGCTCGCCACCGGCGCGCATCTGGGCGAGTCGCTCGACGGGGGCCTCGCCGAGCTCGCGCGGCTGCCCGCGGCGGCGCTCGTGCCCCTGCCCGCGGGATTGAGCCTGCTCGAGTCGATGGCTCTCGGCACCGCGGGCTTCACGGCCGCGCTCGCCCTGCGCCGGCTGCTCGAGAACCACCAGGTCCCGGAGCGCGGACCGATCGCCGTCACCGGCGCCACCGGCGGCGTCGGCGGGATCGCGCTCGGGCTGCTCAAGCGCACGGGCTTCACCACCGCGGCCATCACCGGCAAGCCGGACTCGGCGTCCTGGCTGCGCGAGCTCGGCGCGGACGAGGTGGTGCCGCGGGCCTCGCTCGCGATCGCCGGCAAGCCGCTCGAGACCGCGGTCTGGGGCGGCGCGGTCGACAGCCTCGGCGGCGAGACGCTCGCTTATCTCACGCGCACGGTGCGGCCCTGGGGCAACATCGCCTGCATCGGTCTCGCCCAGTCGGCGAAGCTCGACATCACGGTGATGCCGCTCATCCTGCGCGGCGTCAGTCTCCTCGGCATCCACTCCGTCGAGGTGCCGCGCGCCTGGCGCCTGGCCGTGTGGGAGAAGCTGGCCGGCGCCTGGAAGCCGCACGACATCGAGCGTCTCATCGTGCGCGCCGTCATCGGCCTGGAAGAGGTGCCGCGGGCCTGCGAGCAGCTGATCGCGGGCGGGGCGCGCGGCCGCTATGTCGTACGCATCGGCGGCGATCTCTGATCGACGAGCGCAGCTCACATGAGCGGGCAGGCATCCCAAGTGGGCGCCGCCGATCCGCAGCGCCGCACGATGAGACCGCGGGATGTTATTTAAACGACGTGCGCCATGCGGAAGGGGCGCACGTGAGGAGCGGCAACACCCGCCTGCACTGCGAGCAAGGCATCTGGGTCGAGGTCGGGGAGGCCCGGCAACAGGCTCACGGGGCTTCTCGCCGTGCGATGCCGCGCAGCAGCCGTCCGAGAAGATCAGCGCCGGTGACGATGCGCTTGCGCGGTCCCCACAGCAGTATGACGTCATCGTCCACGACATCGTCCAGCTCCGTGCGCGGGCGCACGTTCAACAGAGACAGAAGGTCCCCGAGCGGCGTCTGCGGCTCGGATGTCATGATGGGACGATGCGCGTAATGGCGCGGATCGGGGGCTTCCGGGGCGAAGAGCGCGTCGCGCAGAAACCGGTGCGCATCGAGCGCCACGCAGGGCTTGCCCGCCGGGTCGGTCACGATCACCCACTTGCGCCGCGCCGCGTGCACGCGCCCGAGGAAAGGATCGTCGGGCGAGCGCGCGAACGGCGGGAACTGCGGCTCGCCGCCCGGCGCCGGCAGCGTCAGGATGCTGCGCGGGTCGAGCTCCTCGCCTTCATTCGCGATCGGGATGTCGTCGAGGTCGAGGAAGTTGAGCGCGCCGGTCCCTTCGACCGCGCTGACCTCGCGTCCGGGCGCGCTGACGTGCTGCGCGATGAGCGCGCGGAAATCGCGCTCGCGCAGGTATCGCGTCGCCTCGGTACCCAGCCAGAGGTCGAGCACGAGGGAGGTGGGACGCGTCACCGGATAGAGAATGATGCCGTACAGCCTGAGCGCCGGTGCGAGCCGCGCCGCCATGCGCAGCGCGTGGCGCGAGAAGTAGGCCTGCGGCGCGATCTCGCACAGACAGGTGATGATGAAAGTGGACAAGACGAACGCCAGCGCGCCGCTCAGCACGGACTTCAACAGAAGCGTGATCAACACGTCCGCGCCGACGCCGCCCCACAGTATGGTCGCCAGAGTGAAGTTCGAGTTCCGGCGCAGCTCGCCCACCGTCGCGGCGCTCGGGTTGCCGCCGGCCGCCTCGATCTCGAGCCGCAGGCGGCTCAGGCTGAAAACCGCGAGATTCAGTCCCGAGAACATGGCCGCGTGCGCGACGGCCAGTGCTGTACCGAGCCAGATGATGAGTCGCATCGTCGCCTCCGAAGCGGGCCCCGCGGCAGCTTATGTCGCATCGGCGGGACCTGACTACCTCGCTGTTGGAGCCGGCTCGGGAATACGAGCCAGAGCTTGGCCGCTCGTTGGCATACGCCGTGCATGTTGGGCGTCCAAGTCAGCGGCTTACAACAGGGGACAGTGTATGACATGGCTAGACTCGGGGATCCGCGCCTTCCTTCTGGCGCAGGGCACCGCGGCGCGCTGGCTGCGCGAGGAGCTCGCATCGCTGAAGGTGCGCATCCGCCTCACCGACGGTTGCATCGAGGAGCTGGCGCGCGCGGCCGATCATGCCGCCCGCCGCGCGGCGGGTGAGGGCGCCTCGTATGCGGACCTGCTGCGCGAGCAGATCGGGGTGCAGGCGAATTGGGTGCGCCGCTGGACGACGACCGACGAGAAGACGCCCGGCGACGATCCGGTTGCGCAGGACTTTGTAAGAATTGCGCGCAATTATGCGTTGCCTCGCCCGTGGAAGCTCTCCGAGCCGGTGGCGGTCGCGCGGCTGCAGCCGGCCTGGACTTGGGCCGCGGACTTTTTTCCCCCGCAGGCGGCCGCTCACTGACTCGCGCGCCAGGCCGCCACGAGGGCGAGCGCCCGCCGGTGCACCTCGCCCGCGGGATGACCGGCGCGATAAAGATCGCCGCCGACGCCCAGACCCGCGCAGCCCGCCTGACGCCACGGCGCCAGGTTGGCCGCGCCCACGCCGCCCACGGCGAACACCTCGACACTGCGCGGCAGGACCTCGCGCAGGGCCTTGAGGTGCCCGGGACCGTAGCTCGCCGCCGGGAACAGCTTGAGCAATCCGGCACCGGCGCCGATCGCGGCAAACGCCTCGGTGGCCGTCGCAAATCCCGGCATCACCGTCATGCCGAGCGCCGCGGCGCGCTCGATCACCGCGGGCACCGTGTTGGGTGTCACGACCAGGCGGCCGCCCGCGGCATGCACGGCATCGACGTCGGCGGGTGTCAGCACCGTCCCCGCGCCGCAGAGACAGCGATCGCCGAGACTCTTCGCGAGCCGCGAGATGCTCTCGAGCGGGGAGGGGGAGTTGAGCGGCACCTCGATGGCGCCGATGCCGGCCTCCTCGAGCGCCGCGCCGACCTGCAGCACTTCCTCCGGCCGGATGCCGCGCAGGATGGCGACCAGCGGCAGGATGCCGTCCGGCCACCGTTGCGGGGAAGTGCTCATGACCGGCATAGGGTACGAAGTCCCGCGAGCGCGCATTGCTCGCCATCGAGGCAGCTCGCCGCGATGCCTTCGCGATGTAACGCCCGCGCATAGCGCTGGTTGAGTGCGCCGTCTGCGACGAGCACCACGGCCCCGCCGGCCTCGAAGAGCGGGATGGCGCCGTGCACGTCCGCGCCGATCACGAGGCCCGAGAGATAGGAAAGCCCCCAGTCATGGGAGCGTCCCTCGATCAGCTGGCGGCTGCGAACGGAGAAAAGAGCGTGCAGCAGGCTGGCCTTGCCGAGGCCGCCGGCCGTCTCGAGCCCGCGCCCGAAGCCGTCCTCGTCGGCGGCCGGCGTGCCCGCGCCGGCCTGCGCGGCCGTGCCCGATGCCCGGGTCAAGGTGCTCCGGTCGCGCAGCAGCGCGAACAGCTCCCCCGTGAGCGCGGTCAGGAAATCGCGCACCTGTCCGTCCTCGAGCCAGGCCCATTTGGTGTGGGTGCCGGGCAGGCACAGCAGATGGCGGCCGCAGGCGAGATCCGGATGCAGCGCCAGGGCACCTGCGATCTGCGTCTCCTCGCCCCGCATGACCTCGGGCGTGCCCAGCCGGCCGCGGCAGGAGAGGCCGGGCGCAATGGCGACGGGGACGCCGTCGGCCTCGAATCGCAGCGCATGCTCGTGCAGCGAGCGCACGTCCACCGGGCAGGGCAGGTACGGCGTCTCCCGCCAGCCGTTGCGGGAGCCGGCCATGCCGCAGAGGACGAGCGGCAGGGTGCCATGGGCTTCCCGCCAGCCGGCCGTCAGACGGGCGAGCACCTCTGCGGGCGGCTCGCTCAGGGCGCCGATGCCCGGACCCTCGCGGGTGTCGAGGACGCGCCCGCCCAGGCAAAGAGAGAGCCTCAGCCGGGAGGTGCCCCAGTCGCCGGCGACGTAGCGTTCAAGTTCCATCCAGGGTCGATATGGTACCGTGGCGCCGCATGCCACAAACGGATATTCCCGCCGCGGCGCCCGGCGCCGCCCCGGTGGCGCCCCGCCATGAGAAGCTCAACACCCGGGCCGCGGGTGTCGTCGCCCTGGCCGTGCTCGGCAGCCGCGTGCTGGGCCTGGTGCGCGATACGATATTCGGCTCGCTCTTCGGCGCCGGCGAGTACATGGATGCGTTCATCATGGCGTTCCGCATCCCGAACCTGCTGCGGGATCTGTTTGCGGAAGGGGCGCTGTCGACGGCATTCATCACCGTCTTCACCAAGACCGCCGCGGTCGAGGGCGACGAGGCCGCCTGGGCGCTGGCGAACAAGGTGGCAACCGCGGCCGCCGTGATCGTCAGCCTGCTCACCATCCTGGGGGTCGTCTGCGCGCCCTGGATCGTGGCGCTGCTGGCGCCGGGGTTCGATCCGGCCAAGGCGGCGCTGACCGTCACGCTGACCCGCATCATGTATCCCTTCATCCTGCTGGTGTCGCTCGCGGCGCTGGTGATGGGGATGCTGAATGCGAAGAACGTCTTCGGCATTCCGGCGACGGCCTCGAGCTTCTTCAACCTGGGCTCGATCATCGCCGGCGTCGGCATCGGCTGGCTCATCGATCCGCATTTCGGGCAGCGCGCGATCCTCGGGCTCGCCTTCGGGACGCTCATCGGCGGGGCGATGCAGCTCGGGGTGCAGCTGCCGTCGCTGAAGCGCCTGGGCTATCGCTTCCGGCCGGATTTCGACTGGCGCGACAGGGGCGTGAAGGCCATCCTGCGGCTCATGGGCCCGTCGGTGATCGCCGCGAGCTCCACCCAGGTGAACGTCCTCGTCAACTCGGTGTTCGCCTCCAAGCTGGGCAACGGCCCGGTCACCTGGCTGCAGTACTCCTTTCGCCTGATGCAGCTGCCGCTCGGGATCTTCGGCGTCGCCCTCGGCACCGTATCGCTGCCGCTGCTCGCGCGCATGGCCGCCGCCGGCAACACCGTGGGATTTCGCACCGAGCTGGCGCGCGGGATGCGGCTCGCCTTCCTGCTGACCATTCCGGCGAGCATCGGACTCATCCTCCTCGCCGGTCCGATCATGTCGGTGCTCTTCCAACACGGGCGCTTCAACGCTTACGATGCCTTCGAGGCGGCCGCGGCCCTGCGGTTCTACGCGATCGGCCTGTGCGGCTATGCCGCTCTGAAGGTCCTCGTCAATGCCTTCTATGCGATCGACCGGCGCAAGACGCCGATGTTCGTGAGCTTCGGGGCGGTCGGACTCAATCTCTTCCTCAACTGGCTGTTCACCGTGCGGCTCGGCTGGGGGCACCGCGGGCTCGCGTTCTCGACCGCCTGCATCGCGACGAGCAACTTCATCATCCTCTACGTGCTGATGCACCGGCACCTGGGGAGGCTCGAGTCGCGGGCCATGCTCTCCTTGCTGCTGCGCCTCTGCGCGGCCTGCGCGGTGCTCGCCGGGGTCTGCTGGGCGGGCGACCATTATCTTCTCGCCCACTGGGCGGTCGAGCGGTTCTGGCCGAAGGCGGCCTCGCTCGCGGCTGTCATCGTGGCGGGGGCTGGCGCGTTTTTCCTCTGCGCGAGCGCGCTTCGCATCCGCGAGATGCAGGACATCTCGCATGCGGTGCAGCGCAGGCTGCGCCGCGCATGAGGGTACGGAGCGCGCGCAGTCGCACGGCTGACGGGACCGGAGGAGCTTGACATGAGAAAATCGTCGCTAACGGCTTTTGACGGCGCGAGGCGGCCCGCAGGGTCGGGTCCCGGGTCGCGAATGCAGGGCTCGGCGCTCGCCGGCACGGGGCGTCGCAAACGGATTCTCTATCCGCTCGCGGCCCTGGCGTTGCTCGCAGCCTGGGTCAAGGCGCCGGCGCAGAACTACTACCAGCGCTACTACGGGCCCGAGGAGCACGTGCACTGGCACCTCGATGGGGGCTACGCCGCGACCACGGGCCAGATCGCCGACGCGCTGGATGGCGGCTGGACTTTCGGCGGCGGTCTGTCCTGGCAGCCGGATTTCAGCTCGCCGCTCGCCCTGCGGGCCGATCTGAACTACAGCCGCTTCGGCGCCACGCGCCAGCTCATCGCCGTCAACCAGGCCATCGACCAGACGCAGATCGACGACGGGTACGGCGAGGTCGTCGATTTCTCGGTGGATGGTGAGTACAAGGCGCCGCTCACCGCGTACACGAGTATCTTTGCGGTGGCCGGCATCGGCGTTGCACACCGGCGCATCGCGCTCACGCAGACCGTGGCGGTGGGCGATTACTTCTGCGATCCGTGGTTCGGGTACTGCGACTACGGCCTGGTGCCGGGACAGGTCGTCGTCGCCAGCGACAATACCACCCGGCTCGAGTGGAACGCGGGGCTGGGGGTCGACTTCGACCTGAGGAACGGGCAGACCTTGTTCGTCGAGGCGCGATTCACGCGCATCCAGACCTCGCAGCCGACGGATTTCGTGCCGATCCGGGTGGGCCTGCGCTTTTGAGTCTAGAATGGCTGCCGGGTAGCGCAGCTGCGGAGTCCTCGGATGAATGCCGGCAGCGTCTGCAAGCGTGGGGCGGTCACCGTGGCGCCGGGAGATGATCTCATCGCGGCGGCGCATCTGATGCGTGAGAAGCACGTCGGTTACCTCATCGTCTCCCAGGGGACCCGGGTCGCCGGCGTCCTCACGGATCGCGACATCGTGGTCGCGGTGCTCGCTCAGGAGGTGGACGTGCACGCGCTCAAGGTGGGCGATGTGATGACCCGCGATCCGCTCGTCATCGAGGAGGGACAGTCGATCGAGGCGGTGCTGTGCCACATGCGCGAGGCCGGGGTGCGCCGGGTTCCCGTGGTCGACCGCTCCGGGGCGCTCACGGGCGTGCTCTCCATCGACGATGTGCTGGAGCAAATCGCGCAGCAGCTGATCGACATCGCCGGCTCCATCCGCAACGAGCAGCGCATGGAGCGCGCGGTGCGGCAGTAGGCTGCGGTCGCGCCGATGAGCGCAGGGGCGCTGCAACTGTGGTTCGAGTCGGCCCTGCTGCCCGGCGGGTGGGCACGGCGCGTGCGCGTCACGGGCGGCGACGGCGTCATCCGCTCCGTCGAGCGGGACGTCGACCCCGGCGAAGGCGATGAGCGCCATGCGATCGGTCTTCCCGGGCTGCCGAACCTGCACAGTCACGCCTTCCAGCGCGCCATCGCGGGGCTGACGGAGCGGCGCGGGCCCGCCGAGGACAGCTTCTGGACCTGGCGCGAGCTCATGTACCGGTTCGTGGAGCGCATCGACCCCGACCAGCTGCAGGCCGTGACGGCGCTCGCGTTCGCGGAGATGCTGGAGGCGGGCTTCACGCGCGTCGGGGAATTCCACTACCTGCACCAGGACAAGTCTGGCGTGCCGTTCGCCGACCCGGGCGAGCTCGCCGGGCGCATCGCGGCCGCCGCCGCGGAGAGCGGGATCGCGCTCACGCTGTTGCCGGCTTTCTATGCCCACAGCGGCTTCGGCGCGCGCGGGCCGGGGGAGCGGCAGCTGCGCTTCGCGACCGATCTCGAGCGCTTCGGAAGAATCGTGGAGTCGAGCCGCAAGGCGGTCCGTGCGCTGGCGGCGGGCAACGTGGGCGTTGCGCCGCACAGTCTGCGCGCGGTCACGCCCGAGGAGCTGCCGGCGGTCGTGTCGCTGGCCTCGGGAGGTCCCGTCCACATCCATGTTGCCGAGCAGGTGCGCGAAGTCGAGGAGTGCGTTGCCTGGTGTGGACGGCGTCCGATCGAGCGGTTGTTCGAGGCTGTCACCGTCGATGACAGATGGTGCCTGGTGCATGCAACCCACGCGACGCCGCGAGAGCTCGAGCGCATCGCGGGAGCGGGTGCAGTCGTCGGCCTGTGTCCGATGACCGAGGCGAGCCTCGGCGACGGGGTGTTTGCGGCCGCGGAATTCCAGGCCCTCGGCGGCCGGTTCGGAGTCGGGAGCGATTCCAACGTGCTGCTCGATGCGGGCGCGGAGCTGCGGCTGCTCGAGTACTCGCAGCGACTGACCCGGCGGGCGCGCAACGTGCTCGCCGCCGACTCGGGCCGCTCGACGGGCCGCAGCCTCTTCGAGGCGGCGCTCGCCGGGGGCGCGCAGGCGCTCGGCGGCGCCGCGGCCGCCGCCCGGGACGCCACCGGGCTGACCTCGAGCGCCCCGCTCGATCTGCTCAGCCTCGACGCCGGCCATCCCGCGCTCATCGAGCGCCGCGAGGACGAGATTCTCGATAGCTGGATTTTCGCAGCCGGCCGCCCTGTCATCGACTGCGTCTGGCGCGCGGGGGACAAGGTGGTGAGCGGGGGGCGTCACCGCCAGCGCGAGGCCATCGTCGCCCGCTACCGGCGGGCGATGAAGGCGCTGCTCGCCTGAGCGCGGCCTGCCGGTGGCGGCAGCCTCCGGGGCGCCCGGCCAGGCGGGGCGGCCGCGACCGCCTCGGCAGCGCCGCAAGGGCAGCGGCATCAGCCGCTGCTGCTGAGATTCCTGTAGAATTCACGGTTTTTAGCGAGCGCCGGGCCCGGCCCGCGCCAAGCCAAGGACTTCCATGCCACTCAAGATCATGATCCTCGGGGCGAACGGCTTCATCGGCAGTGCCCTGACGAGCGCCATCCTCCGCGATCGCGACTGGGAGGTCTACGGGATCGACCTCTCCGACAACAAGCTCGGCGAGCTGCCGAAGAACGACCGCTTCCACTTCGTCGAGGGCGACATCACCATCAACAGGGAATGGGTGGAGTATCACGTCAAGAAATGCGACGTGGTGGTGCCGCTGGTGGCGATCGCGAATCCGGCGCAGTACGTCACCCATCCGCTGCGGGTGTTCGAGCTCGACTTCGAAGCCAACATCACCATCGTGCGCCACTGCGTCAAGTACGCCAAGCGCCTCATCTTCCCCTCCACCTCCGAGATCTACGGCATGTCGCCCGATGCCGTGCTCGATGAGGAGACGAGCCCGCTCGTCTACGGCCCGATCGAGAAGCAGCGCTGGATCTACGCCGCCTCGAAGCAGCTCCTCGACCGCGTCATCTACGCCTACGGCGTGCGCGACAACCTCGATTACACGCTGTTCCGCCCGTTCAACTTCATCGGGCCGAACCTCGACAACGTGGAGGAGCCGAAGGAGGGCAGCTCGCGCGTCTTCACCCAGTTCCTCTCGAACGTGCTCTACCGCCGGCCGATCAAGCTGGTCGACGGCGGGCGCCAGAAGCGCTCCTTCACCTTCATCGACGATGCGATCGAGTGCCTGCTCACCATCATCGAGAACTCGCAGAGCCGCGCCTCGCGGCGCATCTTCAACATCGGCAACCCCGCCAACTGCGTCTCGATCCGCGAGCTCGCCGAGCAAACCATCCGCATCGCGCAGGAGTTCCCGGTGCTGCGCGAGAGCGCGCGCGCCACGCAGATCGTCGAGGTCTCGGCCGGCGACTACTACGGCAAGTACTATCAGGACATCCAGGTGCGGGTGCCCGCCATCCATGCGGCCGAGCGCGACCTCGACTGGCGGCCCACCACGGATCTCGAGACGGCCATCCGCCGCACCATCGAGTTCTACGTGCGGCAGGAGAACTTCAGCGCCCGCGCCGCCGCCCTGGCGGGCGGCTGAGCGCACCGGCCCAGGGACGAGAAGCGGGAGGCGGCAAACCGGATGAGCACGACGACGGGGGTTCGCTCGAGCGCGCGCGTGGGCGGGCTCAGGTGGTGGGGCTGGCTCGCGCTCCTGGCGATGTGGCTCCTCACCATCCAGGTGCGTCCGATGCTGGACCCGGACGAAGGCCGCTACGCCGAGATCCCGCGGGAGATGGTGACGACGGGGAACTGGATCACCCCGCGGCTCGATGGCCTGAAGTACTTCGAGAAGCCGGCGCTGCAGTACTGGGCGACGGCGGCGGTCTACTCCGTGGCGGGCCTGAGCAACTGGAGCTCGCGCCTGTGGACGGTGCTGCTCGGCTTCGCCTGCCTGCCGATGATCTACGCCTGGCTCGCGCGCCTCTACGACAGGCGCGCGGCGGTGGCCGCGGTGGCGGTGCTCGCGGTGAGTCCGTACTTCGGGATCATCGGCCATCTGGATCTGCTCGATGCGGGCTTCACGTTCTGGATGTGCGCCACGGTCTTCGCCTTCACCCTGGCGCAGGCCGCGCCGGAGCGCTCCGCCAGGGAGCGCAACTGGATGCTCCTCTCCTGGGCGCTCGCGGCGCTGGCCATCCTGAGCAAGGGGATCGTCGTCTACGTCCTCGCCGGCGGCACGCTCATCGTCTACTCACTGGTGGAGCGTGACCTGAGGCCCTGGCGGCGGCTGCACGCCGGCCTGGGACTGCCGCTTCATCTCGCGCTCGCGGTGCCCTGGTTCGCGCTGGTGTCGCTGCGCAATCCGGACTTCGCGCCGTACTTCTTCATCCACGAGCATTTCCAGCGCTTCCTCACCAAAGAGGCCCACCGGGTCGAGCCCTGGTGGTATTTCCTGGCGCTGCTGTTCATCGGCGCCTTTCCCTGGCTCATCTCCCTCGCGCGGGCGTCGCTCGAGGCATGGCGCGAGCCCGGCTCGGCTTCCCGGTTCAAGCCGCTGAAATTCCTGCTGGTGTTCTCGGCGCTGACGGTCGTCTTCTTCTCCATATCGGACTCGAAGCTCGCCACCTACATCCTGCCGATCTTTCCCCCGCTCGCGGCCTTCACCGGGGTCGCGGTCGCCGGGCGTCCGCGCTTCCTGGCGCGCTGCACGCGATTCGCGGCGGGCCTCGGGCTGTTCATCGCCGGGGGGCTCCTGGTCTATTCGCAGCACCGCAACGGCATGATCCCCGCGCAGGCCGTGGGCTGGGCGATTGCGGCCGCGGCCGCCGCCGTGCTCGCGGTCGCGGCGAGCTGGGGGCGGGGGCAGGCGCGGACGGCCGTGGCGGCCGCCGCCTCCGAGGGCGAGCCGGTGGGAGGCGCCTGGCGGTGGCTCACCGTCGCGCTCCTCTTCGTCTTCGTGTGGCAGGCATTGCTGTGCGAATACACCGTCATACCGCCCTCGCGCTCGGCGTACGGGCTCGTCCAGGCGGTCGCTCCGGACGTGCATCCCGGTACCGTGCTCTATAGCGTCGGTCAGTACCGTCAGACGATTCCACCCTATCTCGGCCGCAAGCTGATCCTGGTCGGCTACGCGGGCGAGCTGCACTTCGGCGAGATGCGCGATCCCGGCCTGGAGCAGGCGTCGCCGGCGCAGTTCGTGCGGCAATGGGAGGCCAGCCACGACGCCATCGCTTTCTTCGCGCCGGTCGTGTGGGATCATTACCGCCGGCAGGGCCTGCCGGGACACGTGATCGCGCGCGACAGCTTCACGGTCGCGGTGAGCCGCTCGTGAGGCTGTCGGCTTTCTCGTTCCTCTGCGGCGGGGTGTTGCTCAATGCCCTGGCCCAGCTCGGCCTGAAGGCCGCGACGGATGCCACCGGGCCGCTGTTCGGCTCGGGCGTGCCGGCGATGCGGCGCGTGCTGGAGCTGCTGTCCGTGCCGTGGCTCTGGGTCGCTCTCGGATGCTACGGGCTGAGCGTCGTCGTCTGGCTGCTGGGCCTGTCGCGGGTCCCCGTGAGTCAGGCATACCCGCTGCTGTCGATGGGCTACGTGCTCAACGTCGGTCTCGCCTGGTGGCTCCTCGGCGAAGTGCCCAACGCGCAGCGGGTGGTCGGGATCGCGGTCATCGTGTTTGGCGTGGTGTTGGTGGCAAGGTCATGACGAAATTGTCGGGAACGATTCCGGACGGCGAAGGCCGGCCCGAAGGGGTATCCCCATGAGCGCCGACTCGCGAATGCCGGGCCCGGAGGGCGCGGGGACGGCGCCTCGCGAGGCGTTCCTGCCGTTTACGCGGCCGACGATCGACGAGGAGACGATCCAGGGCGTGGCCGAGGTGCTGCGCTCGGGATGGCTCGCCTCGGGTCCGAACGTCAGGAAGTTCGAGGACGCGCTTTCCGAGTATTTCGGCGGGCGCCCCGTGCGCACCCAGACCTCCGCCACGGCGAGCCTCGAGCACGCGCTGCTCGCGGCCGGGATCGGGGCGGGGGATGAGGTCATCACTCCCGCCATGAGCTTCGTCGCCACCGCGAATGTCATCGTGCGCGTGGGCGCCCGTCCGGTATTCGTCGACGTCGGGCTCGACGACCGCAACATCGACCTCGATCAGCTCGAGGCGGCCATCACGCCGCGCACCCGTGCCATCATGCCGGTGCACTTCGCGGGCTTGGCCGTAGACATGGACCGGTTGTATGCGATCGCCGGGCGGTACCGGCTGCGCGTCATCGAGGACGCCGCCCAGGCGATCGGCTCGGCGTGGCGCGGCCGGCGCATCGGCAGCTTCGGCGACCTGGTCTGCTTCAGCTTCCATCCCAACAAGAACCTCACCACCATCGAGGGCGGCTGCGTGGTCGGCGGCTCCCCGGAGGAGGTGAGTCAGCTCGAGCTGCACCGCTTCCACGGCCAGAGGAAAGTCGCGGCGGATGAGGTCGATACGCTCTTTGCCGGGGGCAAGGCCAACCTGTCCGACGTGGCGGCGCGCGTGGGTCTCGGCCAGCTCGCCTCGCTCGAGCGGTTCAACGCCCGCAGGCGCGAGCTCGCCGCGCGTTACTTCGCTCTATGGGGGAACGATGCTCCCGTGCGCCTGCCGGTGCGCGGCGACGAGAGTCACAACTGGCACATGTTCGCGCCGCTCCTGCCGCTCGAGCGCCTGCGCATCTCGCGCCTGCAGTTCATCGAGCGGATGGCGGAGCGCGGCATCGGCGTCGGCGTGCACTACGCGGCGGCCATTCACCTCTTCACCGCGTACCGCGCCATCGGCTACCGCGAGGGTCAGTTCCCGAACGCGGAGCGGATCGGCCGCGAGACGGTGACGCTGCCGCTCTTCCCGGCGATGGAGCTGTCGGACGTGGACCGCGTCGTCGAGGCGGCGTCCGATATCCTGAGGAGGGCGGCAACATGACCGCCACGGTCTCGGTCGTCATTCCGGTCTACAACGAGGAGGACGGCCTCGGGCAGCTCTTCGAGCGGCTCTATCCGGCGCTCGACGGGCTCGGGCGTCCCTACGAAGTGGTATTCGTCGATGACGGCAGCCGCGACCGCTCCGCAGCGATACTGCGCGAGCAGTTCGAGCGCCGTGCCGATACCACGCGGGTGATCCTGCTCACCCGCAATGCCGGCCAGCACATGGCCATTCTCGCCGGCTTCGGCCATTCGCGCGGCGACTACATCATCACCCTCGATGCGGATCTGCAGAATCCGCCCGAGGAGATCGGCAAGCTCATCGCGGCCATGGACCAGGGCGCCGACTACGTCGGCACGGTGCGCGCGCGGCGGCACGATGTCTACTGGCGCAAGGTCGCCTCGCGCATGATGAACCGCTTCCGCGAGCGCACCACGCAGATCCGGATCACCGACCAGGGATGCATGTTGCGCGGCTACCATCGCAGCATCGTCGATGCGATCAACCGCTGCGTCGAGGTCAGCACGTTCGTGCCGGCGCTGGGATACACCTTCGCGCGCCATCCGGTGGAGATCGAGGTGGCGCACGCCCAGCGCACCGCGGGTCAGTCGAAGTACTCGGTCTACCGGCTGATCCGGCTCAACTTCGATCTCATGACCGGCTTCTCGGTGGTGCCGTTGCAGTTCTTCACCATGGCCGGGATGGCGCTCGCGCTGCTCTCGCTCTTTTTCGTCGTGGTGCTCGCGGTGCGCCGCATCTTCATCGGACCGGAAGTGCAGGGCGTGTTCACGCTCTTCGGCATCGCGTTCTTCCTCATCGGAGTGCTGCTCATCGGTCTCGGCGTCGTCGGCGAGTACGTCGGACGCATCTACGAGCAGGTGAGGCAGCGCCCGAGATACACGGTCTCCGCCCTGTTGGAGGAGGAAGAGGCGTCGCTGCGCTGGGCCCGGCGATCGGGCGCACCGCGCGAGGAGCCGATCGGACGCGCGGAGGGCCTGCATTCGGAGATCGACCACACGGAGATGCTGCGCGCCGAGCGCGCACCGGGCTCCGTCGAGCCATGAGCGCCGCGCCCCGGGCCGTCGTCTTCGCCTACCACGACGTGGGCGTGCGGTGCCTGAAGGTGTTGCTGTCGGCGAAGGTCGAGGTGCCGTTGGTCGTCACGGTCAGGGACGATCCGAAGGAGAACCGCTGGTTCGCGAGCGTTGCCGATACGGCGCGGGAGTACCGGCTGCCGGCGGCGATGCCGGACGATGCCAACGACCCGGCGCTGGCGGAGCAGGTGGCGCGGCTCGCGCCCGATTTCATCTTCTCCTTCTACTACCGCTCGATGCTCGGTGCCCCGATCCTGCGCGGCGCCCGCCGGGGCGCGCTCAACATGCACGGCTCGCTGCTGCCGAAATACCGCGGCCGGGCGCCGGTCAACTGGGCGATCGTCAACGGGGAGCGGCAGACCGGCGCGACGCTCCACTACATGGTGGAGCGCGCCGATGCCGGCGACATCGTCGATCAGCTGGCGGTGCCGATACTGGAGGATGACGATGCGCGCGAGGTGTTCGCCAAGGTGACCGCCGCCGCGGAGATCGTGCTCGCGCGCTCCCTGCCCGGGCTCATCGCGGGCAATGCGCCGCGCCGCCCCCAGCCCATCGAGCCGGGACAGTACTTTGGCCGGCGACGGCCAGAGGACGGGCGCATCGACTGGAGTCATCCGGCGGTGCGCATCCACAACCTGGTGCGCGCCGTGGCGCCTCCCTTCCCGGGCGCCTTCACCGAGGTCGACGGGCGGCAGTGGTGGATTCACCGCACGCGGGTCGAGCCGCGGATCATCGCGCCTTCGCAGCGGGGGAGACTCTTCGGGGCGCAGGGCGGCTGCTATGCGGCCTGCCGCGACGGCGGCGTGCTGCGGATCCTCGCTGCCGCAACGGCGGACGGGCCGGTCGACCTTGCGCGCGCAGCGCGTGAGCTCGAAGCGCGCCCGGCGGCGTTGGGCTAGCCTCGGCTGCCGCAGAGGGCCCCACGCCATGGGCACCATCGCGCTCAAGATCGACGTCGATACCTATCGGGGGACGCGCGAGGGCGTACCGCGGCTCGTCGCGGCGCTCGAGCGGGCGTCCGCCCGCGCGACCTTCCTCTTCAGCTTCGGACCCGATCACACGGGCAGGGCGATCAAGCGCGTGTTTCGGCGCGGGTTCCTCGGCAAGGTGCGGCGGACGTCGGTGACCCGACACTACGGCGTCAGGACCCTCATGTACGGCGTGCTCCTCCCGGGGCCGCACATCGGCCGCCGCTGCGGGGAGGTCATGCGGGACGTGGCGCAGCGGGGGTTCGAGGTCGGAGTGCACACCTACGATCACATCAAGTGGCAGGACGGCGTGGCGCGGGCAAGCGAGCCCTGGACGCGACGGCAGCTCCTGCTGGCGCGCGAGGAGTTCACACGGGTGTTCGATCGGGCGCCGCTGGCGTACGGCGCGGCGGGGTGGCAGGTGAATGACAGCGTGCCGGGGCTCGAGCGGGAGTTGGGTTTCCGGTACGCCTCGGACACGCGGGGCCGATGTCCGTTCATGCCGGTGGTCGGGGGGCGGGAGGTCGCCGTGCCGCAGTTGCCGACGACGCTGCCGACTCTGGATGAGCTGATCGGACGGGAAGACCTCGGCGGAGCCGATCCGGTCGAGCATCTGCTCGCGCTCACGGAGGACGGCGCGGATCAGGTGTTCACCCTGCATGCGGAGCTCGAAGGCGGGGCGTATCTCGAGGGATTCGAGCGGCTGCTGCGGGCCTGGCGCTCCCGCGGGCTCGAGCTCACGGACTTGAGTGCGTACGCGGGGACGCTCGATGCCGCGCGGCTGCCGCGGTGCGGGATCGTGGCGGGTACCGTGGAGGGAAGGAGCGGTACGCTCGCCCTGCAAGGGCCGGGCACCGCCTGCCCATCAACCGGGACATCGTGACGGGGGGAGTCGCATCATGGGTTTGAAAGTCGTGGGGACGGGTCTGGGGCGTACCGGCACCAAGTCGATGCAGACGGCGCTGGCCATGCTGGGCTTCGGGCCCTGCCATCACATGATCGAGGTGTTCCAGCACCCCGAGAGCATGCAGCTGTGGGTCGACGCCGGCGACGGGAAGCCGGACTGGGACGCGATCTTCAGGGACTACGGCTCGGCCGTGGACTTTCCCGGCGCCGCCTACTGGCGCGAGCTCACGAGTTACTATCCGCACGCCAAGGTGCTGCATACGGTGCGCGATGCGCACGAGTGGTTCGAATCCACCCGCGCCACCATCTTCGCGCCCGACAGCGTGGTATTTCGCGAAGGCGATGACCTGCAGGCGCGCTTCTTCGCCGCGCTGCGGCGCCGGATGCCGTCCCAACTGGACGATCGCGCAACAATGACGGACTACTTCCGGCGTCATACGGAGGCCGTGACCGCCGCCATCTCCCCGCAGCGCCTGCTCATCTATCGGATGGGCGAGGGCTGGGAGCCGCTGTGCAGGTTCCTCGGCGTGCCGGTGCCCGCGGCGCCGTTTCCGTCGGAGAACTCGCGCGCCGAGTTCCTCGGCCGGGCCCTTGCCCCGCAGGCCGGCGCGGCATCGCGCTGACACTCGCGCGCGCTCGTTCCACGGCAACGTCCCGCCGCCGTGCCATCCATACCCGCTACCAGGGGTACCTCGTCGGCCGGCCCGCGGCGCCCGAGAGGCTGTTCGAGGCCGAGGGCGCGCCGGCCGCCTGAATCAGCCGAGGACCTGTCGTTGCCGCAGGGCCTCGAGGATGCGCTGCGCGGCGTCCTCCGCCGAGCCCGTGCCGGTATCGACGACGATCTCGGCGTGCTCCGGCGACTCGTAGGGGGAGTCGATGCCGGTGAAATTCTTGATCTTGCCCTCGATCGCCCGCGCATAGAGTCCCTTCGGGTCGCGCTGCTTGCAGATCTCGAG
The DNA here is from genome assembly GCA_027306985.1 of Gammaproteobacteria bacterium. Taxonomy (GTDB): domain Bacteria; phylum Pseudomonadota; class Gammaproteobacteria; order Steroidobacterales; family Steroidobacteraceae; genus 13-2-20CM-66-19. The sequence continues at coordinate 12,741 of DAHUXV010000174.1, read as the reverse complement.
CGGCGTGTCGACGTGGATCTCGACGAACTCGCCCTCGCCGACCAGCTCGCGCACCATGCGCCGCTCGGCGCGGAAGGGCGAGATGAACGAGCAGAGCACGATCGCGCCGGCATCGACGAACAGGCGCGCCACCTCGCCCACGCGGCGGATGTTCTCCACCCGGTCGGCATCGGTGAAGCCGAGGTCGCGGTTCAGGCCGTGCCGGACGTTGTCGCCGTCCAGCATGTAGGTGTGGGCGCCGTGCGCGTGCAGCTCCCGCTCGACGATGTTGGCGATGGTGCTCTTGCCGGAGCCGGAGAGCCCGGTGAACCAGAGGATGGCGGGACGATGGCCGTTCATGCGCGCGCGGGCGGCCTTGTCGACGAGCAGCGCCTGGCGGTGGATGTTGGTGGCCCGGCGCAGCCCGAAGGCGATCATGCCGGCGCCGGCGGTCGCGTTGGTGAAGCGGTCGATCAGCACGAAGGCGCCCGTCTCGCGGTTGTCCGCGTAAGCGTCGAATGCCACCGGCGTGGCCGTCGAGAAATTGCAGAGGCCGATCTCGTTGAGACCCAGGGTCTTCGCGGCCATGTGCTCCAGGGTGTTGACGTCGGTCTTGTGCTTGAGGCTCGTCACCCGCGCCGGCACGTACTGGGTGCCGATGCGCATGAGGTAGGAGCGTCCGGGCAGCATCGGCTCGTCGATCATCCACAGCACCTGCGCGGCGAACTGGTCCACCACCTCCGGCCGGGCCTGAGGCTCCGCGAGCATGTCCCCGCGCGCCACGTCCACCTCGTCGGCCAGGGTGAGCGTGACCGCATCGCCGGCATGGGCCTCCGGCAGATCGCCGTCGGCGGTGACGATGCGCGCGACCGTCGTCTCCCGCCCCGAGGCTGCGACGATCACCCGATCTCCGGCGCGCACCACGCCGGAGGCGACCGTGCCCGAGAAGCCGCGGAAATCGAGGTTGGGGCGGTTGACCCACTGCACCGGGAAGCGGAACGGCTTGCCCTCGAGACCCTCGGACGCATCGAGCCCCTCCAGGTGCTCGATCAGCGTCGGGCCGTCGTACCAGGACATCCGCGCCGAGCGCGTGGTGACGTTGTCGCCGTATCGCGCGGACACGGGTATCGGCGTGATCGAGCTGAAGGCGAGCGCCTGCGCGAAGCCCAGGTAGTCGCCCACGATGTGGTGGAACCGCTCCCCCGAGAACTCGACCAGGTCGATCTTGTTGACCGCGAGCACGACGTGCCGGATGCCGAGGAGCGAGCAGATGTAGCTGTGGCGTCGGGTCTGGGTGAGGACGCCCTTGCGCGCATCGATCAGGATCACCGCGGCATGGGAGTTGGAGGCGCCGGTGGCCATGTTGCGCGTGTACTGCTCGTGACCGGGCGTGTCGGCCACGATGAAGGCACGGCGCGGTGTCGAGAAGAAGCGGTACGCCACATCGATGGTGATGCCCTGCTCGCGCTCGGCCTCGAGGCCGTCGACGAGCAGCGCGAAGTCGATGTCGTCCCCGGTCGTGCCGTGCTTGCGGCTGTCGCGCTCGAGGGCCGCGAGCTGATCCTCGAGGATGAGCTTCGTGTCATAGAGGAGGCGGCCGATGAGCGTCGACTTGCCGTCGTCCACCGAGCCGCAGGTGAGGAAGCGCAGCAGCCCCTTTTCCGGTCCCCCCGGGCCGCCGGAGCTCACCGTCACCCGGTCGTGAGAGTAAGCGGTCATGGCCGTGTCTCCATCAGAAATACCCCTCGCGCTTCTTCTTCTCCATGGAGGCCGCCTCGTCGCTGTCGATGAGGCGCCCGGAGCGCTCCGAAGTGCGCGCGATCAGCATCTCCTCGATGATGTCATCGAGGGTCGCGGCGTTGCTCTCGATGGCGGCGGAGAGCGGATAGCAGCCGAGCGAGCGGAAGCGCACCATGCGCACCTGCTCGCGCTCTCCCGGCTCGAGCGGCATGCGCTCGTCGTCGCGCATGATGAGGAGCCCGTCGCGCTCGATCACCGGCCGCGGGGCCGCGAAGTAAAGCGGCACCACCGGGATCTGCTCGTGCCGCGTGTACAGCCAGATGTCGAGCTCCGTCCAGTTGGAAAGCGGGAATACGCGGATGGTCTCGCCCTTGGCTATCCGGGTGTTGTAGAGGCTCCACAGCTCCGGCCGCTGGTTGCGCGGGTCCCAGACGTGGCCGGCGGAGCGGAAGGAGAACACGCGCTCCTTGGCGCGGCTTTTCTCCTCGTCGCGGCGCGCGCCGCCGAAGGCGGCATCGAACTCCCACTTGTCGAGCGCCTGCTTCAGCGCCTCGGTCTTCATGACCTGGGTGTGGAGCTGCGAGCCGGAGGCGATCGGATTGACGCCGCGCGCGAGGCCGTCGGGGTTGGTGTGGACGAGGAGCCTCACGCCGTGGCGGGCCGCGATCCGATCGCGGTGGCGGATCATGTCGCGGAACTTCCAGCCGGTGTCGATGTGCAGCAGCGGGAAGGGGGGCTTTCCGGGATAGAAGGCCTTCAGGGCGAGGTGCAGCATCACCCCGGAGTCCTTGCCGATCGAGTAGAGCATCACCGGATTGCGAAACTCCGCGGCGACCTCGCGGATGATGCCGATCGATTCCGCCTCGAGGCGCTTCAGGTGCTGCGACAGCGCGTGCGCCGGCTGGCCGGATGCTCGGGTCATCTTCGCCTCAGGCCGCCAGCGGCACGGGACTCAGGGTCCCGCTCGCGATGAAGAAGGAGTTGCGGAATCCGGGCTTGCCGTAGGCGAGCGGCTCCCCGCCCGCAGCGAGCACATTGCCGCCCGCGGCGGCGAGCACCGCGTGCCCGGCGGCCGTGTCCCACTCCATCGTGGGTCCGAGGCGCGGATAGAGGTCGGCCTCGCCGGCGGCGACCAGACAGAACTTCAGCGAGGAGCCGACGGAGACCCGCTCCTTGACGCTGTAGTGTTTCAGGTACTCCTCGGTCTGCGGCGTCGAGTGCGAGCGGGACACCACCGCCGTGAGCCCCGCGGCGGGCACGGGCCGTACGCGCAGCGGCTCGCGCGGTCCCGGCCCGGCCGCATCGGCAGGCTGGGAGCAGCGGAAGGCGCGCGCGGCGGCGACGTTGCCGGCGTAGAGCGCGCCGCTCACGGGAGCGTAGACGACGCCGAGTGCCGGCGCGCGCCGCCGAATGAGCGCGATGTTGACGGTGAAGTCGCCCCGCCGGTGGATGAACTCCTTGGTGCCATCGAGGGGATCGACCAGGAAGAACTCCTCGCCGACCTGCGGCATCGAGCCGGCGGCGACCGCTTCCTCCGCGACGACCGGCACGGCGGGCGCGAGCCGCGCCAGGTGCTCGAGGACGATCCGCTCCGAGGCGTGGTCGGCCGCGGTGACCGGCGACTGGTCGGCCTTCTGGGTGACCGTGAAACCGGTGCGGTAGATATCGAGAGTGGCCCGGCCCGCCGCCACGGCGGCGGCGAGCAGGGCCTCGATCAGCTCATCATCGGATACGGGAATTGGCACGGGCGTCGCTGCTCATTCGGGTCCGGCTCGAAGTCTACACAATGCCCCGTCCGCCGGCCGGGTGCCGCTGCGCGCTTCTCAGATTTCTTCGGAATGTCGATACGCCGAACCGGCCGGCCGGGCCTCAGCCCTGGCGCACGGCCTCCACCTGGATCTTCAGGCGCACCCACATCCGGAAGCCGAACTGCTTGCCGAAGCTCATGTCGTAGCGGTCGCGCTCGAAGTGACCCACGGCATCCGCGCCGCAGCGGTACTGGTGCATCATCGGGACCTCCTTGCACTCGAAGCTGCGCACGGTCAGCGTCAGGGGGCGGGTGACTCCGTGCAGGGTGAAGCGACCCACGACCCGCGTGGGCTTGCCGTGCACGAAGTCCGCCAGCGTGCCCTCGTAGGTCGCCGTCGGGTACTGGGCCACATCGAAGAGCTCCGGTCCCTGGACGTCCTTGTCGAGCTTCGCCATGCCGAAGTCGATCGAGGCGGTATCGACCGTCACGCTCACGGAGCCGGTGGCCCGCGCGCGGTCGAGCACGATGCGGCAGGAAGTCTTCCTGAACGTGCCGCGCCAGACCGAGAGGCCCCCCATGTGATCGGCCGCGAAGCTCGGATGAGTGTGAGCGGGATCGCAGACATAGGTGACGGGCTTGGCGAAGGCGCTGCCGGCATAGGCCGCCAGCAGCACCGCCGGCAGGGCGAGCTTGCTCAGGGACATTCGGGACCTCCTGGTGAGACCGGGGCGCCAAGCCTACCGGCAGAGCGGCGGCCGCGCCAGCCTATGCGGCCGCGGAGCTCGGCGGATGCGCCGGCAGTTCGAGCGCGTGCGCCACCGCCTCGTGCGTGATCTGCCCGGCGTGCACGTTGAGCCCGGCGGCGAAGCCCGGATCCTGCTTCAGCGCCGCCTGCCAGCCGTGGTCGGCCAACATCCTGACATAGGGCAGAGTGGCGTTGGTCAGCGCGAAGGTGGAGGTCCGTGCGACGGCGCCCGGCATGTTGGCCACGCAGTAGTGCACCACGCCATCGACCACGAAGGTCGGCTGCGCGTGGGTCGTCGCATGACTCGTCTCGAAGCATCCGCCCTGGTCGATCGAGATGTCGACCAGCACGGAGCCCGGCTGCATGCTCGAGACCATGGCGCGGCTGACGAGCTTCGGGGCCGCGGCGCCCGCGATCAGCACGGCGCCGACCACCAGGTCGGCCTCACGCACCAGGCGCTCGACGGTCTGCACCGTGGAGTAGGCGGTGCGCAGGGAGGCGCCGAAGAGGCTCGAGAGCTCACGCAGGCGCTCGACGGAGCGATCGACCACGGTGACGTCCGCGCGCAGGCCGACCGCCATTTCGGCAGCGTGGGTACCGGCGACACCGCCGCCCAGGATCACCACCTTGGCGGGCGCAACGCCGGGGACGCCGCCGAGCAGCACCCCGCGGCCGCCGTTGGCCTTCTGCAGGCAGGCGGCGCCCACCTGGATCGACATGCGCCCGGCGACCTCGCTCATGGGCGTCAGGAGCGGGAGCGAGCCGTTGCGGGTAACGGTCTCATAGGCGATGGCCGTGGCGCCCGAGGCCATCAGGCCGCGCGCCTGCTCCGGATCGGCCGCAAGGTGCAGGTAGGTGAAGAGCACCTGGCCCGATCGCAGCATCCGGCACTCGGCCGGCTGCGGCTCCTTGACTTTCACGACGAGCTGCGCCTTCGCGAACACATCGGCCGCGTTGGGCGCGATGGCCGCGCCCGCGGCGCGGTAATCGGCGTCCGAGAGGCCGATGCCCTCTCCCGCGCCCGTCTCGACCATGACCTGATGGCCGGCCGCGGTGAGCTCGCGCACGCCGGCCGGAACCAGACCGACCCGATATTCGTGGACCTTGATCTCGCGCGGAACGCCGATACGCATGGCTCGAGCCCCCAAAGTGAATGAATGCCCGCGGACAGATTAGGGCGGGCCGGGCGGCGGGAGCTTGCGAAGGGGCGGCTCCCTCCCGGCCGCCACCGGCAGAATCTGCGACAGAGCGGCCAAGTTGTGGCAGAATCCTGCGTCCATGGACCTTGACCGCTACGATCGCGCCATCCTGCGCCTGCTGCAGCAGGATGCGCGCATGACCAACGCCCGGCTGGCGAGCGAGGTGAGCCTCTCGGAGTCCGCCTGCCTGCGCCGGGTCCGGGCCCTGGAGGAGTCGGGCCTCATCGAGGGCTACACCGCCCTCATCAATCAGCAGAAGGCGGGCTACCCGGTCAACGTCTTCGTCAGCATCACGCTCGATCGCCAGAGCCAGTCGGGACTGACGGCATTCGAGACCGCGGTGCGCAGGATTCCGGAGGTGATGGAGTGCTACCTGATGACCGGTGAGCACGATTACCTGCTGCGGATCGTGGTGGCGGACCTCGCCGACTTCGAGCGCATCCACAGCCAACATCTGACGCGGCTGCCGAGCGTCGTGAGCGTGCAATCGAGCTTCGCCATGCGCACCGTCACGCGCTCGCCCGCGCTGCCCGTGCGCTGAGCCGCTCGCGCCCCGCGGCGGCCGCGGGCTCGCATGGCGGCGCCGCGATGCCGCGCCTATACTCGGGAGGTCACCCGGACAAACCGTGCAACCCGCGCCTCTTTCCGCCAGGCTCCTGCAGCGACTCGATTCGTGGGGATTCCTGCGGCCGGATGCCCGCCGGATCATCAATGCCTCCATCGTGGTGCTGTCGCTGCTCGTGATCGTGCTCGCGGCGCGTACGGGCTGGCGGTCGCTGCATCAATACGTGCAGGCGCGGCAAGTGGCGCAGGTGGACGCCGCCACCAACGATTTCATCGCGGCGGCGGGCTTCCTCGAGCTGGAGTTGACCTACGGCAGCGCCTTGCTCGGCGGCGAGCCCCTCGATGCCGAGCGGCTGCGGCAGCTGCAGCGGGCGCGCGAGCAGGGTGATCGGCTCTGGGGGCGGGCCATGGACCGCACGCGCGCGATCGCGGACCGCTCCGCGATGGGCCGTGACCTGCGCGCGCGGCACGCCCGCGCCGAGGTGTCTTTCCGGGCGCTCGGCGCCGCGCGCCGGCAGCTCGCGGCCTGCCTGCAGAGGCGCCCGTGCGCACTCCGGGAGGGGGTCTGGCAGCGGGCGGTCTCGCGCGCCGTCGAGGATTCCGCCGCAGCCCGCGAAGCCGTCTACTTCAGCGTCGACACGCCGCAGCGTCCGGCCCGGCTCTATGCCGCCGTACAGCGCTCCGTGTGGACGCTCACGGAGCACACCCGCCGGGCGAGCGGAATCATGGCGTTTTACTTGAGCTCGGCTCAGGCACCGACGGCTTCCGCGCGCACGCAGCTCGAGAACGACGGCGCCGTGGCGCGCGAGGCCCTGGAGAGTCTGCGGGTCTTCGCGCGGCTGCATCGCCTCGATGCCCACGTGCGCTCGGCCATCGAGCAGGCGGATCGCTCGCTCTCCGGGCGCTTCACGCCGCTCGTCTCCGGTGTCCTCAGCGGCCGGCTGCATCCGGACGGGCAGGCCTGGCTCGCGCAGACCGCACCCACGGTCGCCGCGCTCGACGGGCTCTCCGTCACCGTCGAGAACGTCGTGACGACTCTCGCCGACGATGCGATGCGCGAGAGCCGCGACGACATGCTGTTCAACGGGCTCTTCGTTCTGCTCGCCTGCTCGATCGCGGCGCTGAGCGCGACCAAGGTCCGCCAGACGGCCAATGCCCTCTATCATCAGAAGGAGCTGGCGGAGGTCACCATCCGCTCGATCGGCGATGCGGTCATCACCACCGATGTGTCCGGCCGCATCGAATACATCAACCCGGCCGCCGAGCAGATGACGGGCTGGGGCAATGCGGAAGGGCGGGGACTGCCGCTCGAGCGGGTGTTCGAGGTCATCAACGGTGTGACGCTCGAGCCGCAGTCGAATCCGATCGAGATCTGCCTGCGCGAGAACCGGGTCGTGAGCCTGGAGGACAACACCGTGCTCGTCCACCGGGACGGCAGCCGCCGCCGCATCGAGGACTCCGCGGCGCCGATCCGCGACCGGGCCGGAAATCTGGCCGGCGGCGTGCTCGTCTTCTACGACGCCACCGAAGTGCACCGGGCCGCCGATCTGATCTCCTATCGCGCGACTCACGATGCGCTCTCCGGCCTGGTCAACCGGCGGGAATTCGAGCACCGGCTCGCGGCCCTGCTGGCGCACGGCAGCGATGCCTCAGGCCCCCACGCGTTGCTCTTCCTCGATGTCGACCGGTTCACGGTCGTCAACGAGGCGTGCGGGCATCTGGCGGGCGATCACCTGCTGCGGGAGGTGAGCCGCATCCTCGCCGAGCGCACGCGCGCGGGCGACGTGTTGGCTCGCCTCGGAGGCGATGAGTTCGGCCTCATCGTCCGGCACGTCGCGCCCGATGAGGCGCGCGAGCTGGCCGAGTCGTTGCGCGCGGCGGTGTCCGGCTACCGCTTCGAGTGGCAGGGGATGCATTTTCAGCCGCACCTGAGCGCGGGCCTGGTGCCGTTCAGCCAGGATGCGGGCGCGCCCGCGGCGCTGCTCAGCCGCGCCGAGGCCGCCTGCCATCTCGCCAAGGAGAAGGGGCGCGACCGGCTGCAGGTCTATGACGAGAAGGATCGGGACATCGAGCTGCGCTCGGGGGGCCTGCAGTGGATGGCGCGGCTCAACGAGGCGCTGCAGCAGGACCGGTTCACGCTCTACTGCCAGCCGGTCCTGCCCGTGGGCGGCCGCGGGCGGCGCCATGGCGAGGTGCTGGCGCGCATGCTCGATGCCGAGGGCAGGCTCATCCTGGCGTCCCACTTCATCCCGCACGCGGAGCGCTACGGAATGATGCCTCGGCTCGATCGCTGGGTGGTGCACCGGGCGCTGTCGATGCTGGGCGCGCTCTACGCCCAGGGCCGCGGCGAGGAGGCGGGGGTGCTCGCGATCAATCTCTCCGGCGCGACGCTCAGCGATCGCTCGCTGACGCAATTCATCCGGGACGAGATGCTCGCCTGCGGGGTGCCGCCGGGGGCGCTTTGCTTCGAGATCACCGAGACCGCCGCCGTGTCGAGTCTGCGCGAGACCTCGGCGCTCATCAACTCGCTGCGACGGCTCGGCTGCGCTTTCGCGCTCGATGACTTCGGCCGCGGCATGTCATCCTTCATGTACCTGAAGCAGCTTCCGGTCGATTATCTGAAGATCGACGGCGAGTTCGTCCGCAGCATGAAGGACGATCCGGTCTCCCGCGCCATGGTCAGGGCGATTCACGCGCTCGGGCAGGCCATGGGGATCGCCACGGTTGCCGAGTGCGTCGAGACCGCGGCCGTGCGCCGGCAGCTCGAGGCGCTCGGTGTCGACTACGTCCAGGGCCTGGAGGTCGGGGCGCCGCAGCCGCTCTCTCTTTATCTGCAGCGCTCATCCGGCGGGATCGGCCGCTCGTGACCGGCCGCGCCGTGGAATGCGCCGGCGCGCCGGCATGCGGTTTGCTCGCCCGCGGGCGGAGGTGTCGATGAACGGCAACATGAACGCTGCGATGGCCGGACAACTCGTGCTCGGAGCCGAGCTCAAGGTCAATCGCCTCGGCTTCGGAGCGATGCGCATCACCGGCCGTGGTGTCTGGGGCGATCCGCCGGACCTCGCCACCGCCGTGAGGGTCCTGCAGCGCGCGGCGCGTCTCGGCGTGAACTTCATCGACACCGCGGATTCCTACGGGCCCGAGGTCAGCGAGAACCTCATCGCACGGGCGCTCTACCCGTACTCGCCCGACCTCGTGATCGCCACCAAGGGCGGGCTGGTGCGTCCCGGTCCCGATGTCTGGAACCGCAACGGCCGGCCCGAGCATCTGCGCAAGGCCTGCGAGTCGAGTCTGCAGCGTCTGCGGCGCGATCGCATCGACCTGTATCAATTGCACGCGCCGGATCCGCAGGTGCCCCTCGAGGACTCGATGGGCGAGCTCGTGCGGCTGAAGGGCGAAGGCAAGATCCGGCACATCGGCGTCTCGAACGTGACTCTCGAGGAGCTGCAGCGCTGCGAGCGGCTGACGCCGGTCGTCTCCGTCCAGAACCGCTACAACCTGGAGGATCGGCACGCCGAGGAGGTGCTCGCCTACTGCCAGAGCAAGGCGATCGCCTTCCTTCCGTGGGCGCCGCTCGGCTCGGGCCGGCACGCGCGCGGCTCGGGCGCCCTGCGCGCGCTCGAGAGCGTGGCCGGGCGCCACGGCATCAGCCTCGGCCAGGCCGCGATCGGCTGGCTCCTCGGGCGCTCGGCCGTGATGTTGCCGATTCCGGGGACCGGCTCCATCGAGCATCTCGAGCAGAATGTCGCGGCCGCCTCGGTGCGCCTCTCGCCGCAGGACATGCACGAGCTCGGTTAGCTCTGGCGCTCCGCCGCCGGCGCGACCGGCAGCCGGGTCGTGAACTTCTTCGTCCGCAGCACGAAGCTCGTGTTGACCGAGCGCACGCCCGGCAGCTGCAGCACGCGCGTCGAGAGGAACTGCTCGTAGGCCTCCATGCTGGCCGCCACGATGCGCAGCAGATAGTCGTTCGGCCCGCTCATCGAGTGGCACTCGAGCACCTCCGGCCGCTCCTGCACCAGCTGATCGAACTGGCGCACCGTCTGCGGATGATGGTTCTCGAGCGATACCAGCGCGTAGGCCTGGATCGGCAGGCCGATGGCGGGCGCGTAGAGAAGGGTGGCGTAGCCGGCGATGAATCCTTCCTCCTCCAGGCGGCGCAGGCGCCGCCAGCAGGGCGCGGGCGAGAGTCCCACGCGCTGGGCCAGCTCCTGGTTGGATATGCGCGCATCCGACTGCAGCTCATCGAGGATGCGGCAGTCGAGCCGGTCGATGGGTTTAGGCATGATTCTGCTCGCATTTGATGTAATGCAGAAAGGATATTGCCATCCTGCGCCAAGATGGCGCAACGAACGCAAGCCCATTTCCGCCTGCGGCCCCTAGGCTATGGCGACCGTCACTGCCAGGAGACAGATCCCATGCCGGCCGCTGCCTCTGCGGCCCCGCGCCTGAGCGGGGCGGCTCCCACGCCCGAGCGGCAGCCCGACTGGCGGCGGGTGACCTACCTGCTGCACGCATCCCGCGCCCTGGACGGCCTCGAGGAGTCGCGCCTGCTGCCGCAGCGGCAGGTGCTCTACCAGTTCTCCGCCCGCGGCCACGACTTCGCGCAGATTCTGCTCGGTCTGCGGCTGACGAACCCCCACGACGGGGTGACGGTGTACTACCGCTCCCGCCCGCTCATGCTCGCCCTCGGCGTCGAGCTCGAGGACGCCGCGGCGGGTCCGCTCGCGCGCGCGGGCTCCTTCAGCGGCGGCCGCGACATCGGCGTCGTTTTCAACAAGCCCGGACGGGGCGGCGCCACCGTGTTGCCGGCGTGCGGCGGCGTCGGCGCGCAATACACTCCCGCGGCAGGTTGGGCCCAGGCCATCCGCTATCACCACGAGACATTGGCAGACCGTGAGTACGAGCGCAGCATCGCCGTCGTGCTGGGCGGGGACGCCTCGGTCGCCACCGGCGGATTCTGGTCGGCGCTCACGATGGCCACCACGTTGCGCCTGCCGATGTTGTTCTACATCGAGGACAACGGCTTCGGCATCTCGGTGCCCTCGCAGCTGCAGACGCCAGGCGGCAACATTGCGGCCAACCTGCGCTCGTTCTCGGGCCTGACGCTTCTCGAGGGCGACGGCGCCGACCCGCTCGAGGCCGCGCAGCTCGTGGCCGAAGCGGTGCGCGGCGTGCGCGAGGACCGGGGACCGGTGCTCCTGCGCCTGACCGTGCCGCGGCTCTGCGGGCACTCCGGGCAGGATACCCAGGCCTACAAGTCGCCCGAGACCCTCTCGCTCGAGCGGGCGCGCGATCCGCTCGATCGCCTGCAGCGGTTCCTCGTTCCCCGCGTGCTCGCGCAAGAGGAGTGGACGCGCTGGGCGAGCGATGCGCAGCGCGATGTCGAGGCGGCAGTCGAGCGGGCGCTGTCGCGTCCGCAGCCGGACCCCGGCCAGTTGACCCGCTACGTGTTCGCGGAGTCGAGGCCCGACGGCGCACCGGAGGTGCAGGAGCAGGGCGGCCTCGCTGCCGCGGGCCACGAGTTTCCGGCGACCCGCGGCGAGCCGCGGCCCGAGCCGGCGCGCATCAACATGCTGACGGCCATCCGGCGCACGCTCGACGTGGAGCTCGCCTGCAATCCGCGGATGGTGGTGTTCGGCGAGGACGTCGGTCCCAAAGGCGGCGTGCATGGCGCGACGCTCGGACTGCAGGAGAAGCACGGCGCGGCGCGCGTCTTCGACACCAGCCTCTCCGAGGAAGGCATCATCGGACGGGCCATCGGGCTTGCGCTCACGGGCTTGCTGCCGGTGCCGGAGATCCAGTTCCGCAAGTACGCCGATCCCGCCACCGAGCAGCTGAACGACTGCGGCACGATGCGCTGGCGCACGCGCAACCGCTTCGCCGCGCCGATGGTGGTGCGGATGCCGGGCGGGTTCTTCAAATGCGGCGACCCGTGGCACAGCCAGACCAACGAGGTCGCCTTCGTGCACGGCATCGGCTGGCGCGTGGCGGTGCCCTCGAATGCGCAGGATGCGACGGGGCTGCTGCGCGCCGCGCTGCGGGGCAATGATCCGACGCTTTTCTTCGAGCATCGCGCCTTGCTCGATGGTGCGTGGGCCCGCAGGCCTTATCCGGGGGATGATTATGTCGTCCCGTTCGGTGTCGCCAGGCGCATTCGCGAGGGTGCGGAAGTCACCGTCGTGACCTGGGGTGCGATGGTGGAGCGTTGTGAGCGTGCGGCAGCGGCATCCGGCGTGGATGCCGAGGTCCTCGATCTGCGCACGCTCTCGCCGTGGGATCGTGAGGCTGTACTCGCCTCGGTGCGCAAGACGCACCGGTGTCTCATCGTGCACGAGGACAATCTGACCGCGGGCTTCGGGGCCGAGATCGCCGCCTGCCTCGCGAAGGAGGCATTCTTCAGTCTCGATGCGCCGATCGAGAGGCTCGCCATGCCGGACATTCCGAGCCCGCACAGCCCGCTGCTGCTCGAGGCGGCCGTCCCGGGCGTGGAGTCGATCACGCAGGCCATCCAGCAGCTCGCGAGCGTCTGAGTCATGTCGGCAACGGCCAAGAGTGTGGAAGTGAGGGCGCCCGCCGCCCAGGAAGAGGGCACGCGCTCGCAGGTGCTGCGCTGGCTGAAGAGCGTCGGCGAGCCGGTGGCCGAGCACGAGCCGCTCATCGAGCTCGAGACCGACAAAGTCACGGTCGAGGTGGCCGCGCCGGGCGCTGGCGTGCTGACCGAGATCCTGAAGCGGGAGCAGGAGGAGGTCGCGCCGGGCGAGCTC
>DAHUXV010000099.1 GCA_027306985.1 Gammaproteobacteria bacterium | reverse complement strand
CGATCACCGCATGAGCGTCTACGCGGCCAGCGAATGGGCCGCCGACGCGCCGGTGCTCATCGGGTCGCTGGCCACGCAGACGCTGCGCGCCTCGGGCGAGTGGAGCTCGGTGCAGGATGCGGACAGCCCCTTTCCGGCGCGCTACCTCCTGCAGATCTCCATCCGCCGCTTCGATGCCGACTACCTGGCCGGGGCCGGGGCGCCCCCCACGGTGCACGTGACCCTCCAGTGCACGCTGGGCCGCGAGGACGCCCGCAAGGTGCTCGCGAGCTTCGTGGCGGCCGGTTCGTCCGCGGCCGCGGCGAACAGGCTGAGCGCTGTCGTCGCCGCATTCCAGCGGGCGACCGATGAGGCGCTGAGGTCCATGTCGCGGCAGGCGTTCGCCGCCCTGCAGGCGAGCCCGGGCCGTTCGGGCCCCGCGGCCCGCGCTGGCGCCCGGATGTGAAATACCGGCACGTCCATCACGCCGGCAACTTCGCCGACGTGCACAAGCACATCACCCTGCTCGCGTTGCTGGCGGCCCTGAAGCGCAAGGACAAGGGCTTCCTCTATCTGGAGACGCACGCCGGACGCGGCACTTACCCGCTGGGCGGTTCGTCCGGCGAATCCGCCACCGGGATCGGGCGGCTCGATGCGCCAGGCGCGGCCGCCGGCTGGCGCTCGGGCGCGCCGGAGCTGCGAAATTACGCCGATCGGGTGCGCCAGCTGCGCCGGGAGCGCGGCGAGCCGCGGCTCTGTCCCGGCTCACCCCTCCTTGCCGCCAGCGAGCTGCGCCCGCAGGATCGGGCCGTGCTCATCGAGCGCCAGCCCGCCGAGGCTCGGGCGCTCGAGAAGGCACTGGGCGCTTGCGCAGCCGACTCGCAGCGAGTGCGCATCGAGACCGGCGACGGCTTCGCGCTGCTGCGGGCGTGGCTGCCGCCGCCGGAGCGCCGGGGGCTGATCTTCATCGATCCGCCCTATGAGGAGAGCCGCCAGGACTTCGAGCGGGCCCGGCAAGCGGCCGCCGAGGCGCTGCGGCGCTTCCCCACCGGGGTCGTGGCGATCTGGTACCCGATCAAGGACGAGCGCGACACGCTCGCCTGGCAGGCCGCGCTGGCCGGTGAGCACGGCTGTGAGGTCCTGGCGGCGGAGCTCTCCCTTTACCCCCGGGATTCCCGGGTGGCGCTCAATGGCTCGGGGATGATCGTCCTCAATCCTCCGTACCAGCTGGCCGAACGGATGCAGGACTGGCTGCCGCAGCTGCATGCCTGTCTCGACCTGGGGCATGGCGGCGGCGCCGACGTGCGCCGCCTGAGCGCCTGAGCGCAGTCCCGCTCGAGGCCGTGACGGCGGCCCCCGCGCGGGGCAGAATCCACACATGAGCGGCACCGTCGACCAGTATGGGGTGGTGGGCCATCCCGTTGCCCACAGCCTCTCACCCTTCATCCATGCCATGTTCGCGCGCCAGACCGGCCAGACCATGGCCTACCGCCTGTTCGATTTCGCGCCGGAGGAGGTCGACGAGCGCATCGCGGCGTTCTTCGCGCAGGGAGGCCGCGGCCTCAACGTCACGCTGCCCTACAAGCTCGCCGCCGTGGCGCGCGCCACCGAGCTGACCCGGCGCGCGCAGCACGCCGGCGCGGTCAACACCCTGGCGATGCGCGAGGACGGCACCATACTCGGCGACAATACGGACGGGGTCGGGCTGACGCAGGACCTTTGCGTCAATCAGCATCTGGTCGTGACCCGGCGCCGCGTGCTGATCATCGGGGCGGGGGGAGCGACGCGCGGGGTGCTCGCTCCGCTTCTCGGCCTGGAGCCGGAGCTCATCGTGATCGCCAACCGTACCGCCGACCGGGCGCGGGCGCTGGCGGCGGCATTCGCGCAGTTGGGCGACGTGCAGGGTGTCGGTTTCCGCTACATCGCGGGCGGGGCGTTCGACCTCGTCATCAATGCCACCTCCGCGAGCCTCACGGGGGAGATCCCCGACGTGCCGGTGGCCGTCATCGGCCCCGACACGTTCTGTTACGACATGGCCTACGGCAAGGGCGATACCCCGTTCGTCCGCTGGTGCATGGAGCTCGGCTGCCGGACGGCCGTGTCCGGCTGGGGCATGCTCGTCGAGCAGGCCGCGGAATCCTTCCGGCTCTGGCGCGGCGTCAGACCGCTGACCGGGCCGGTGCTCTCGGCGCTCACCGCATCGTGACGAGCTCCTCGGCGCTGGTGGGATGGATCGCCACCGTGTCGTCGAGGTCCTCCTTGGTGGCCCCCATGCGGACCGCGACGGCAAAGCCCTGCATCATCTCGTCGGCGCCGGGGCCGACGACGTGCACGCCGACCACGCGCCGCTTCGGGCCCACCGTGACCAGCTTCATGTCGCAGCGCGGCTTGGCCGTGGTGAGCGCGTGATACATCGGGATGAAGCTCGACCTGAACACCGTCACCGCCTCGTCACCGTAATCGTCGCGGGCGGCCTGCTCGGTGAGGCCCACGGTGCCGATCGGCGGATGCCCGAACACGACCGTGGGGATGGTCTGATAGTCGAGATGCCGGTCGCCCTGGCCGCCGAACAGCCGATCGCTCAGCCGCCGGCCCGCGGCGATCGCCACCGGCGTGAGCTGCGCCCGGCCCGTGACATCGCCGATGGCATAGACGCCGGCGGCGCTCGTGTCCTGGTACTTGTCGGTGACGATGAAGCCGTAGGCGTCGAGATCCACGCCGGCACGGTCGAGTCCCCACTCCTCCACGGCGGGCGCGCGCCCGATGGCCCATAGCACGCAGTCGAGCGGCTCCAGCCGGCGGCCGTCGCGAAACGAGAGCGCCAGAGATCCGCGGGCATCGCGGTCGAGCGCCGAAGGCCACGCCTGCGCGACGATGCTGACGCCTTCCTCGCGAAGGATCCTCAGCATCGACTCCCCGATCATGGAATCGAAATGCTTGAGCGCGGTGTCGCCCCGCAGGACGAGCGTCACCTGCGAGCCGAGCGCCGCGAAGATGCCGGTCAGCTCGACGGCGATGTAGCCGCTGCCGACGATTGCCACCCGCTGCGGTCGGCGCGGCAGCTCGAAGAATCCGTCGGAAGTGATGCCGAGCTCCGCGCCCGGGATCGGCGGCAACAGGGGCCGGCCGCCGGTCGCGACGATGATGTGGGGCGCGGACAGCGACGATCCCGCCGCCGCGACCGTCCGGCCGTCCACGAAATGCGCCCGGCCGCGCACCAGGGTGATGCCCCGCTTGGCCAGATTGCCCTCGTAGATGCCGTTCAGGCGCTGGACGTAAGCGTCGCGCTTGTCCTTGAGCAGCCCCCAGTCGTGCGTCCCGGCCGAGAGCGCGAAGCCGTAGTCGGGCGCATCCCGCAGACCCTCGGCGAGATTGGCCGCGTTCCACATGACCTTCTTCGGGACGCAGCCGACGTTCACGCAGGTGCCCCCCAGCCGGTGCGACTCCACCAGGGCGACCTTCGCCCCGTACTCCGCCGCACGCTGCGCTGCGGCGAGGCCGCCGCTGCCGCCACCAATGACAATCAGGTCGAACTCACTCATCATGGAATTTTAGTACGAAGCGCCATAAGAATAGGCCCATGATCGACAATCCCCTGCTCGCCCGGGAGCCGCTCCCGCCTTTCCCGCGCATCCGGCCGGAGCACGTCGAGCCGGCGGTGCGTGAGGCACTGTCCGGGGCAAGGGTGCGGATCGATGAGATCGCCGCGCGGCCGGCTCCGACGTTCGCCACGGTCGTGGAGCCGCTGGAAGAGCTGCAGCACACGATCGCGCGCACCTGGTCGCCGGTGAGCCATCTGAACGCGGTGCTGAATTCCGAGGCGCTGCGCGCCGCCTACAACAGCTGCCTGCCGCTGCTCTCGGCCTACCAGACCGACCTCGCGCAGAGCGAGCCGCTCTTCCGCGCCTACGGCGCGATCGAGCAGCGGGAAGGCGCCACCCTCGATCCGGTGCAACGCCGGGTGCTCGAGCACGCGCTGCGGGACTTCCGGCTCGCCGGGGTCGGGCTGGGCGCCGGCGACAAGCAGCGCTTCAAGGACGTGATGCTGGAGCTGACCGGGCTGCAGGCCCGATTCGAGGAGAACGTGCTCGATGCCACCAACGGCTGGAGCTACCCGGTCACCGACGGCGGGCTGCTGCGCGGGCTCAACGAGACGCTCATCGACCAGGCCCGCCGCCGTGCCCACGAGCAGCGGTTGGAAGGCTGGATTCTGACGCTCGATCAGCCGACTTACGTTGCCGTGGTGACTGATGCGGAGTCCGGCGTCCTTCGCCGCGCCTTCTACGAGGCGTGGACGACGCGCGCTTCCGACCAGGGTCCCAACGCCGGCAAATGGGACAACACGCAGGTCATGGAGCAGATTCTGCGCAAGCGTCACGAGGCCGCGCGCATTCTCGGTTTCGGGAATTATGCACAGTACGCGCTCGCGACGCGCATGGCGCACAGCGTCGAGGAAGTCCTCGAGTTCCTCGAGGAGCTGTCGCGATCGGGGCGCCCCGCGGCGGTGCAGGAATTCGAGGAGCTCGAGGCCTTTGCCGGAGCCAGGCTCGAAGCCTGGGACGTCGGCTTCTATGCGGAGCGGCTGCAGCGCGAGCGCTACGCCGTCTCGCAGGAGGAGCTGCGCCCCTTCTTCCCGCTGCCGCGGGTGCTCGCCGGGCTGTTCGAGGTCGCCGAGAGGCTCTTCGAAGTGCGCATCCGGGAGCGCAGCGGCGCTCCGGTGTGGCACCCGGACGTGCGCTTCTTCGAGATCGAAAGCGCGGCCGGCCGGCCGATCGGAAGCTTCTATCTCGATGCCTACGCCCGGCCGAACAAGCGCAGCGGCGCCTGGATGGACGAGTGCATCGGCCGCAAGCGCCTCGCCTCGGGCGCGGCGATGCCGGTGGCCTATCTCGTGTGCAATGTGCTGCCTCCCGGCGACGGCCGCCCGGCTCTCCTCACGCACGATGACGTGCTGACGCTCTTTCACGAGTTCGGGCACGGGCTGCACCATCTGCTGACGCGGGTCGACTACCCGAGCATCGCCGGCATCAACGGTGTCGCCTGGGATGCCGTCGAGTTGCCGAGCCAGTTCATGGAGAACTACGCGTGGCACCCGGACGTGCTCGGCCGCATCTCGAGCCACTATCAGACCGGGGCACCGCTGCCGGCGCATACCCAGGACCGGCTGCGCGCGACGCGCAGTTTCCACGCGGGACTGCAGATGGTGCGGCAGATCGAGTTCGCGCTGTTCGACTTCCGGCTGCACGCAGAGTACTCGCCGGAGCGCGGTGGACGCGTGCGCGAGGTGCTGCAGGCCGTGCGCCGGCAATTGGCGGTCGTGCCGGTGCCGGAGTGGAACCGGTTCCCGAACAGCTTCGCGCATATCTTCGCCGGCGGCTACGCGGCCGGGTACTACAGCTACAAATGGGCCGAAGTCCTCGCCGCGGACGCCTTCTCGGCGTTCGAGGAGCGGGGCGTGTTCGACCGGGCCACGGCGCGGCGCTTCCTCGACTCCATCCTCACCCGGGGAGGCAGCCGGGATGCCCTGGAAGCCTTCGTCGATTTCCGGGGGCGCCGCCCCGAGATCCGGCCCCTGCTGGTGCAGCACGGCATCGTCGCCCCCGGCGAGGCCGCGTAGCGGCTTCTCGCGCGCCGGATCGGCGCCTCGAGGGGGGAAGCGTGCCGCGCAAGCCTCCCTGGAGGGCCGCCCAGCCTGGCCGTCCGTGGCCGGTCGGCGGCGCGGATCGAGCACGGACTGCGTGTCCTTCCCGAGGACGGCGCGCTCCCGCCGCCCCTAAAGCGGCGCTTGGCGCCGGAAAAGCGGGAAATTGTGCGGCGCTTCGCAGTGGCGCAGAGGGGACGGCTCCTAGACTGGCCGAAATCTCGCTCCCGGGGAGCGGCCTGAAGCCGTGCTTCAAACCACCAGAATGAGCAGCGCCCGGCGCAGTGATTTCGACGTCACCAATTCCGTCCAGGTGAGTTCCCCGGAGGCGGTGCTGCGTGCCGTCGAGGCGCTCTACCAGCCCACCTGGCCCGACGCTCCCATGGCGCCGCTGCGGCGGTCCTTCGAGCACTTCGAGCGGCTGTTCGCGGGCGAAGTCCCCGGCTTTCATGGGGTCGATACGGTCTACCACGACCGCCAGCACACCCTCGACATCACCCTGGCGCTGGCGCGCCTGCTCGTCGGGTACGAGCGGCAGGCCGCCGAGCCTGAGCGGCTGGGCGGGGAGCGGGCGGTCGCCGGCCTCATCACCGGTCTCTTCCACGACGTCGGCTACCTGCGGCGCGCCGACGACCAGGATTCGCGCAACGGCGCGGAATTCACCCGGATCCATGTCTCGCGGGGCGCGCGCTTCCTCGAGGAGTTCCTGCCCGCGGTCGGCCTCGCCCGCTGGGTGCCGGTCGCACGCGAGATCATCCATTTCACCGGCTACGAGCTCCCGTTCGCCGAGATCGAGGCGCGCGTGTCCGATCCGCGCGACATCGTCGTCGGACACCTCCTCGGCACCGCCGACATGGTCGCGCAGATGGCCGACCGCTGCTATCTCGAGAAGTGCCGCGACCGGCTGTACGCGGAATTCGTCCTCGGCGGGGTGGCGTTGCCGATCGCCGCCAACGGCGGTCGCCAGGTCAAGTACGCCTCGGGCCTGGACCTGCTGCGCCAGACTCCGGACTTCGTGGCCGAGGTGCGCCAGAAGCGCCTGGACGGGGAGTTCCGCGCCGCCTACCGGTACTTCGAGGTCCTCTACGGCGGCAGGAATCCCTACCTCGAGGCCATCGACCGCAACGTCGATTATCTGCGCCAGGTGCTGCGGAGCGAGAACTGGCGGCTGCTGCGGCGAAAGCCCCCGATCTTCGCCGCCGAGGACGATCCGATGTCGACCATGCGCGGCCTGATGGTCCGCTACATCAAAAAGGTCTGGTCCGGATATTGAGTAATTCGGCCCCGGCGCGGCCGGCCTGGTCGCTTGGGCCGCCCCGCCGCCGCTTCCCCGGGCGTTTGGCTTCTGGCGCTGGCCGGTCCCAGGGCGCAGCGGCCCTGGGGCCGCTTACTCATTTGCTTTCGATCTGACGTAATATTGGGGCTAACTGAGCGATTAGCCCTAGTGACCTCCGCCAATCTCAAGCTGAAGTATGCGAGCGCCGCGTTCGCGATCGTGCTGCTCGCGACCGCGGCGGTGATCGGATTCTTCGTCTGGCGGTATCCGCCCGATTCGCTCACCGTCCAGGGCGTCAGCGCCCTCGCGGTGCTCGGCAGCCTGACCGCGGCGGTGATCGCCTGGCGCGCGGCGCGCGGCATCCAGTCTTCCACGGCGGCGCTCATCCGCAGCGCCGATCGCCTCGGGCAGGGCGACTATACGCGGCAGATCGAAGTCCGCCGCAGCGACATCATCGGGGAGCTGGAGCAGGCGCTCGAGCGCATGCGCTCGCGGCTGCGCCAATCGACCATCCACAAGAATTACCTGCACAGCGTCCTCAACAGCATGACGGACGCCGTGTTCGTGACCTCGCCCGACGGAGTGGTCAAGGTGGCCAACTCCGCGGCCTGCAAGCTCCTCGGCTACGGCGAGGAGGAGATCCTCGGGCGCAGCATGATCGCGATGCTGGACGAGCGCGAGCGCGAAGGCTTCGACCTGCTGCAGGCCGCGCAGGAAACCCGCGAGACGGTGGTGCGCACCCGGGCCGCGCAGACCATCCCCGTATCGCTCACCGGCTCGAGGATCGAGAGCGACGATCCGCAGTTCCAGGGCAACATCTTCGTCGCGCGCAACATCACCGACCGCAAGCGCGCGGAGCGGCGCATCCGGTATCTCGCCCGGTACGATGCGCTCACCAAGGTTCCCAACCGCATGCAGTTCCAGCACGTGCTGCAGCAGACCCTGGCGAGAGGCTTGCGCAGCGGGCAGGCGGTGGCGCTCCTTTACCTCGACATGGACCGCTTCAAGGAGGTCAACGACACCTTCGGGCACGGTGCCGGGGACCGCGTGCTCGAGGTGCTGGCGGAGCGGCTCACGGGCGCGCTGCCGAAAGGCGCGCTGCTCGGGCGCCTCGCGGGCGATGAGTTCGCGCTCTGCATCGACGGCCTTCCCGCGGAAGCGGACAACCGCGGTCCGATCGCGCACCTCGCCCGCGCCGTGCTCACGGAGGTGAGCCGCGCCTTCCAGTTGAATCAGCACGAGGTGTTTCTCACGGCCAGCATCGGCATCGCGTTCTGCCCGCGCGACGCGGAGAATGTGATCGACCTCATCCGCAACGCCGACGCGGCGATGTACTACTCGAAGCAGAACGGCGGCAATACCTTCGCCTTCTACTCCCCGGAGATGAACGCCGCGGCCGTCGAGCGGCTCATCCTGAAGAGCAAGCTGCGCCGCGCCCTCGAGCGCGACGAGCTGGTGATCCGCTACCAGCCCAAGGTGGAGCTCACGAGCGGCCGCATCATCGGCGCCGAGGCGCTCCTGCGCTGGCGTCTGCCCGGACACGGCGACATCCCGCCCTCGCAGTTCATCCCGCTCGCCGAGGAGACCAACCTCATCCTCGACATCGGCGAGTGGGTGTTGAATCGCGTCTGCATGGATTATCGGCAGATGCAGGCCGAGGTCGGCGATCCCGGCCGCATCTCGCTCAATCTGTCGCTGAAGCAGCTGCGCCAGGCGAGCTTCATCCTGCGCTGCCGCTCGGTGTTCCGCCGCCACGACGTCTCGCCGACCGCGTTCGAGCTCGAGATCACCGAAACCACCCTGATGGCGGACACCAAGCGCACCCTGCGTCTGCTCGATGAGCTCTACGCGATGGGCCTGCACCTCTCGATCGATGACTTCGGGACGGGCTACTCCTCGCTCTCGGCCCTGCAGCAGTTTCCGATCGACACCCTGAAGATCGACCAGTCCTTCGTGCGCGACGTCGGCGAGAACGCTGGCAACGCCACACTGGTGCGCACCATCATCGAGATGGGGCGCAATCTGGAGATCGACGTCATCGCCGAGGGCGTCGAGTCCGTCGGCCAGCTGGAATTCCTGCGCCGCGCCGGCTGTCATTACGCGCAGGGGCGGCTGTTCGGCGAGCCGCTGAAGTCCGAGGAGCTGCTCGCGCTGCTGCAGCGCCAGGCGGCCGCGGGGGCCGCGTTCAGGGGCTATGCACAGGATGCGGCCGCCATCGCCGTCGGCGGGCAGATCGGCGCGAGCGACCTGCAACACCGGGCGCTGCCGCGCGCCGTGGCCCCGAAGGGGCGAGGCCCGGGACGGGCCGAGTAGCCGCCCGCCTGACATTGCATGCTGACCCTGTCCGATGTCCGCCTGCGCCGCGGGCCGCAGGTGCTCGTTGACGGCGCGACCTGCAGCATCTTCCGCGGCGAGAAGGCCGGCATCGTCGGCCGCAACGGCTGCGGCAAATCGACTCTGCTGGCACTGATCCGCGGCGAGCTGGCGCCGGATGCGGGGGAATACGGGGCGCCCGCAGGTCTGGCGACGGCCTGGGTCGCGCAGGAGCTGCCGGGGACCGAGGCGACACTGGTCGATTACGTTCGCGGCGGCGATCTCGAGCTCGCCGCGCTCGAGGTGCAGATGACGGACGCCGGCGCCGGCTCCGCCGCCGACGGGACTCGCCTCGCGCTGCTGCACGCGGAATACGATCGCCTGGAAGGCTACGCCGCGAGGAGCCGCGCGGCACAGCTCGCGGCGGGGCTGGGGTTCGCGCCCGACGATCTGGAGCGCCCGGTGCGCCAGTTCTCCGGCGGTCTGCAGATGCGCGCCAACCTCGCACGCGCGCTGATGCGCCGGTCCGACGTGCTGCTGCTGGACGAGCCCACCAACCACCTCGACCTCGATGCGGTCCTGTGGCTGGAGGGCTGGCTTACGAGCTATGCGGGGACGCTGTTGCTCGTGTCTCACGACCGCGAATTCCTCGACGGGGTGGTCGGCCGCGTCCTGCACATCGAGGCCGGCCGCCTGCGCAGCTACGCGGGCAACTACAGCGCCTTCGAGACGCAGCGCGCGGCGGAAGCGCAGCGCACGCAGGCCATCCTGGCGAGCCAGGAGCGCGAGCGCGCGCGCGTGGAGAGCTTCGTCACCCGGTTCCGCGCCCAGGCCACCAAGGCGCGCCAGGTCCAGAGCCGCCTGAAGTGGCTGGCCCGGCTGCCGGACATCGCGCCGCTGCACCTCGAGGAAGGCTTCGAGTGGGAATTCGCGGCGCCTGCGAAGTTGCCCCGGCCGCTGCTGACCCTGGAGCATGTCGCGGCGGGCTATGGGGACCGGGAGGTGTTGCGCGAGGTTTCGCTGGACGTCAGTCCCGGCGATCGCATCGGCATCCTGGGACGCAACGGCGCCGGCAAATCGACCCTGATGCGCGTCCTGGCCGGTCTGTTGCCGCCCCTCGCCGGCGGCATGGAGTCGGCCCCGGACGTGGCGACGGGGTTCTTCGCGCAGCTCGAGCTCGAGCACCTGGACGCCGAGGGCACCGCGCTCGGCGAGCTGGCGCGCCGCGGCGGCGACGGCCAGGCCGGGTGGACGGAGCTCGAGCGGCGCAATCATCTCGGCCGCTTCGGCTTTCGCGGCGACCGGGTCTTCGAGCCGACACGGCAGTTCTCGGGCGGCGAGCGCGCGCGTCTGGCGCTGGCGATCCTGGTCGCCCGCAGGCCCAACCTCCTCTTGCTCGATGAGCCCACCAACCACCTGGACCTCGACATGCGCCACGCGCTGCTCCTGGCACTGCAGGACTTTCCCGGCGCGGTGGTGATCGTCTCGCACGATCGCGCGCTGCTGCGCGGCGCGTGCGATCGCTTCCACCTGGTCGCCCACGGCGCCGTCACCCCTTTCGACGGCGACCTCGAGGACTACGCGGCCTGGCTGGCACGCGGCGCCGGTGCCGCGCAGCCGGAGAGGTCAGCCGCCGCGGGGCCTTCGCGCCGGGAGCAGCGCCGGGTGGAGGCCGAGGCGCGCAGTCGTCTCACGCCTCTGCGTGCCGAGCAGCGCAGGCTGGAGACGCAGCTCGAGCGCCTGGCGGCGGAGCGCAAGGAGATCGAGTCGCGTCTCGCCGACCCTGCGACATACGCCGCCGCGACCGCCGGGGAGCAGCGGCGCCTGAGCGCCCGCCACGGCGAGCTGTCGCGCGAGATCTCGGCGCTCGAGGAGCAATGGCTCGAGGTCGGCTCGGCGCTCGAGGCGGCGGCCGGCTGACAAAAGGCCGCATTTCTGCGGCTTCAGCCCCGTTTGCCGGGGGACTGCGCACGAAGCGTCGCCGGTATGCTCCCGCACATGAGCAACGCCACGGTGGGCGCGAAGCTGGCGCGCAGCCCCGGAATCACCGGTGAGCACGTTCGCGGCCTGATCGCGCAGGCGGGAGGAGACCTGGAGCGGATCTGTCAGCCCGAGGTGCTCGCCGGCATGGAGCTGCCGCCCGCGGCGCGCCGGTTCCTGCAGAGGCCCGACCAGGCGCTGATCGCGGCCGACCTCGCCTGGCTGCGCGCGAGCGGCGCCCGCCTGCTGTTGTGGGGCGAGGACGATTATCCGCGCCAGCTCGCGGCGATTCAGGGCGCACCCGCGGCGCTTTATGTGCTCGGCGATATCACGGCGCTGCAGGCGCCGCAGCTCGCAATGGTGGGCGCGCGCGGTGCCTCACCCCCGGGGCGGGCGATCGCCCGGGAACTGGCCGGCGCATTGACCCAGGCGGGCCTGATCATCACCAGCGGCCTCGCCTCCGGCATCGATGCGGCGAGCCATCAAGGGGCGCTGGCGGCAGGCGGGCGAACGGTCGCCGTGCTCGGCACCGGCCCCGATAGAACGTACCCGGCCGAGAATGCCGCCTTGGCGAGGCACATCCGGGCATCGGGGGCGCTGGTCACGGAGTTCCCGCCGCGTACCGGACCGCGGCCGCAGAACTTTCCCCAGCGCAATCGCGTCATCAGCGGACTCGCGCTCGGGACGCTCGTGGTCGAGGCGGCCGAGCGCAGCGGCTCACTGATCACCGCCCAGCGGGCGGCGCACCAGGGGAGGGAGGTCTTCGCGGTGCCGGGCTCGATCCGCAGTCCCCTCTCGCGCGGATGCCACCAGCTGATCCGGGACGGCGCGCACCTCGTCGAGGGGCCGGCGGACGTGCTGGACGGGTTGAATTTTCACTTTGAATCTCAAGGACTTGGGTCTTATGGCCTGGCGGCCTTGGACGGCGGCGGCCCGCCTCCCGGGGGCGGGACCCCATTGGACAAGGAGTATGAAATGCTGTTAGATGCGCTCGGTTTCGAACCCGCGACCATCGATACGCTCGTGGCCCGCTCAGGCTTGTCCGGCGAGTCGATCGCCTCGATGTTGCTGATTCTCGAGCTTGAGGGGCGCATCGCGCCGTATCCCGGCGGCCTGTACGGCCGACTATCCAGATGACCACCGGCAGTGTTCTGAAAGTGCTGATTTACGTTTACGACCACTACATGCTGGCCGACCCGGCGGACGTGCC
>DAHUXV010000067.1 GCA_027306985.1 Gammaproteobacteria bacterium | reverse complement strand
CACCACGATCTCCTCACCCCGGATGTCGTAGTGCATCGGGACCGTGATCGAGCGCGACTGCCCCGCGACCCGCACCGCCACCTCCACGACGACGTCGCCGGGCCTGCCGTCAGGCGACGCCCGCAGGCCTTCGGATCGCAGTGTGATGTCAGGATGGACGGCGGCGTTCAACTGCGCGGCCCCGAGCATGTGCCTGCGCGTGCCTTCCCGGTCGGGCTGCGGAACAGCGGGCGGGAAGTCCGCGCTGTGCTGCGCCGCGCGCAACGTCGGTGTATCGACGGTGAGCCGCTCGACCGGGATGCGCACGTCGAAACTGGCACGCAAGGGGTCGCGCGGCAGGTGAACCGTACCGGCGAGACAGCGGCACGCGATGACGTGATCGTGACCAAACGCCGCCAGAGGTCCGGTGCGGTACACGAGCACGATGAGACGCGATCGGGCCGCAACGATATCGAAGGGCCGTCCGAGCTGCGGTGACGGAACGGGGCGCCCGGAAGGCGCCCGTGCCGGCGCGGGGGGCGCAGCCTGCCGGGTCACACACCCCGCGAGGCAGGCGACCGACAGGATTGCCCCCAACGCCCGCATGCTCGCGCTCTACTTGATCAGTCCTTCCGCTTTCATCGCCGCCTGCACGGCGGGGCGAGCGGCCACGCGCTCCTGGAAGGCCCGCACGTTGGGAAACGACGACAGGTCGAGCTTCACGTGCGCCGCCCAGTTGGTGACCGTGAAGAGATAGGCGTCGGCCACCGTGAAGGCGCCGCCCATGAGGTAGGGACGGCCCGCGAGCCGCTGCTCGACCACGCCATAGCGCTTATTCAGGTACGCCTGCCGATCGGCGCGCGTCTCCGCCGGCGTCTCCGGCCGGAACAGCGGCGAATAGCTCTTGTGCAGCTCCGAGTTGATGAAGCCGAGCCACTCCTGGAGGCGATAGCGCTCGAAGGTTCCGGCGGGCGGCGCGAGGCCCTTTTCCGGGACGAGGTCCGCCAGGTACTGGACGATGACAGGCCCCTCGGTGAGGACCTCACCGTTGTCGAGCTCCAGCGTCGGAACGTACCCCTTGGGATTGACGCCGAGGAAGTCGCCTTCGGAGGCCATGGTCTTGGTCTTCAGATCCACCTTGCGCAGGCTCAGCTCGATGCCGGCCTCGCGGGCGACGATGTGCGGCGAGAGCGAGCACGCTCCGCTCGAATAATAAAGTTTCATAGGTCTCCAGGGTTTAGGGAAACAAGGCCGCGGCCGCAACGTGCGGCAGCGATGTCAAGCGGCTACCAGCGCTGGTGCACGTGAGGCCGGATGTACCGGTCGTACACCGAGCGCACGGATCCCATCTGCTCCGCCGTGAGACCCGGCAGCGCGCTGGCGTGGCAATTGTCCGCGACCTGCGCCAGGGTTTTGCCGCCGGGGATGACGGTGCAGACTCCATCGAACATGAGGATCCACCGCAGAGCCAGCTGGGCGAGCGAGGCGCCCCCGGGCACGAGGCGCTTGAGCTCCTCGACGGCCTGCAGGCCGATCTCGTAAGGAACGCCGGCGAACGTCTCGCCCACATCGAAGGCCTCGCCGTGACGATTGAAGCTGCGGTGATCGTCGGGCGCGAACTTCGAGGCCGCGGTGAGCTTGCCGGTAAGCATGCCGGAGGCGAGCGGGACACGGATGATGGTCGCGACTCCACGGCGCTGCGCGTCCGCCAGGAAACGCTCGGCCGGACGCTGCCGGAACATGTTGAAGATGATCTGGATGGACTCCACATTCGGGAATTCCATCGCCTTCAACCCCTCCTCGACCCTCTCGACGCTGACGCCGTAATGGCGCACCTTGCCGGCCTTCACCAGATCGTCCATGGCCGCGAACGTCTCCGGCCGATAATAGGTGTCCGTCGGCGGACAGTGGAGTTGCACGAGCTCGAGCGAGTCGACCCCGATGTTCTCGAGCGAGCGCTCGACGAAGGCCGTGAGGTTCTTTTTGTCGTAGCCCGCGGCGAGGTGCGGCCTCAGGCGCCGTCCGGCCTTGGTGGCGACATGGAAAGGCGTCTTCGTCTCCCGGCGCAGCCGCTGCAGGAGACGCTCCGAGCGGCCGTCGCCGTAGACATCCGCCGTATCGAAGAAGTTGACTCCCAGGTCGAGGGCGCTCTTCAGGGCGGCCATCGACTGCTCGTCATCGACCGGGCCCCACTCCGCGCCCATCGCCCAGGTGCCGAAGCCGATCTCCGATACCTCCCAGCCGATCCGCCCGAACCCGCGGTACCTCAAGAGCCTCTCCTCATGCGCAGCCGCTGAAGGAGCATGGTAAAGCCTCGTCCGGCAAAAGCAACGAGCGCTGCGGAGCCGTCGCCGGCGATCCGCGCGCCTTCCCGAGCCGACGCCCGGGCGGCACGCGCCGCTACGGCAGCGGACTATCGCGGGTCGGTTGGATCGCCCGAGCGCGGCGCGAGGCGAAAGTCGTAGCGGACCGTGTAATAGGGCTGCTCGAGCCGGCGCCCGTCGGGCGCGGTGCCCGGCTCGTGCCGCTCGTAATCGACGATGAGACTGTCCCTGACACCGAATACCGCGTCGCTGTCGAGGTATCGGCCGCCGCGGCCGAACAGGTGCGTCGTCAACGGCACGTGGCCGTCGGCCGACACCTTCAAGTGGATGTGCCCCGGCCGCATGGGGTGGCGGCCCATCCGCTTCAGCATCACCCCGACGGGCCCGTCGGTCGGCACGGGATATTCGGTCGGGCGGATCGACCAGAACCGATAGCGGCCGTCGGCATCCGTGCGCAGGCGCCCGCGCAACGTCATGCCCTGCCCCTCCACCTGCATGTCGTAGACGCCCTCGCCGTCTCCCGACCAGATATCGAGCAGCGCGCCGGCGAGCGGCCGGCCCGCGGTATCGGTCACTTCCCCGGCGTAGTAGGCGGGCTCGCCCGCCACGCCCGCGGCGCGAAGATCACAGCCGAGCGCCAGATCGGGCGCGCCCTCCCAATAGAAAGGGCCCTGGACGGTCGCTTCCGTCGCGCTTGCGGCGCTCGGCGCATCGCAGCGCAGCGCCCGCGCCTGATCCAAGGCCACCACGGCCATGGAGGCGCCGAGCGTATCGGAGAGCAGAATGAATTCCTGACGGCGCTCGTTGCACGCCTGGCCCGTGGCGGTGAGGAACTCGATCGCCGCCAGCCACTCCTGCGGCCGCAGGTCGACTTCCCGCAGGAAGGCGTGCAGATGACGGACCAGGGAAGTCATCACCTCCCTGAAGCGCGGGTCCGTACAGTCGCTCATGCGGGCCATCACGGCCTCGGCGAGATCCGTTGGCGCGGGCGTCGTCATCGCGCTCCCCAGAGCCTCGCGCTCGCGATCCGCGCGCCCTCGACCAGCGCGGCCAGCTTCATGTAGGCGATGTCCGGCTCCACGGGGCCGAACCCGGCGAAGGTTCCATAGCCGCAGTCGCTGCCGCCGATCACACGCTCCCGGCCGACGAGCGCCGCCAGCCGCTCGAGCCGCTCCGCGACGAGCTCCGGGTGCTCCACGTAGTTGGTGGTCGAGCTGATGACGCCCGGGATCAGGATCTTCTCCTCGGGCAGCTTCACGTCCTTGAAGACGGCCCACTCATGGGCGTGCCGGGGATTGGCGGCCTCGAAGAGCAGCGCCTGCGGCTTCGCCCGCAGCACCACCGGCAGCAGCCGGGCGAGCGGAATGTCGTGATGATGCGGTCCCTCGTAGTTCCCCCAGCACACGTGCATGCGCACCCGGTCCGCCGGCACGTTTCTCAAGGCGTGATTGAGCACCTCGATGTGCTTCGCCGCGAGACCGGTGAACTCCTCCTCCGTGCGGTCCCGGTACATCGTGTGCCGGCCCATACCGAGGTCGGGCGCATCGATCTGCAGCAGGAAGCCGGCCGCGACGATGGCCTCGTACTCGCTGCGCAGCGCCTCCGCGAGCGCCTCGAGATAGGCATCCTGGGTGGGATAGAAGTCGTTGGGCTGGAAGAGGGCGACGACACCCGGCGAGGCGGCGTTCATGAACGCCTCGCGCGGCGAGGCGGCGGCCGCCGCCGCCTTCAGGCTCGTGAGGTCGGCCGCGAGCGGCCGCGTGTCCTTGACCGCGACGGCTCCGACACAGCGCGGCCTGCGGTACTTCGCCGTGGCGCCCTTCTCGGCGAGCTTCTTCAGAAGACCCGGGAACTCCACCAGGTCCTGTCCGGGCTCGCGGGGCGTGTCCCCGTCGAAGCCGGACAGCCGCTCCGAGACGTAGGTCGCATAGCTGATCTTGCTCATCTCGCCGTCGCTGACGACGTCGATGCCGACATCCACCTGGCGCTGCACGACCTCCTTCACCGCGTTCGCGATGACGGCCACCGCCCCAGGCTCATCCGCCTGACCCGCGGCCCTGGCAAACAGCACGTTGGTCACGGCCTGAGTGCGCGGCAGGCTGCCGACGTGGGTCGTCAGGATCCGATCGACGCTTCGCTGCATGAGAGGTTCCGGCGCTACTCGACCCGATAGGTATTGTTGGAGGTGTGGTCCCCGGCCAGCCAGCGCTTGAGGTCCGCGTGGGCGCTGGCGCGCCGGGTCCGGGAGATCTCCCCGGCCTGCGGAGCATCGAGCGTGAACTCCAGGATGAGGCCGTTGGGATCGGTGACGTACACCGAGCGGCAATACCCGTGCTCGAGCACGAATGTCTGCGGCGGACCGTAGCCGTTCTCCTGCAGCCGCCGCTCGATGTCCGCCTGCGTGTCGCGGTCGACGTTCAGGGCGATGTGATGAAACGGACTGAAAGGCATCTTCGGCCCGAACTGCTTCTCGTCCTCCGGCTTCGCGAACTTGAAGAAGGCGAGCGCGCCGCCGTCGCCGATCCCGAAGAAGAGATGGCAGTAGACGCGCTCGGCGCCGAAGAGCTGATCGACCTCGCACCACGTGGCCACGAGCGGCAGCCCGATCACTTCCTCGTAGAACCTGCGCGTCGCCTCCAGGTCATGCGTGACGTAAGCCGTGTGATGCAGCCGCGAGGGCAGCCTTGCGAGCGTAGCCATGATGTCTCCGGATCAGAAGCGATACTGGAAATTGACCCCGTACTGCCGCGGCAAAGCCCGCCACAGGAACCCGCCCGGGGAGAATTCCGCATTGTATATCGTATTGGTGAGGTTCTTCGACCAGGCGGTGACCGTCCACGGCCCGTCGTGCACGATGAGGTTGAGGTTCACGAGCGAGATCGGGTCGCGCGAGGTCACGTTGTACGGGTCCCACCAGGTGCGGCCGATGTTCTGAAAGTCGAGCCGCGCCGTCCCCGTGAGCCCGCCCCAGAGCGGATGCTCGTACATCGCGCCCGCATTGATGGTGTCGCGCGAGACGAGCGGCGCCTGATTGCCGAGCACGGTGGGATCGGCCATCTTCGTGATCCGGCTGTCCGTATACCCGTAACCGGCGTAGATCTCGAAATTGTCGGTGGGATAGGCCGTGACCTGGAACTCCGCCCCCTTGTAGGTGGCGTTCAGATTGCCCAGGTTCTGGGTGGAGTTCTGCGACAGATACACGAAGAAGTAGCCGTTGTCGGAGTGGGTGTGGAACACGTCCGCATCCACGCTCACCTTGCCGTCGAGCATGTTTCCCTTGACGCCGAGCTCGTAGGTATCGGCGATCTCGGCGTTGAACGTGTCGTTCACCCCCTTGATGCCGTTCGCGCTGGCGACCGCGCCGACCCCGGTCTGGTTGAACCCGCCGCTGCGAAAGCCGCGGCTCCAGTCGGTGTACAGCGTCCAGTTCGCATTCGGCAGATACCGGATGGTGAACTTCGGCTGCCACGCGCCCCAGGTCTGCGTGCGCACCTCGCCCGTGTAGGCGGTCGGGTCGAGGACCATGGCGAGGAAGTAAGGCGGCGTGCGGGTGGTGTCGCTGACCTTGTCCTGGTCGTAGCGCGCGGCCATATCGACCTCCCAGCGCTTCGTCAGCTTGTACGTGGCATCGCCGTATCCCGCCCAGGCGTTGCTGTTCTGGCCGTCGGCGAGGAAGGTGACGTTCGTGTTGGTCGCGAAGGGATTCGTGGGATCGACGATCGGGGTCTCGTAGACCGCGGGAACGCCGAGGCCGCGATCGACGATGTTGTCCGTGGAGATGAAGCGCTCCTTGTGCAGGAAGTACGCCCCGAGGATCCAGGTGAATCGTCCCTGCGAGGGGGAGGTGAAGCGCAGGTCCTCGCTCCAGGAGCGCACGCGCACGAACTGGCTCTGGCTCTCATCGAGCGGTCCGCCGAGCGCCGCCGGGATTCCGGCGAAGAAGACGGTGTAGGCGATGGACGACTTGATCGGCCGGAAGTCGTAGGCGTCGCCGGTGTCGATCTCCTTCGTCTGGTCGTAGTCGGTGATCGAGGTGAAGGTGCCGTATCCCGGGCGGTAGTCGAGCTTCAGCGGGACATCGATGATGCTGCGATTGTCGGTACCCAGGTTGTTGGTCTGGATCGGGCTCGAGATGTCGTTCGCGTTCGGCGGCGTGGTGAAGGTCGAGTACGGGTTCGCCTCGTTGTTCCGCGGTATGACGTAGTAGTAGGCCGTGGTGTGCACCAGGTCGTAGAAGGGGCGCAGATCGGCCGAGAAGGAGTCGTTCGGCTGCCACAGGAGCCTGAAGGTCCCGGAGTAGTCCCGGTACGGATCGGCCTTGCGGTGCAGGTAGACGTTCTGCAGGTAGCCGTCCGTGTTGTAGAAGTTGAGCGAGGCGCGGTACTTCAGCGTGTGACTGGCGTTCAGCGGGCCGGTCACGGTGCCCCTGGCGCGCTCCGCCGGCCCGTTGCCCACGCCGACGGTGACGTTGCCCTCGAAGTGATCGGCCGGAGGCGCCGTCGTGATGATGATCGCGCCGCCGATCGCATCGCGGCCGTAGAGGGCGCCCTGCGGGCCCTTCAGCACCTCGATCTGCCGGACGTTGTAGAGCTGGGTGGCGAACTCCTCCGGGTCGGTCTCCTCGACGCCATCGACGATCACGGCGACCGAGGGCTCGCTGTTGCGGGCCTGGGAGATGCCGCGGATGGTGATGAAGGCGTTCCCGACGTTCTGCGTCTGCACCAGCGTCATGTTCGGCACCATCGCGATGAAATCGCGGGCGCTGGTGATGTCGGCGGACCTGATCGTCTGCGGCGTGAAGACGCTCGCCGTCATCGGCAGAGTGCGGAAGAGCTCCGGCCGCTTGCGGGCCGTGACGATCACCTCGTTCAAGGTCTGGACCTGCGCGAGCGCCGGAACGGCGATCAGCGGCGAAAGCCCCATGGTCATCGCGGCCA
>DAHUXV010000064.1 GCA_027306985.1 Gammaproteobacteria bacterium | reverse complement strand
AAGCCGTTCTGCGCCATGCCGCCGTCCACCTTGAGGACTGCGGGCCGCGCGCCGTCGGCCGCCATGGCATCGAGCAGGTCGCGCGTCTGATAGGCCACGCTGTCGAGTCCGGCCCGGGCGATCTCGGCGCGGCCGCTGGCGCGGGAGAGGCCCACCAGAATGCCGCGGGCATCAGGGTCCCAGTAGGGGGCGCCCAGTCCCGTGAAGGCCGGAACCAGGTAGACACCGCCGGTGTCGCTGACCGAGGCGGCGAGCGCTTCGATCTCCGCAGTCCGCGCGAACAGGCCGAGCCCGTCGCGAAGCCATTGGATCGCGGCGCCCGCGGAGAGAATGGATCCTTCCAGGGCATAGGTCGTCTGCCCCTGCAGCCGACAGGCGATCGTGCCGAGCAGCCGGCTGCGCGAGCGGACCAGGCGCGTGCCGGTGTGGAGCACGGCGAAGGCGCCCGTGCCGTAGGTGCATTTCACCTCACCCGGGGCGATCCCCGCCTGGCCGATGAGCGCCGCCTGCTGGTCGCCGGCCACGCCGCGGATCGGCAGAGCAGCGCCGAAAAGCCGTGGATCGGTGCACCCGAAGTCGCCGGCGCAATCCCGCACCTCCGGCAGGCATTGCAGCGGCACGCCAAAGAGCTCGCAGAGCTCCGGATCCCAGCAGTTGCGCCGGATGTCGTACAGCGCGGTTCGGCTCGCATTGGTCGCATCGGTGAGGTGCAGGCGGCCACCCGTCAGACGCGCGATGAGGAAGCTGTCGACGGTGCCGAAGGCGAGCTCGCCGCGCGCGAGGGCGGCTCGTGTCGCGGGCACGTGCTCGAGCATCCAGGCCAGCTTGGTGGCGGAAAAATAGGGATCGAGTCGAAGCCCGGTCCTCTCCTCGAGGCGCGCTCCGTATCCTGCCTGCTCGAGCCGCCGGCAGTGATCGGCCGTGCGCCGGTCCTGCCAGACGATGGCATTGCAAAGAGGAGCGCCGGTGCGGCGGTTCCAGGCGACCGCGGTCTCGCGCTGATTCGTGAGGCCGACGGCCGCGACACCGATCTGCCGCTGGCGCAGCTGCTGCACCACGGTGCGAGCGCAGGACAGAACGGTGGCCCAGATCATCTCCGGGTCGTGCTCGACCCAGCCCGAGGCGGGATAGATCTGCTCGAAAGTCTGCTGCTCGAGCGCCAGGATCTCCCCGCGAAGCGAGAAGGCGATCGACCGGCTGGAGGTCGTGCCCTGGTCTATCGCCAGCAATGCAACATCGCGCATCGTGATTCGCGCCAGCGCGAAGCGTGCCGGCCGCTCGTCCGGCGGCCGCCACGGCAGCGGCAGGATCCGAGGCCGGGCTTTGGCTCAGCTCTTGCCGACGACGACGTCGCTGATCTGCAGGACGGGCGTCAGATCCGTGTACTTCGGGATGTCCGCCAGGATCTCGCTGGCGTGCGGCCCGAAGCCCGCCTGAAACGCCTCGACCGAATCGCAGAAGATGTGGCACATCGCGATATAGGTGGGCGGCTCGCCCGGCGCACCCCCCGCCAGGCCCTTATCGACCGTGTAGAACCTGCATTTGTCGCCCATCCGGCTCTGGACCAGCGGCATGTGCCGATCCCGGTAATAGTCGTGGTCGAACCGGCATCCGGGCTTGTTCGGGTACATCACGCTGACTTTGATCATCGTGCTCTCCGCGGGGGCAATCGGCGACGTGGCGCGCGCCCCCGGATGCTACCACTGCTGCGGGATCGTCAGGCCCTGGCCTCGATCGCAGCCGGTCCCAAGGCAAGTGAACGAGCGGCGGCTCTCGGGAGGCCGTCGCCAGCTCCGTGCACGATATCGCGGCGGCGATTGCGGCGGGGGCCCGAGGTACCGCCCGCAGGGGGCGAGGCCAGGGACGGGCAAGGACGGCCGAGCCGCGCAGCAGCACGCCGCTCATTGCGCCGAGACCAAAAAAGAACCCCGCCGGAGGCGGGGTTTCTATCGGTCGCTTGCTTGTGTGGAGGAGTGTCGTTCTTCTTGTTCAGGGACACGGTGCAGAAGTGCGCCATCCCGCGCTCGATCCGGCCCGTGCTTTCTTCGTATTCCGCTGGCTGCTTCCTTCCCGGGCCGGCTTTCGGCCCTCGATGGCGTGATACAAGCAACGCCCGTGCCAGGGCGCCCGGAGCGCGCCGCGAGTTGACATGTTGTATCTGCGACGCGGTTCAATTGTGACGTAGTGCGCGTTGTGAGAAGTTATCGCCCATCCGGAAGGGCGCTGGCCGCAGACCGATCGGCACCCGCCAGCGGGCGCCGGCGGGCCGAATGTCAAGTTTCTCGACACTTCGGCGGTCATGATGGCGGCCCCGTCCGGCGGGTAAATCGGCAAACCTTTGAATATCCAGACGATTCGTCGGCGGGACGGTGTGTAAATGAACTCGACACGGATTGCGGCCACCCCAAAGGGGCTGCGCTGGCTGTGGGCCGTCCTCTTGCTGCCACTCGCCCTCGCGCGCGCGCTGGCGTCCGATCCGGCGCTGCCGTATCCCCCGCAGCTGCAGCGCGATGTGAATTTCTGGGTAAAGGTGTACACCCGGATCGACACCAACTCCGGCTACCTGCACGACCAGTACGATCTCGCCGTCATCTACGGCACCCTGCGCTTCGCGCCGGACAGCTCGCCGTGGGCGCGCCAGCGCCTCGTGAACCGCGCCCGCGATCGCTACATCGCGGAGCTGCGCCGGATCGCATTCGCCAAGGGGCCGCTGTCGCCGGAAGAAATGCGCATCAAGGCGCTCTGGGGCGCGGACGGCACCCCCGCGCGGCTGCTGCGGGCCACGCACGACATCCGCTTTCAGCTCGGCCAGTCGAACCGCTTCGAGGCCGGGCTGATCCGTGCCGGCGCCTGGCAGAAGGTCATCGCCAGGGCGCTGCGCGAGGAAGGGCTGCCCGCGGGGCTCGCCGCCCTGCCGCTGGTCGAGTCCTCCTACAATCCCCGCGCCTACTCGCGGGTCGGCGCCGCGGGTCTGTGGCAGTTCATGAGCTATACGGGCCGGCGCTACATGCAGATCGACCGCGCCGTCGACGATCGGATGGATCCGTTCGTCGCCACCAAGGCGGCGGCGCAGCTTCTCGCCTACAACTACCGGATTCTCGGCACCTGGCCGCTGGCGATCACCGCCTACAACCACGGCCTCGCGGGCATGCGCCGTGCGGTCGCGCGCATGGGCACGACCAACATCGTCACCATCGTGCGCCACTACCACACCCGGATGTTCGGCTTCGCCTCGCGCAACTTCTACGTCTCGTTCCTCGCGGCCCTGGAGATCGACCGCGACCCGCAGAAATACTTCGGCACGATCGTGCCGATGCAGGAGGAGCGGTTCCGGGAAGTGCGGGTGCCGCAATACGTCGACATCGGACCGCTCGAGCACGCGCTCGACATCGACCCCGCAAGGCTGCGTGATCTCAATCCCGCGCTGCGGCCGGCCGTCTGGCGCGGATGGCTCGCGGTGCCGCGCGGATACGAGATGCGCCTGCCGATCAGCGGCCCGAGCCTGACCGCGGCGATGCTCGCCGGCAGATTGCACGCTCAGGTGCTGCTGGCGAGGGCCGCGACGCCCCGCACGGCGAGCGCTCGAGGCCGCCTGGTCCGGACGGAAGCCCACCGCCTCCTGGCCGCGGTCGTGAAGTCCGCGCATGCGAGCAACGCGACCCCGGCGGTTGCCGCGGCGGCGCCGGTCTACTACTCGCGCGTGGCGTTCACCGCTCCGGTGCCCGCGACGCCCGCGATTCTGGCGGATGCGGCAGAGGGCGCTTCAGTGCGGGCGGCGCCCGGGATTCCCGCGGCTGGCGCGCGCGGTGATTCGTGGCCGCACGGCGGCTCGGTCTTCGGATTGACGACTCACGGCCTGCTCGCCGTCGAGGGCGGCGGTACGGCGCAGCAGACGGGCGGCGCGCCCGACTCCACGCTGATGATGCGCTCGCGGGGCGGAAACGCGAATCCCTTTGGCTCCGGCCGGTCCGGCTCCGGCGATGCCGAGGACGAGCAGCCGGTGTCCGCCGCGCAAGAGGCTGCGCTCGGTCCCTCGCTCGGGCCCGCGGACGGCTCGAGCCAGAACGAGGACCCCACCGATTACTCCGTGGCGCCCGATGGCACCATCACCGTCGCAGCCGCCGAGTCGCTCGGCTACTACGCCGAGTGGCTGGGCGTGAGCGCCTGGGACCTGCGGCGGCTCAATCATCTGAGGTTCCGCCAGCCGGTGAGAATCGGCGAGCGGATCCGGCTCGACTTGCGCTATGTGTCGCCGAAAGCGTTCGAGGGGGAGCGGGTCAACTACCATCGCGCCCTCGAAGCGAGCTATTTCGCCGCGCACCGCATCGCCGGGACGCAATCCTACGTCGCCCGGTCCGGCGATTCGCTGTGGACCGTGACGCAGCGCTTCTCGCAGGTGCCGCTGTGGCTGCTGCGCGAATACAACCCGGACACCGATTTCGCGGACCTGCGTCCGGGCACGCAACTGGTGGTGCCGCGCGTCGAGGACGTGTCCACCGCGGACGACTGACGCCGTGCAAGGGGAAGCTTGACCGCGAAGCGCCGCCGGGCGCCGCCCTCTACGCAAGGTCCGCGGAGACCCTATAATTCAGCCATGTGCTCGTCGAGAGCGATATTCACCGCCATCGTGCTCGGCTGCGCGATGACCGCGGTGCGCGCCAACCCCGCGCTGGTGCCGAACGTCCCCGCGACTGCCGGCGCGTCCGGCAGCATGATCCCCGGAGCGCGGCCCGCGCTGCCGCCGCGCATCAGGCTGGTGCCTTCGCCCAGCCTGCCCCGCGTCGATCACATCGTGGTGAACAAGGCGCGGCGCCTCATGTACCTCATGGACGGCAGCAAGGTGGTGCGCTCGTACAAGATCGCCCTCGGCCGCGACCCCGTGGGGCCGAAGGAGCGCGACGGGGACCTGCGCACGCCGGAAGGCTGGTACCGCCTGGTCCGCCGCAATCCGCGCAGCGAGTTCTTCCTCTCCATCCAGATCTCCTATCCCAATGCCGCGGACCTGCAGCGCGCGCGCCTGCACCACTGGCAGCCCGGGGGCTCGATCATGATCCACGGCCTGCCGAATCACCTGAACAACTCGCTCTGGTATTACCAGCACAGCGACTGGACGGACGGCTGCATCGCCGTCTCCGATGCCGACATGGTGCAGATCTGGCTGCTGACCCGCGACGGCATGCCGATCGACATCCTCCCGTAGCCATGGACAGCAACGTCGTCGTGCCGGAGCTCATCGATGCGCGCGTCGGCCCGCGCGGCAGCCTGGAGAACCTCTCGCAGGCGGAGATCAAGAAGCTGCTCGACTCCGGGCAGGGCGGGCTCTACGAGCTCTTTCGCAAGTGCTCGCTCGCGGTGCTCAACAGCGGCGCCCCGACCGACGATGCCAAGGAGATCTTCGATCGCTACCACGACTTCGACATCCGCATCGTGCGGCAGGCGTGGGGCATCAAGCTCGAGGTGCACAATGCTCCGGGCTCGGCCTTCGTCGACGGCCAGATGATCCGCGGCATCAAGGAGCATCTCTTCGCCGTGCTGCGGGACGTGGTCTTCATCGCCAACGAGATCCTGGCGAGCGGCCGCTTCGATCTCGGCCACTCCGCGGACACCACCAACGCGGTGTTCCACGTGCTGCGCAACTCGCGCGTGCTCGACTACAAGGCGCGGCCCAACCTGGTCGTATGCTGGGGCGGGCACTCGATCGGCAACGAGGAGTACAAGTACAGCAAGCGCGTCGGCTACGAAATGGGGCTGCGCGGCCTCGATGTCTGCACGGGCTGCGGACCGGGCGCCATGAAAGGCCCGATGAAGGGCGCCACCATCGGCCACGCCAAGCAGCGCATCGAGCACGGCCGCTACATCGGCATCACCGAGCCCGGCATCATCGCCGCGGAGCCGCCGAATCCGATCGTCAACCAGCTGGTCATCATGCCGGACATCGAGAAGCGCCTCGAGGCCTTCGTGCGCTTCGCCCACGGCATCGTGGTGTTCCCGGGCGGCGCCGGCACGGCCGAGGAGATCCTGTATCTGATGGGGATCGTGCTCGATCCGGCGAATCAGGAGCAGCCGCTGCCGGTGATCCTGACCGGCCCGCGCGAGAGCGCCGCGTACTTCGAGCACATCGGCCGCTTCATCGCCGACACTCTCGGCGAGCCGGCGGCGAAGCGCCTCAGCGTCATCATCGACGATCCGGCCGAGGTCGGCCGCCGCATGGTGCGCGGTATCGAGGCGGTGCGCGAGTTTCGCAGGCAGCGCAGCGATTCCTACAATTTCAACTGGCTGCTCTCGATCCAACCGGAGTTCCAGCGGCCCTTCGAGGTCACGCACGAGTCGATGCGCGCCCTCGAGCTGCATCGCGGCCAGCCCGTGCATCAGCTCGCCGCCAACCTGCGCCGCGCCTTCTCCGGAATCGTCACCGGCAACGTCAAGGAGCACGGCATCCAGGCGATCGAGCGCCGCGGACCGTACGAGCTCGCGGGCGACCGCGGCATCATGCAGCCGCTCGATGAGCTGCTGGCCGCATTCGTCGCGCAACGGCGCATGAAGTTGCCCGGCAGCGCCTACAGGCCCGTTTACCGCCTGGTAGCTTAGTTCGAAAGCGAACCAGCAAGCGGGCGCAGGCCGCGCCGTTTCCCGGAGTGCTTCCCGCTCGCGTTGGCGGATCGCATGGGGGCCCGCGAAATCGAATAAGTAAATCTGGAACGGCCGGCAGGCCGGTTCCAGCCAATTACATAACGCAGCTGTAGGCAACGGGCGACATGCCTGTGAACCAGTTCCTGCGTGCCGCGGCCAAAAGCCGTACCCTGAGTAAAAGCTTAAGGTACTTCCATGAGCTCAACCGACAGGGGGCGAGGCAGCGCGCCCGACAACCAAAAGGAGCCGCCCTCAGGAGAGGGGTCGGCGGCCGACCCGGCAGAGCCCTTCCCCGACTGGCACGACCGCATGCAGCGCGCCCGCGCGCGGCACGCCGCCATCACGCGCAATCTCAACACCTGGTCCAGCTACAAGAGCTGGGCGGACCGCATGCGCGAGTCCTGGGACGAGGAGGAGCGGCAGCCGGACGCCGGCCCCCGCGCGCCCAAATCCCCGAGCCGATAGCTCAAGGCGCCGCGACGGGGGACGGCGCAGTTGCGGCCTGCGCGGCCTGTGCCGCGGCCACGGGCTCCAGCCACTCGATCAGCGGCCGCCATTCCTCGACGTCCTCTCTGACGATATAGCTCTTCATCTCGTGCACGCCCACGCCGAGCTCCGCGGCGCGCAGGTAGTTCTGCGAGTCGCGCAGCCTCGCCACGATGGGAATCCCGAGCGTCTGCAGGAAGCGGATGAGCGACTGATAGGTCGCCGTATTGCGGCGGATGCGGTTGGCCACCACCCCGATGCGGTCGTCCTCGCGGCGGATCTTCGCAACCAGCAGCAGGTCGCGGATGCAGCGCGAGCAGGCGTGAATATCGATGTCGGAGGGCAGCACCGGAACGATGATCTTGCGCGCATCGCGGGTCAGGTCCGCCAGCTCGCGCGGCTCGAGGGCGGCCGGCGTGTCCACGATCACGTGCGTCGAGAAGTCCGGCACGCGGAGCTGGAACGTGCGGGTCGTCCGCGAGTCCTTCTCGAAGGCGTTGACCACGTGAATCGGCGGCTGCGCCGGCTGACGCTTGCGCACCCAACGAAGCGAGGACCCCTGCGGGTCGAAGTCCATCAGGACTGGCTTTTGCTGCTGCGCGGCGAAGTAGCTCGCAAGGTTGGTCGCGATGGTCGTCTTGCCCGAGCCCCCTTTCGGGTTGAGGACGACGATGCGATTCATGGTGGTCCTGTGTTCTCTGAACGCGCACTGAACGGGCCAGGGTCAAGCCTACGCACCCGACTGCGCTCCTGCAAGCCGGCGCGCGCGATTGTGAAATTCCGCACGACAACAGCCGGCGCGCGCGAGTAGAGTTGGGTCGTAATGGAATTCTTCCTGCGCTACTGGGACGACCTGGACGATGCGGCGGGCGCCTGTCGCCACGTCGCGACGACTGCGCTCGCCGAGGCCGCGTCCCTCTCGACACCGGTCCTCACCTGGGCCTCCGCACTCGGTGTCTGGCTGCTCGCGCCGCAGCTGCGGGTGAATGCCGCGCTGCTGGCCGGCAGCATCACCTTCTTCGACCTGTACCGCCGCCTGCTGCGTCTGCCGGCCTGATCCGCCGCGCCGGGCTGCCGCGCTCTTGAAAAAAGGGCGCCTGCGCCCAAGATGTGCGCGCTGCGACACCTTGAAGACATAAGACCAGAGCGGAGCGCCGATCATGTCGAGTCACGAGAACGTCACGGCTTCCAGCGCCGACCGGCAGACACACGGGTTTCAGGCCGAAGTCCGCGAGCTGCTGAAGCTCATGATCCACTCCCTGTACAGCCACAGGGAGATCTTCCTGCGCGAGCTCATCTCGAACGCCTCCGATGCCAACGACCGGCTGCGCTTCGCCGCCATCGGCGAGCCCGGCCTGCTCGCCGAGGACCCGGAGCTCGAGATCCGGGTCGAGGCGGACCAGGCGGCCGGGACGGTGAGCATCACCGACAACGGCATCGGCATGACCCGGGAGGAGGCCGTGGCGAACCTCGGCACCATCGCCCGCTCCGGCACCGCCGAGTTCTTCCGCTCCCTCTCCGGGGACCAGCAGAAGGACTCGCAGCTCATCGGCCAGTTCGGGGTCGGCTTCTACTCGGCATTCATCGTCGCCGACCGGGTCGAGGTGCTCTCGCGCAAGGCCGGCCTCGCCGCCGATAGCGGCGTGCGCTGGGAGTCGAGCGCCGACGGGGAGTTCAGCGTGGAGACCGTCGCCCGCCCGCAGCGCGGCACCACGGTCAAGCTGCACTTGAAGCCCGAGGCGAAGGAATTCGCCGACCCCTTCCGGCTGCGCGCGCTGATCCGCCGCTACTCGGACCACATTGCCTTCCCCGTCCGCATGCGCAAGGAGGGCGAGGCGTCGCTCGAGTACGAAGCCGTGAATCAGGCGAAGGCATTGTGGACGCGCCCGCGCACGGAGATCACCGACGAGGAGTACCGTCAGTTCTATCAGCACCTGGCGCACGACTTCACCGATCCGGTGGCCTGGAGCCACAACCGTGTCGAGGGCAAGCGCGAGTACACGAGCCTGCTCTACATCCCGGGACGCGCCCCGTTCGACCTCTGGCAGCGGGACGCCACGCACGGGTTGAAGCTCTACGTGCGGCGCGTCTTCATCATGGACGACGCGGAGCAGTTCCTGCCGCTCTATCTGCGCTTCGTGAGGGGCGTGGTCGACTCGAGCGATCTGCCCCTGAACGTCTCCCGGGAGCTGCTGCAGCAGGAGCCGGAGGTCGAGGCGATCCGCAGCGGGCTCACCAAGCGCGTGCTCGACATGCTGGCCCGGCTCGCGAAGGACGAGCCGGAGAAGTACGCCGGCTTCTGGAAGGAGTTCGGCGCGGTGCTGAAGGAAGGCGTGGCGCAGGATGCGGCCAACCGCCCGGCGCTGCTGCCGCTGCTGCGGTTCGCGAGCACCCACGAGCCCGGCAACGAGCCGGCGGTGAGCCTGGCGCAGTACGTGGAGCGGATGCAGCCGGGGCAGGACCGGATCTATTACATCATCGCCGAGAGCGCCGCGGCGGCGCGCGCCAGCCCCTACATCGAGCGGCTGACCCAACGCGGGCTCGAAGTGCTGCTGCTGTCCGAGCGCATCGACGAGTGGGTCATGGGCCAGTTCTCGGGCGAGGTCGACGGCTTTCCCGGCAAGCGCTTCAAGGACGCCGCGCGCGGCGACCTCGAGCTCGGG
>DAHUXV010000063.1 GCA_027306985.1 Gammaproteobacteria bacterium | reverse complement strand
GGCCCGGTGCCGGCCGGCACCTGCGCCGGCGGCGCCGCGCCCTGCGGCGCGGGCGAATAACCGCCCATGTTCTGCGGCGGACTCAGCAAGGCGCAGCCCGCGAGTAATCCTGCGGCCGCCATCGCACCCAGGATGAGCTTGCCCCCGCCTTCCCGGGCCCCGCCGCGGCTGTCCCTGGGGGCGCGCCGGCGCGCCGACGATTCATTCATGATCTCGAGCACCTCAATGGATCAGGCGGTGCAGCCACTGCCCGGCCCGCTGGAACACCGTCCCCACCGTCGTGCCGGTGCCGCAGCCCGGCATCGGCGGCACCTGCGTGCCCGCCGGCACGGCCACCTGCACCGGTTCCGCGCCCGCACACCCGGGCGGCGCGCCCATGCCCGTCAGGTAGTCGATCCAGGTCTCGGTGACGCCTTCGGGCGGGGGCATCTGCAGCGGGGGCGTGCCGAGGGACGCCATCAGGTGCGCCCAGACCGGGAGCGCGCCCTCGGAGCCCGTCAGTCCCGTGGGCTGGTAGTGATCGTATCCCACCCAGACCACGGCCAGATCTCCGCCCGAGAAGCCGGCGAACCAGCTGTCGCGATCGTGGTTGGAAGTCCCCGTCTTGCCCGCGGTCACGAGCCCTGGCGGCAGGATGCGCAGCGCCGGCACGCCGGTGCCATGAGTGACGACCTGCTCCATCATGCTGACGACCTGGTAGACGTCCGCGGCCGGCGCCACCTGTGTGACCTGTACGGGAAAGGCCTTGAGCGGCTTGCCGTCCGCGCTGACCACGGCCTGCACCGTCCGCAATGGCGTGCGGAATCCGCCGTTCGCGAGCCCGTTATAGAGTTGCGCCACCTGCAGCGGCGAGATGTCGATGGCGCCAAGCAACATCGCGGGCACCTGGTCGGGCGCCTGCTGCAGGCCGAAGCGCTGCAGGGTGTGGGTGATGTTGCCGAGCCCGAGGTCCATGCCGACACCCACCGTCGCCAGGTTCAGCGAATCCCCGAGCGCCCGCACCAGCGGTACCGGTCCGTACGTGCGCCGCGTGTAGTTGTGGGGCCGCCAGTAGCGCCCGCTCGCGAGCCTGATGCTGACCGGTTGGTCCTGGATGACCGTGGCCGCGGTGTAGCGTCCTGTCTCGAGCGCCGTCAGGTAGATGAAGGGCTTCACCAGGGAGCCGATGGAGCGGTGCGCATCGAGGGCTCGATTGAAGCCGTCGAAATCGGCGTCACGCCCGCCCACGATGGCGAGCACGTCGCCGCTCTGCGGCGAGGTGACGACCACCGCGCCCTCGAGCTTCTCCTCGCCGCGGTGATGTGACTTGTCGAGCGCCCGCAGGTGCGCATCGAGCGCGCGCTCGGCGAGCTCCTGCACCCGCGGCTGCAGGCTGGTGTAGACCCGCAGTCCGGCCTCCGTCAGCTCCTTCTCCGGATAGTCGTGCTGCAGCGTGCGGCGCACGAGATCGAGATACGCCGGGTAGTAGGCGCCCGAGGCGCCGCTCGTGACCCCGAGCGGCCGGCGCTCGGCGAGCGACGCCTGCTCGGGCTTGACGACCCCCTGCTGCGCCAGGATCTTCAGCACCAGATTGCGCCGCGCCAGCACGCGCCGCGGATGCCGGCGCGGATCGTAGTAGGTCGGCCCGCGCACGATGGCGACCAGCGTCGCGATCTGGTGCAGGTCGAGCTCCGCGAGCGGCCTGCCGAAATAGAACTCGCTCGCCAGCCCGAAGCCGTGGATCGAGCGGTTGCCGTCCTGGCCGAGGAAGATCTCATTGATGTAGGCGTTCATGAGATCCGCCTTGCTGAAGTGCGCCGTGAGCGCGACCGACATGATGGCCTCGCGGATCTTGCGCCCGAAGGTCTGCCGGTTGGAGAGGAAGTAGCTGCGCACGAGCTGCTGGGTGAGCGTGCTCGCGCC
The DNA here is from genome assembly GCA_027306985.1 of Gammaproteobacteria bacterium. Lineage (GTDB taxonomy): Bacteria > Pseudomonadota > Gammaproteobacteria > Steroidobacterales > Steroidobacteraceae > 13-2-20CM-66-19. The sequence continues at coordinate 3,634 of DAHUXV010000063.1, read as the reverse complement.
CTCCTCGATCCGGTGCGAGCGCAGGTCGACCCAGGCCGCGCGCACGATGCCCATCGGATCGATGCCCCAGTTGGTATCGAAGGTGCGGTCCTCCACCGCCTTCAGGGCCGCCGGCAGCAGCGGCGGCACCTGCTGCGGCATCACCACGATCCGGTCCACGCCATCGCTCGGGAAGATGCTGCCGATGAGGAGCGGATCGAGGCGCGTCACCGGAACCTCCCGGCCGCCGGCACCGCGCATGTCCCGGATGCCCGTGGAGCCGAAGCTGACCGACAGCGGGATCGCCGGCCGGCGGCCGTCGGCGAATCGCGCGGGGCGCAGGTAGACCTCGATGCGATCGCCGCTCTCCCGGTAGCTTCCGGGCCGCTGCAGCTGCGCCACCCGGTGATAGGAAAGACGCTGCAGCTCGTGCTCGAGCTGCGGCTGCGAGAGATCGAGCCCGGTGTAAAGATCGAGCGGTGCCGCATAGACGCGCGCCGGCAGCGTCCAGCGCAGTCCCTCGAAGCGGACCGTGACCATCCGGTCCAGATAGTAGACGAAGCCGGCGCAGCCGAGCACGCCGGCGAGCAGCGCCAGGGCGAGCACTCCGCGCAGGCCCCAGCCGCCTCGTGCGGATCTTTTCCGGCCCCGCGACGGACCCGAGCCGCGGCCCGAGGAGCCCCTTGCCAAGCGCTTCAGAGAACGAGCTCCTCGGCGGGATCGCGCAGATTGTAGTGCGAGCTCATGCAATGCCCGTAGGCGCCGGCGTTGGCGATGAGGATGATGTCGCCCTCCCGCGTCGGCGGCAGCAGGCGGTCATGACCGAGGACGTCGGCGCTCTCGCAGATCGGACCTACGATGTTCACGAGCTCCGTGGCCGGCTCCGTCAGGCGCGTGAGATTGGCGATCTCATGGTATGCACCATAGAGTGCCGGCCGGATGAGGGAGTTCATGCCCGTGGCGACGCCGACGTAGCGGACGTCCCCCTTGCTCTTCAGCTGGGTCACCCGGGCCAGCAGCACGCCGGCGGGAGCGGCCAGATACCGTCCCGGCTCCAGCCAGAACTCCAGCCCCGGCTGCTCGGCGCGCACGGCGGCGAGCAGGGTATCGAGCTTCGCGAGGTCCAGGCCCGGCTGATCGCTGCGCTCCGGCACCCCGAGGCCGCCGCCGATGTCGACCGCGCGTACCGCCTCGAAGCGCTGCGCGAGACCGCACAGTTGCCGCGCCGTACGCTGCCAGGTCGTGACATCGAAGATGCCGCTGCCGACATGAGCCTGCAGGCCCACGACGCGCGTTCCCGCCTTCTCCGCTGCCCGCACCAGCCGTTCCAGATCCGCGACAGGCACGCCGAACTTCGCGTGCGCGCCCGCCGTCCGCACGTGGTGGTGATGCCCGGCGCCCACGCCGGTATCAACGCGCACGAAGATCTCGTGGCCGCGAAAGAGGCTCCCCCACTCCGAGAGCGAGTAGAGGTTGTCGACCGTGACCTGCACGCCGCGCGCGAGCGCCCACGCATATTCCTCACGGGAGGCGAAGTTCGGCGTGTAGAGCACGCGGCGCGGCTCGAGCCGCGCGAAGAGCCCGAGCACCCGCTCGACCTCGTTGCGCGACACGCACTCGAACTCGACGCCCTCCTCGTGCAGCGCCCGCAGCAGCGCCGGATGCGGGTTGGCCTTCATGGCGTAGTGGACGCGCGCGATCGAGCCCATCCCGAGCAGCGCCCGGGCGGCGGCGCGCGCCGCGCCGAGATCGTAGACATAGGCCGCATCCCGCGCGCCGAGCGCCTCGAGCAGCCGCGTGCGCTTCTCGCGCCACCAGGGCGGGGCGCTGCCCGCCCCTTCCTCGGGCTTCGCGAACAGCTCCTGCCAGGTCGGCCCGAGCACCGGGTCGCCCGGCACCGGCCGGATCAGCAGCTCGTGCAGCTGGTCGACCAGCCGATCGCCCTGCCGCTCATCGACCACGAAGGTGAAGTTGAGGTCGTTGGCGGCCTGGCTGACCAGATAGATCTTCTGCTCCTCGAAGAACTCGAACGCCCCGCCCAGCTGGTGCAGGATGGCGCGGATGTTGCGCCCGACGAGGCTCACCGAGGCGCAGGGGCCGATCACCTGCACGCGGCAGAGGCGCGAGAGGTCGCTCACCAGACCCGCGAGCAGGGTGTCATCGAGCGTGTTGGCCGCCGGGTCGAGCGACACGGTGACGTTGGTTTCCGAGGTCGAGACCAGATCCACCGACATGCCGTGGCTCTTGAAGACCTGGAAGGCATCGGCGAGGAAGCCCACCTGGTGCCACATGCCGGGACTCTCGAGCGAGACCAGGGTGATGCCCTTCTTCGTGCAGACGGCCTTCACCTGCGCCGGGCCCTCGCCGCCCTCCGCGCTGAGCACCGTGCCCTCGAGGTCCGGCGCCTGCGTCGCATAGACGTGCAGGGGAATCCGATACTGGCGGGCCGGCAGGATGCAGCGCGGATGCAGGACCTTGGCGCCGCTGGTGGCGATCTCCTGCGCCTCATCGTAGTGGAGGGAGCGCAGCAGGCGCGCCGTCGGCGTCGAGCGCGGATTGGCGCTGAACATGCCGGGCACGTCGGTCCAGATCTCGAGCCGCCGCGCGCGCAGCTTCGCCGCGAGGTAGGCGGCCGAGGTGTCGGAGCCGCCGCGGCCAAGGAGCACCGTGTTGCCCTCGCCGTCGCTCGCGATGAAGCCCTGGGTGACGACGATGGGCGCGAGGCTCGCGAGCCGCTCCGCCAGCGACGGATCGGGCGCGAAGCTGCAGGTCGCCGAGAGGATGCCCGCCTTGGCGGAGGCGCCGCGCTCCTCGGCGAGGAGCATGGTGCGCGCATCGGCCCAGTCGACCTCGAGTCCCTGGCTGCGCAGGAATCGCGCGCCGAGGTCGGTGGCGAGCAGCTCCCCGCTCGACATGACGCGGGCGCGCGTGCGATCGCTCACCTCGCCGATGAGGGCGATGCCGGCGGCGATCTGGCGCAGCTCGGCGAGCTGCCGCTCGCAGTCCGGCCCGAGGGGGATGCCGAGCTCGGCGGCGAGCTGGCGGTGCCGCTCGTCGATGTGCTTGAGCTCCTCCGCCTGCGCCTCGCCCCGCGCGGCCGTCAAGAGCTTCTCCAGCCGGTCGGTGATGCCGGTCACGGCGGAGTGAACGATGAGCACCCGTCCGCCCGCCGCGCGCCGCGCCGCGGCGACTTTGGCGATGTTGCGCCAGTTCGCAAGCGAGGAGACGCTGGTCCCGCCGAATTTCAGCACGATCCAGTCGGACGCGGTGCGAGTCACGAGAATGGTTCCGCAGGCAAGCGGCGGGGGGACACCGCCGTATGAGGCCCCATGCGAGGCCCAACCGACCAGAGTCGAGCAGTCCCCCAGGCGGGTCCGCGGCGCTGGCGCGCCCGGGCCGCCCTGCTCGGGTCATGAAGCGCCGTTACAGCTCTTCGTCGAAGTCGCGGAGGTCCTTCTCGAGCTTCTTGTCCGCCAGGACCTCTTCCAGCCGGCTCCACGCGGCTTTGCCGCGCTTCACCTGATTGCGGACGCGCTTGTCCACCCGGTCGAGCAGCCGGTCGTAATCGGTGCTGTCCTCGGTGGCCCCGCTCAAGAATTCCTCGTCGAGATCGAAGCTCTCGTTGTCTCGTTCCGACATCTAGCGGTGAAAATCC
>DAHUXV010000059.1 GCA_027306985.1 Gammaproteobacteria bacterium | reverse complement strand
GCCTGAGCCGCCACCGAGATGATCACCACGACGAAGACGATCTCGAACAGGTGGCGGCTGCCCTTGACCCCTTCGAGCAGCGGGATGATCGTGAGGTAGATCGGCACGGCGCCGCGCAGGCCCGCCCAGGAAATGAAAGTCACCTCCCGCAGATTCCAGCCGAACGGCAACAGGCACAGGGCCACCGCCAGCGGACGCGCCACGATCACGAGGACCGCGGAAACGAACGCCGCGGCTCCGAGCAGCGGCGGCAGTCGCTGCGGAGTCACCAGCAGCCCGAGCATCAGAAACAGGGAGTTCTGCGCGAGCCACCCCAGCGTATCGAAGAAGCGCGTCACGGGTTTCGCCGCCGGATGATCGTAATTGCCGATGACCATTCCGGTGAGATAGCTCGCCAGAAAGCCGCTCGCACCCACCACCTGCGCGCCTCCGAACACCGCCAGCGTGCATCCGAGTGCCAGGAGCGGCAGCGCCGAGCGCACGATGCGCAATCGCCGGAAGACGCGCAGCAGAGCGTATCCGCACGCTAGCCCGATCGCCGCGCCGGCCCCCATCTCCCGTATGAAGGACAGGACCTCCCGCCCCGCCGCGAAGGAGCCCGGCCGCCGCATCACCTCGATCAGCGCGAGCGTGAGGAACACGCTCATCGGGTCGTTCAGACCCGACTCGAGCTCCAGCGCCCCCGCGACCCTGGAGGGGATCGAGACGCCCGGGACCCGCAGCTGTACCGAAACGGCGGCTGCATCGGTCGGTGCGACGCTCGCTCCGAGGAGCAGTCCCTCCGGCCAGGACAGGCCGAGAGCGAGTCTGGCTGCCGTCGCCACCACCAGCGCGCTGACGGCCACGCCGGCCGTGGCCAGGGTGACGGCCGGCCAGAGGGCGCTCTTGAGCATCCAGCGCTCGGTGGCGACGCCGCCCTGAAAGAGAATCACCGCCAGGGACACGCTGCCGATCAGATATCCCAAGTGGAAGTCGTCGAAGCGGATTCCGCCGGGGCCGTCCTCTCCCGCCAGCATCCCGACGGCGATGAGTCCCAACAGCAATGGAGCGCCGAGGCGCACCGAGGCGATGCCGGCGATCACGGCGAGCAGGCTGAGCACGCCCGCGACGAGGATGATCTGATCGATCGCGCCCATGCGGAGTGCGGACAGCCCGCAACCGCCGCACCCGAGTCGGCGGCTCTCTGTATAATCGAACCGTGGGCGATGGCGCGGCCGAAATCCCGGCCCCAAACGTCCGTTGGGAGGCCGCAGTGAAGTACATCGTCCTGATCGCGCGCTCACTCGTCAGCCTGTTCGGCATCGCGCTCGTGGTGCTCGGGATCCTCTTCTGGATGGGCCGCGCCCTCTCGCTGATGCAACTCCACATGATGCTCGGCGGCCTTTTCGTCATCTGCCTGTGGGTGCTCGCCGTCGTGGGTTTCCTCACGCGCGGCAGCCGGCCGCTGGCCTTCGTGGTCCTCCTCTGGAGTCTCATCGTGCCGGCGCTCGGCGCCATGCAGATGCGCCTGCTCCCCGGTCCCGACCACTGGGTGATCCAGGCGGCCCATCTGCTCGTCGGGCTCATTGCCATGGGACTCGGCCATTCGCTGGCGCGGCGCATCGGCCGCCGACCGGCGGCGGCACCCGCGGTCCTCGCGGGGGCGTGAGGCGGCCCAGTCGGCCCAGTCGGCAAGTCAGGAGCGGACGTCAGGGATTCGTCGCGGTGACGATCCAGATTGCGCCAGGCAGGGCGACCACGTTCCCGACCTGATACCGCCTCAGGGCGGCGAGGATGGCGTCCGCCGCCGCGGCCTGTAGCTCCGGCGGCTGACCTTCCAACGCCCGGCTCGTCGGTCCTACTCCCAATGCCGTCTCCAGGGCGGACTCGATCCCGCGCCCGATTCCGATGTCGAGCGCCAGGTCGACCGGCTCCAGCCCGACGCGAGCGAAACCCGCGCCTTCCAGGATGTCGCGGACGCGGCGCTCGTCCGCGAAAGCGAAGGGACCGGGCTCTTCGGGGTCGGAAGGCGGCAGCCGCGGGACGTGGCGATACGCTTCCTCGAGCGGCAGTGTCAGCCACGGATTGCGCCGCGGCTCGCGCCAGCAGGCGAATGCGAGGCGCGCCCCGTGACGCAGCCCGCGCCGTATGTTGGCGAAGGACTTTCGCGGCTCCGCGAAGAACATGACGCCGAACCGGGAGAAGAGGAGATCGGTGGCACCCGCCTCGAAGGTGTACGCGGTGGCATCCGCCTGGACGAAATCGACGGCCAGGCCGGCCGGCGCGCGCTCGCGCGCCCGCTCGAGCATGGGTGCGGAGATGTCGACGCCGACCACGCGCCCGCCCGGCGTGACGCGCAGGGCGAGCTCGATGGTCGTAGAGCCGCACCCGCAGCCGATGTCGAGCACCGCCTCGCCGGCCGCAGGCGCGGCTTGCTGCAGCAGCAGCTGCGCGATGGGCGCCAGCAGAGTGTCCTGGTCCCGCTGCCGGGCCCGCCAGCGCTCGCCCGCGGGGCCATTCCAGTAAGCGACCTGATCGGCGTTGCGGTCGTCGGAAGCGAGTAGTGACATGATGCCTGCCTGCGCCCGGGCGCTATTCGTCCAGGAAGACCGTTTCGGCCCGGACTTTCTCGAAACAGAGGTTGACGGTACGGCCGACTCCGATCGTGCGATGCACGACCCCCGCGGGCACCGTCGCGGCCTGGAGGGGGCCGACGTTGATGGAGGAGCCATCCTGCAGCTCGATGACGATGGTGCCTTCCAGGACCACGAAGAGCTCGTCCGAGGCAGGATGCACATGCCACCGGTACTTGCCCTGGAAGACGGCAAGGCGCAGACAGCTGTCGTTGACGATATTGAGGACCTGGTTGCGATAGTCCTCCGTCACCGCCTTCGCTTCGGCAGTCAGATCGATTGCCCGCAGACTCGGATACTTGACCGGCTCATCGCTGTACGCGGCCGCGGCGGCATCTCGGTTCATCATGAGAGGCTCTCAGGGCGATACCGCATTCTGCGCCTGCCGCCCCGCCGCCCGCCAGGCAAGCCGATCGGAGCGCAGCAGGCGGTTCAACGGCTCGGAATAGAAGCGCGCCGTGAGCGCGCCGAGGACGCCGGCGGCGACGATCGTCCCGGCGAAGAGCAGAGGCACGGCGTATGGCGGCTTCCCGAGGCTCAGGAACAGCGAGAAGAAGGCGAACACGACGAACATGTGCGTGAGGTAAGTCTCGTAGCTGCGCCGACCGAGCCCCACCAGGGGCCGCAGAACGCCCGGGCTCCTCCACCCGGACTGCTCGCTCGCGGCGATGATGAGGCAGGTGGCGATTGCGACCAGCGACATGTCGAGCCCGGTGCGCGCCAGCGCCGGGACGCCGACGGCGAGGCAAAACGCCAAAAGCGCAGTGCCCGTGAGTCCTGCCAGCCACGCCTGGCGCCGCTCGAGCCGGATCCGGCAGAGCGCGAGCGCGGTGAGACTTCCCAGGGCGATCGCATCCATGCCCCCGAGGTAGGAGTACTCGTGCCATATCTCATTTCCGCGGGCGAGCACGGCGCGGGCAACCGGCCCGAGCACGATGAACGTCAGCAGCGTGGCGACGTAAAGCGGCTTGCGCCCGCCCACCAGCCTGCAGATGAGCGGAAAGAAGAGATAGAACGTCTCCTCGACCGAAAGCGACCAGAGCACGTCCCAGCTTCCGGGAAGATAGCCGTGCCGGGCCTCGAGCAAGTTGATGCGGAAGGTCAATGCCGCCAGGAGCGCGGCGCGCAGTCCGCCGGCTTTCGCGCAGATGACGTAATCGTGGATGTGAGCCGCGTCGAGCACGGTCAGAACGGCCAGCAGCAGGAGCAGCAGGGGTGCGATCCGGGCGAATCGCAGCCGATAGAACTCGAGCACGCGGATCCTCGAGAGCTCTTCCGAGCGCCTGATGGCGATGGACGTGATGAGAAAACCCGAGATCGCGAAGAACATCTGCACGCCGCGCTGGCCGTTCCAGACGAGCAACCGCAGCAGCGCCGGCGGAACCCCGTTGCCGTAGGGAATGTGTCCGATCACGAGCCGCATGTTCACGTGGTTCAGCAGCACGAAAAGGATCGCGATGCCGCGCAGCAGGTCGATGCCGTCGAGCCGCGGCCAGGTGCGTCCGAAGGCATCAGCCGGCTGCTCTTCCAGGCTCATGGATGGGTCGTTCTCGAGTGAGAGGCTCATCTTATCAGCGGGCGGTCGCCCGACCCGGGTGATATCGTATCCGGAGCCCTCTGGAGCAGCATCGTATGCAACTCATCGGCATGCTGGATTCTCCCTACGTCCGCCGCGTGGCGATCTCGCTGCAATTGCTCGGACTGCCGTTCGAGCACCGCTCGCTGTCGGTCTTTCGCACCTTCGATCAGTTCCGGGCGATCAATCCCGTGGTGAAGGCGCCGACGCTCGTGTGCGACGACGGCACGGTGCTCATGGATTCGACGCTCATTCTGGATTATGCCGAGGCGCTGGCCGCTCCGCGCTCGCTGATGCCGGGCGAACTGCGCGAGCGGCAGGCCGCGCTGCGCACGATCGGACTTGCCCTGGCCGCCTGCGAGAAGAGCGTGCAGCTCGTCTACGAGCGCAACCTGCGTCCGCCGGAGAAGCAGCACGAGCCCTGGGTGGTCCGGGTGATCGGACAGATGCACGCGGCCTATGGCGAGCTGGAGGCGGAGCTCGCCCGGCGCCCGCCCGACACGGGCCGCCGGATTGGCGCGGCCGACGTGACGACGGCGGTGAGCTGGCACTTCACGGAGCGCATGTTGCCGGGAACCGTGAGGGACGCGTCATATCCGCAGCTGCGGGCGCTCTCCGCCTGGGCGGAGCGATTGCCGGAGTTCCTCGCCGCGCCCTATGGCGACGGTATGGTGAAGGCGCGCAGCGGATCGTGATGCGGTGCGCTTTCCGCTAGCGGCACCTCTCGGCCAGCGCTCGCGCCAGATCGGCTCTGCCCGTCGCCCGCAGCCGCTCGAGGTAGGCCGGCAGCTCCCCGCGCACGTGGAAGGGTCCCCCTTCCTGCACGACGTTCTCCAGCGGATCGCGGCCGCGCGCGGCGTGGCGGACCATGGCGGCGTGCCAGTGTGCGAGCAGCGTCGACCCCCGGCCCACGACATCCGGCCGCTCCGCTGCGAGGTTCCGCTGCTCGAAAGGGTCGGCTTTCAGGTCGAAGAGCATGACGTCGTCGAAGAGGTGATAGCCGTCATGAAGAGTGCTGATCAGCAGCCAGTCCTCGAAGCGGACGCCGCGCTGACACGTCCAGGCGCCCTGGGAGACGACCAGATGGTCCCGGCCGACATCCGCTCCGGTCCGCAGCGCGCCTGCGAATGATTGCCCGTCCCAGCTCTCCGGCACCTTCTGGCCGAGGAGCTCGAGCAGAGTCGCGGTGACGTCGAATTGGTAATGCAGCGCACGCCGCCGGCCCGCGCCGAGCCCGGGCCATCTGAGGATCAACGGCACGTGCGTCGTGTGCTCATCCGCCGTCTGGTGATCGCAATAGACATTGAGCTCGCCCAGCGTCTCGCCGTGATCGGCGGAGATCATGATCGCGGTATCGCCCTCGACGCCGAGCTCCTCCAGGAGCGCGAGCAGCCTCCCCACGCAGCGGTCGGCGGCGAGCACGCCCACGTCGTAGCCGTCGAACATCGCACGCACCGCGGCCATGTCGGCGATCTCCTGCGGCTGGCGCGGGTAGTGGGCGCGGTCGTACTCGTTCGGCTCGAAGCCTCTCCCCTCGCGCGCCCCGTGCGGCCCGCAGCCCTGCCAGTGCCGGGCACGCACGTCCTCCGTCAGCCAGGCCGGAGGAGGCGAGTCCCGGAAGGGCTCGCCGTACGAAGCCGCCGCCCGATACGGCGCGTGGGGATCCCAAAGGTGGACGTGGAGGAACCAACCGTCCTCCCTGCCGCGTCTGCGCAGCCAGTCGGCGGCGAGGTCGTACACTTCCTCCGCGGTCTCCATTCCGTACTTGCCGACGTTATAGGCCTCGTCGAAGCCCGCGTGCCAATGGAAAGCGGAGTGACGATGGGCAAAGGAGCTGACCGTCACCGTCCGCATTCCCGCCTGCTTCAACCGGGTGGGGAAGGAGTCGAGTTGCAGCCTCGAGAAGAACCCCCGCGACGGGCCGTCGATCGCAGGGTCCGCATCGGTTCCGCCGTGATTGACGACCCCGTTGTGGATTCCGAAGCGGCCCGTGAGGAGCGCGGTGCGGCTCGGCAGGCAAGGGACATCGGAGGCGTAGACGCTCTCGAATACGACCGCCTCGGAGGCGATGGCGTCGATGCTGGGGCTGGTCGCGCGGTGATAGCCGTAGCAGCCGAGATGATCGGCCCGGAGCGTATCGATGTCTACGTAGAGCAGTCGCATCGCACTGACTCCCCTCGGTGCCGCCACGCCGAGCGCGCCGCTGCGGCGTCAGCGCGTGAGGTCGGGCGTTGCGGCGATGCGCCAGATCCCGACGCTATTCTACGTGCGCGCCCGGACGCTCGGTATCTTGCGCTCGCTTGCCGCGCCCGCCCCGCACGGCCGAGACCACCGCGTGGGCGAATCGCGAGCAGGCGCGGGCGATGGTGCGCCGCAGAAAGGCGAAGACCGAGCCGATTGCGACGAGGACCGGAAAGAGGAACTGATAGAGCGCGCCCGCCGAGTTCGGGTCGATGTACGCGTAGGCCGCCTTCATCGGCATGCACGCGAGCACGGCGACGACGGCAGCCATTCCAATGAGAGTCGTGCGCTTCATGTCTCCCGCTGAGCAAGGGCTATACCCGTCAGGCTTCTGCTTCACCGAAGCGGCGGCGGGCCGCGCCCATCACCCGATCGAGCTGCCGCACGGAGTCCTCATCGGGCATCGAGGCGCGCTTGCCGCGATGGATGGGGACCGCGGCGAGCGCCGCGTCGATGTCGCCGCCGAGCGACTGCTCGCCATGACCGGGCCTGTTGCCGGCGAATTGCAGAATTTGCCGCAGCACGCGCTCCGGGTCCGTCTGCAGCGCTTCGAAGTCCACCCACAGCATCTGATCGCGTGTCAGCTCGGCGACGCAGCGCTCGAGCACGCGGCCGCAAGCTCGCACGGCATCACGCAGAAACCCCTGCAGCACGCCGTCCGCGCAATCCCACAGCGCGTACACGCCCATCATCGCGGTCCACATCCTCACGTTGGACGCGAGCACCTCCCCGGGATGGCGGCCGATCCAGACGAATCGCGCGCCCGGAAAGAGCCTGCGCAAAGTTGGAATGCGGAAAGTGTGCCCGGGCGACTTCAGCAGGAGCCGCCCGCCGCCGCCGGCCGAGATGCCGCGGACGAATTCCTGCCAGCGGCCGAGATCGGTGCCGTCGCCCGACCACGAGGCGGCGCCGCACTCGAGCAGCCGCCGCGGATCGATCAGTCCGCGGTATATCGAAGGCTCGCCCAGGAGGAGGATGGCGAACTCGTCCTCCTGCGGACCGTCCGCGGCGATGACTCCCTGGTCCATGGGGCGTTTCACGGCAGCGGCCGGCGCCGGCGGTCCTGTCAGGAAGCAGGTCGACGGATTGAAGCACTGCCAGGTCTGGGACGTGACCCAGCCGCCGCAGGCGTTCACCAGCTCATGGAGCACCGTCGTACCGGAGCGCCAGAATCCCACGATGAATACCGGATCGCACGCCGGCTGGCCGCCCGGCATGCGCTCGAGCTGCGCCCGCCAGTTGAGCTCGAACCAGCGCGCATGCCACCAGAGCCGCAAGCCATAGCCGGGCGGCGCGCGGCCCGGCCGGCCGCCGCGGCGGATCCAGTCCGCGAGCGCGCGCGCGCCGAACAGGGGCTGAAAGGTGGGGGCGGACGGAGCGGTCATCCATTCGATAACTGCCCGGGCCACCGTCCCGTTCCGCGAGTCATAATGGCAGCCGGGAGCCGAGCCCCGGCTCGAGCCCGGATAATGAGCAGAACCTCGCGCCTTTTCAAACTCATGGATGCGCTGCGCGGCCGTCGCCGCCCGGTGACGGCGGCCCAGCTCGCGGGCGAGCTGTCGGTCTCCATGCGCACGGTGTACCGCGACGTGCAGACGCTGATGGGGCTCGGCGCGCCCATCGATGGCGGCGCCGGCGTCGGCTATCTCCTGCGTGCGGGCTTCTTCCTGCCCCCGCTGATGTTCGGCGAGGAGGAGCTCGAAGCGCTCGTCCTGGGCGCCCGCTGGGTCCAGGGCCAGGGCGATCCGGCGCTGGCGCGCGCGGCCGAGGCGGCGCTCGCCAAGATCGCCACGGCCTCGCCGCGCGACCTGCGCGACCGCATCGCGGAGACCGGGCTCTTCGCGCCGCGGCTCTGCGGACCGGCCCAGGAGGCCGCGGGTCTGCGCACCATCCGCGAGGCCATTCGCCGCGAGCAGAAGCTCAGGATCCGCTATCTCAGCATCGCGGGAGCGGACACGGAGCGCCTCATCTGGCCGGTGGCGCTCGTGTTCTTCGAAGGCACGCGGCTCGTCGCCGGCTGGTGCGAGCTGCGCGGCGACTTCCGCCACTTTCGCGCCGACCGCATCTCGAGTCTCGAGGCGACCGGCGTGCGGTACCCGCGGCCGAGGAGGGAGCTGGCGAGGCTGTGGCGGCAGCAGCTGCAGCCGCCGGATCGGGCCGCGACCCCCGGCCTCGAGTCCTCCTGACGGAAACTGTCACAGGCGGGGGGCAGGATGGGCGCTCTGGTACCCAACCCCTCGAAATGGAGCTCCGCCATGCGCCTGTACCACCATCCCTTCTCCTTCAACGCGCGCCGCGCCGTGATGACCGCGCTGCACCTCGCTTCGCCGGTCGAGCTGGTGTTCGTCGACCTGCAGAAGGGCGAGCAGCGCCAGCCGCAGTTCCTGAAGCTCAACCCGAATCACAGGGTGCCCGTGCTCGAGGACGATGGCTTCGTCCTTTGGGAGTCGCACGCGATCATGCAGTACCTCGCCGACAAGACGCCGCGGCAAACGCTCTATCCCGCGCAGACACGTGCGCGCGCCGACGTCAACCGCTGGCTCTTCTGGTGCGGCCAACACCTCTCGCCGGCCATCGGCATCCTGAACTGGGAGAACGTGATCAAGGCCATGCTCCGGCTCGGCGCCGCCGATCCGGCGGAGCTGCGCCGCGGTGAGCAGCTCGTGCGCGAGTTCGCCGGCGTGCTCGACGCGCACCTCGCGGGGCGTGACTGGATCTGCGGCGATGCGCTGTCGCTCGCCGACATCGCCATCGCCGCTCCGTTCGCCGCCACCGTGCCCGCGAAGCTGCCGGTCGATGACCTGGGCCACTTGCAGCGATGGTTCGCCGGAGTACAAAAGCTCGAGGCGTGGAAGAGGACCGCGCTGCCCTGAATGGCCTGAGCTGCCGGACTGTGCTACATAGACCGCATGAGCAAGATGCAGATCGCGACCCGCGACGGGTCATGCCCGAGCTACATCTATCGGCCGGCCGGCAGCGGCCCCTGGCCGGCGGTGCTCGTCTACATGGACGGCCTCGCCATCCGCCCGGCGATGCTGCAGATCGGGGAGCGGCTGGCGACGCACGGATACTTCGTGCTGTTGCCGGATCTCTTCTATCGCGCCGGTCCGTACGAGCCTATGGACCCCAAGGCCGTGTTCGCCGATCCGCAGAGGCGCAAGGTCCTGATGGAGAAGTACTTCGCGGTCGCGACGTCGGCCAACATCATGTCCGACACGCGCGCGTTTCTCGACTATCTCGCGGCGCAGCGGGAGGTGAGGCCGGGCGGGATCGGGACGACCGGCTACTGCATGGGCGGGCGGATGTCGCTCATCGCGGCCGGGACTTACCCGCAGTCCATCGTGGCTGCCGCGTCCTACCACGGCGGCAACCTGGCGAACGACGCTCCCGACAGCCCGCATCTGCTCGCGCCGAAGATGAAGGCGCGCGTCTACGTCGGGGGCGCGATCGAGGATCAGTCTTTCCCCGACGACATGAAGGCGCGCCTCGAGAAGGCGCTCACCGATGCCGGGGTCGATCACGTCATCGAGACGTATCCGGCCCGGCACGGCTGGGTCTTCCCTGACTTCCCGGTCTACGACGCCGCCGCCTCGGAGCGTCACTGGCAGACGATGCTCGCGCTGTTCGAGGCGAAGCTGAAGCGCTGAGCGGATACGCCGCCAGCTACCGCGCCGGACCGAGGCGCTTCTCCATGCGGTAGTGGGTCATCGCGTGGCCCCCGACCGTCACGGTCCGCCCGGCGAGCACCTCGAACCCCCGCCGCTCGAATACCGGCCGCGCGGTGATGCTCGCCTCGGTGTAGAGCCGCCGCAGGCCGCGGCTCTCGGCCACGCGCTCGATGTGCTGGAGCAGCGCGCGGGCGACACCTCGCCGCGCGAGCTCGGGATGTACATAGAGCATGTCGATGTGCCCGTCGGGCTCGAGGTCCGAGAAGCCGGCGATCCGCGACCCGCAGATCGCCACCCAGGTCGCCCTGGCGGCGCAACGCAGCGCGAATTGCTCCACGTCCGCGATCGCCGCGGCCCAGGCGCGAATCTGGGGCTCCGTGTAGTCCCCAATGGCCAGCGCCTGCACCGACTCACGGAATAGCGCCGCGAGCCCGACGGCATCGTCGTGCTGAAAGGGCCGTATCGCGATCGCCGGCAGCAGGACCCCTAGCGGAACGCCGCCGTGAAGCCCGCGAGCACGTTGAACCCCGGCGCCGGCTCGAAGTAGCGGCCGTTGCCGTCATCGACGATGACCGACCCCACATACTGCCGGTTGAGGATGTTGTTCAGGCGCAGGAAGACGCTCAGCCGCGTCGCGCCGAAGTCCCGGGCATAGCCGCCCGCGGCGTTGAATACGGGGTAGGCGGCGGCGAATTGCGTGTTCGCATCGTTCACCGCGATCGCGCTGATGTACTGCCCCGTGAGGCTCGCCCGCCAGCCGACCGGCCGGCCCCACTCGATCCGGGCGTAAGCGTCGTGGTGGGGTACTCCGGGCAGGCGGTTGCCCGAAGCGATGCGCTGGTTGGGAATCGTGCAGGGTGTGCCGGCGCACGTCACATAGGAATCGACGTAGATGGCATCGATATAGGTATAGGCGAGCTGCGCGCGCCAGCGGCGGGCGAAGCGATAGTCGAGCGAGGCCTCCGCGCCGCTGCGCCGGGTTCGCCCCGCGTTCTGGTAGGTCGAGCGGCCGCCGGCGTTCGTGGCCACGACGATCTCGTTGCGCGTCAGGGTGTCGAAGGCGGCGATGCCCGCCCTGAGGCTCGCGCCCACGCGGAATTTCGCGCCGATCTCGCTGTTGTCGCTGCGTGCCGGGCGCAACCCGAAATTGAGCCCCGCCGCGCCGCTGGGCTGGTAGGCGAGCTCGGCGGCGATGGGCGTCTGGAAGCCCTGCCCGTAGGAGGCGTAGAGGTGCAGCCAGGGACGGGCGGCGAAGAGCAGTCCCGCCACCGGAGAGCTGGCCGCGTAGGTGATCCCGCCGCTGTCGTTGCCGTTGGCGGGAGTGATGAAATGATCCTGCGACAGGAAGCGCACCTCGCTGTGGCGGATGCCGACGGTGAGCGTCCAGCGCGGCACGAGCTCCCAGCTTCCCTGGGTGTACTCGTCGATGTTGCGGGCGATGTCGTTCTCGTTCCGGCGCAGCGCGCCGAGCACGCCGAGCGTGCCGCCGATGAAGTTGTCGTAGCCGCGGCGCTGCTCGTTCTGCGTATCGTAGCTCGCCCCCACGACCCAGGAGAACGGCCGGCCGGCGAGCGGACCCTGCCAGGCCCAGCGCACGTCGGTGCCGCCGAAGTCGCGGTGCAGGTCGATGACGCCGCCGGAGCTCGTCGGCGCCTTCTGCGGCCCGATGGGTATCGAGAGGTACTGCAGCACCGTGCGATGCCCGAAATAGCCCATCACCCGCAGCGACTGCCGGCGGGTGAGGCCCAGGTGCAGGACTACGCCGCCCTCCTGCTGCTGCAGGCTCTTGCGGGTGTTGAACGCGAGCGACGCCGGGTCGGTCTGGTCCGGATTGGCGGCCAGCTCCGCCGCGGTGAGGCCCTGCGGATCGTCGGCGTGGGGCCGCGAGAGCACGTTCGCGATGAAGGTCAGCTTGCTGTGCGAACCCAAGGAGTAATCGACCTTGCCGTTGAAGGATTCGCTGCGGGCGCTCTGGTGGGGCCGGTAGCCGCCGAACGAGAAATGCGTGAAGTCGAGGTTGTATGCGAGCGGCCCCACGGCGTCACTGGCGTCGACGCCGGCGCGGAAGGTGCCGAAACTCCCATAGCCGACGTCGGTCCGGATCTCTCCGGGCGCTTTGCCGCTGGCGGTGAAGATCTGGATGACGCCTCCCGAGGAGTTGCCATACAGCGCCGAGAACGGCCCGCGGAGCACCTCGATGCGCTGCGCGGAATCCAGGTTGAACTGCGACACCTGGCCTTCGCCGTCGGGCCCGGTCTGCGGTATGCCGTCCTGGTAGATGCGCACGCCCCGTACGCCGAACGTCGAGCTGGCCCCGACGCCGCGGATGGAGATCTGCTGATCCTGCGCGTAATTGTTGCGGTTGCGGGCGAGGAGCCCGGGGACGAAGCCGATATCGTCCCCCAGATTGATCCCCAGGGAATCCTGGCGCAGCTCCGCCGCCGGCACGTCGCTGATGGAGGCCGGAACGTCGAACTCCGGCATGGCGATCCGCGTGGCCGTGACCACGACATCCCGCAGCGGCGCCGTCTCGGCTGCGTGGGCCCGGCCGGCCCAGAGCGCGAGCGTGCCGCAGAGCACCGCGAGCGCGGCGCTTGCAGACCGGTGCCCCGCGCTGCCTGACCTCGTGCCGGCGGATCCCGCGGCGAGACGTTCTTGTTGTTTCATCGGCAATCCGGTGTGTGAAGAGACACGGATTATTGCCTGGGAGCGCCGAGGGTTCCATCCGTCGGTGCGCTGCGGAGCCGGGCTGCGCCGGACGCGGGACAACTTCCGCGGCGTCTGGCGATTTTCTCTAGTGGCGCCTGGCGATATTCGCCAGCACGCCGGCGCGGTGCGCCTCAGTCGGCGATTTCCGGCGCCACTTCCACGGGAAAGGTCACCGAGCGCGCGATGTAGCAGAGGTGATGCGCCTGCTCGTGCAGCGCGAGCGCCTTGCCACGATCGCCCTTCGCGATCGTGACGCGCGGCTTCAGCACGACACGGACGAATGCGCCGCCGCCGTCCTCTTCCTCCTGCAGGGTGCCGCCGGCCTCGTCGCGGTACTCGCTCACGACGATCCCGTTCACGGCGCAGAGGTGCAGGTACCAGAGCATGTGGCAGCTCGAGAGGCTCGCGACCAGCAGCTCCTCCGGGTTGTATCGCATCCGGTCGCCCCGGAACGCCGGGTCGCTCGACCCCTGGATCGGCGGCCGGCCCGCGGCGGTGATCTCGTGATCCCGCCGATAGCTCGTATAAGACCGGGTTCCCGCGCCGTCATTGCCGGTCCAGGCGACACTCACGGCATACTGGTGTTGTTTGCTCACGGGCTGCTCCGGGATCGAGGCCGGCGGATCGGAACTCGCGTCAGCATAGCTCATGTCCGCGCCGGCGACCGCAGCTCAGCGGTCTCCAGATCGCGCGGCGCCGGCTCACCCGCCGCGCGCGGGCTGATCTGCCTGCGCCGCAAAGATCCGCCGCACCGTCTCCATGTCGTCGGCGTCCTGCGCGCGCTTGTCGTCGCGGTAGCGCTTGACCCGCGCGAGGCGCAGCGCGAGCCCGCCGGGATACCGGCTGCTCGCCTGCAGGTCGCTGAAGGCGATCTCCACGACCAGCTCCGGTCTCACGTACACCGTCCATCGATCGCGATGGGTCTCGCGCGCGAGCAGCTCCCGTGTCTGCCTCGCCAGCATCGCGTCCGTCAGTCCCTTGAAGGTCTTACCCAGCATCACGTACCGGCCCGTCGGCCGCTCGAGGGCGCCGAGGTGCAGATTGGACAGCTTCCCGGTGCGCCGGCCGTGGCCCCACTCGGCGGCGAGGACGAGCAGATCGAGGGTGTGGGCGCGCTTGATCTTCAGCCAGCTCGCGCCCCGGTTGCCGGCTTCATAGGGTGAGTCGAGCGACTTCGCCATGAGGCCCTCGTGTCCGGCGGCGAGTGCGGCCTCGTAGAAAGCGCGCGCTTCCTGCACGGAGGTGGTGACGAGCCGCGGCACGCGCAGCGCCTCCGGGACCGCCGCGGCAAGCGCCGCGTACCGCTCCCGCAGCGGCCGGTCCGCGAGGCTGCGCTCGCCCGCGCGCAGGCAGTCGAAGAAGTGTGCGCGGACGGGCAGCTCGGTCAGCAGCTTCTCGACCTCGAGCCGCCGGCCGAAGCGGCGCATCGTGATCTGGAACGGGTGCGGCTTCCCCGAGGCATCGTATGCAATGGCCTCGCCGTCCAACACCAGCGCCCGCACCGGGAGTGCGCGCACGGCGGCGACGATCTCCGGCAGCGCGTCGGTGACCTCGTTCAGGGTGCGGGTGTAGAGGCGAACCTCCTCGCCGCCTTTGTGCGCCTGCACCCGTGCCCCGTCCAGCTTCCACTCCAAAGCCACCTCGCCGCCTCCCAACTCCTTCAGGGCCTCGTCCACGCTGGCGGCCGTCTGCGCCAGCATTGGCGCCGCCGGCGAGAACAGCTCGAGCTGAAACCGGGCGAGTCCCGCGGCACCCGCCGTCAGGGCGGCGACGGCGAGCTGACCGAGACTGCCCGAGTACATCGCCGCGCGCCGTATCTCCGCGGCCGCGACACCGGAAGCGGCGGCGAGCGCATCCATCATGACTCCGGCGAGCGCTCCCTGCCGCAGCTCTCCGGCCAGCAGGCGCAGCAGGAACATCCGCTCCTCGGCGGTTGCTCGCGAGAAAAGATCGCTCAGCGCCGCGCTTCGGCGCGCAGCCGACCCTGCGCCGCGGATCCCGGCCAGCGCGGCGATCTGCCGGTCCGTCTGCCCGACCGACAGTGTGCCCTGCCCGGGCGGCTCCCCCGCCGTCGCCACCGCGGCTTGCACGGCCGCATAACCGACGCCGATGCGGCCCTGCGGCAGCTCGCCCGCGAGGTAGCTCACGCCGATCCCGATCTCCTCGCCCGGCAGGTTGCCGAGAACGCGGGCGATCTCGCGGACTTTCGCCAGGCGGGAACCGGTCTGGCTCACCCGTGACGAGGCGCTGACGATCTCGGCGAGCAGGGTCATGTCGCCGATATTGCCAGGACCTGGCCCGGCGCCGCACGCTCGAGGGCCCGCTCCCGCTCGGGCGCGCGGCCGTCCCCGGCAGGGGTCCGGCCTCAGCTCCGGAAGGTCCCGATCGTCTCGGCCTGGGCGATCAGGTGCGACTGGGCTGCGTCCAGGACGTCCTTGACGCTCGCCTTCGGGGGCAGGTTGAGCTCCGGCACATCGAGCGCCAGGAGTCGGAAATGATAGTGATGCGTTCCGTGACCGTGCGGGGGCTGCGGGCCGTCATAGCCGCGGTTGCCGAAATCGTTCACGGCCATCGCGAGCGCGGCTGCCGATCGTGAAGAGCCGCTGTCCTCGCCGAGTCCCTGATGAGCCGGCGGGACGTTGTAGACGGCCCAGTGGCGAAAAGTCCCCCTCGGTGCATCGGGATCCTCGAGCACCAGAGCGAAGCTGCGCGTGTTGCGCGGCGCGTCGTGCCATTGCAGCGGCGGCGAAACGTTGCCGCCGTCCTTGCTGTAACGCTCGGGTATCCGCTGGCCATTGCGAAAGGCCGGGCTCGCGACGCTGAGTGCCATGTTGTCTCTCCTCGGAGGTACGCGTACGCGCTGATGCAAGCCGCGGACCCGGCCTGCCCCTTTCGGGCGATGCACCCGTCGATCCCGCGCCTGATATAGTCCGGCACGAGCTTCCAACCCCTCGCGCGTTCCCGGAGGTCAGGTCATGAGAATCGGCGTACTCGGCTCGGGTGTCGTCGGCACGACGCTCGCCGGCGGGTTTCTCACCCACGGCCATGAGGTGATGATCGGCTCGCGTGAGCCCGGGAAGCTCCAGGACTGGGCCCGGCAGAACCGCGGCTCGCGCACGGGCACTCCCGAAGAGACGGCGAAGTTCGCCGAGGTCGCCGTGCTCGCCGTCAAGGGCACCGCCGCCGCGGCCATGGTGCGCGCGGCAGGGCCTGCCCATCTCGCGGGCAAGCCGGTGATCGACGCCACCAACCCGATCGCGGACGTGCCCCCGGTCGATGGCGTGCTGCGATTCTTCACCTCGCTCGAGGACTCGCTGATGGAGCGGCTGCAGACGGAGTTTCCGCAGATCCGCTTCGTCAAGGCATTCAACTCCGTCGGCAGTGCGCGCATGGTCGATCCCAAGTACGCGGCAGGCCGGCCCTCGATGTTCATCTGCGGCGGCGATCAGCCCGCCAAGGATGTCGTCGCGCGGCTCCTCGACCAGTTCGGCTGGGACGTGGAGGACATGGGCGGCGTCGAGGCCGCCCGCGCCATCGAGCCGCTCTGCATGCTCTGGTGCATCCCCGGGTTTCGCCACAACCAGTGGACGCATGCCTTCAAGCTGCTCAAGGGATGAGCGGCCAGCTCGAGATCAGAGCCATCCGCCGCGCCGATTACGACGGCTGGCGCCCGCTGTGGGAGGGTTACAACGCCTTCTACGGCCGCGGCGGCCCTGCCGCGCTGCCGGAGCCGATCACCGCGGCGACGTGGGAGCGCTTCTTCGACCCCGGGGAGCCGGTGCACGCGCTGATCGCGGATCGCGAGGGCAGGGCCGTGGGACTGGCGCACTATCTCTATCATCGGAGCACCACCCGGCTGCACGATGTCTGCTATCTCCAGGATCTGTTCACGGCTCCTGAGCTTCGCGGCCTCGGCATCGGAAGACGACTGATTCATGGCGTTTACGACGCGGCACGCGCGGCCGGGTGCAGCCGCGTCTACTGGCAGACGCAGGTGACCAATCAGCCCGGCCGCGCCCTCTACGACAAGGTCGCGCGGCACCACGGCTTCATCGTCTACTCGCACGAGCTGACATAGCGCGCCCGGGCCGGCGAGGCCCGTCGGCGCCCAAGGATATGTTCCGGGAAACCGTCGCCAGCCTGGGGCCGCTGCTCCTCTTCCTGCTGGTCCTGCTGCAGCAGGCGGGCGCGCCCTATCCCATCACTCCGGTGCTCATCGTGGCCGGCGCCCTGTCCGTTCACGGGCATCTGCCGGCCGCAGCGGTGATCGGGCTTGCGATCACGGCCGCCGTGATCGCCGATCTCGGCTGGTACGTGGCGGGGCTGCGGCTCGGAGCGCGCGCCCTGAAGGCCTTGTGCGCGCTCTCGCTCTCACCGGACTCCTGCGTGTCGCAGACGGAGCGTTGGTTCGGGCGACTCGGCACCCGAGTGCTCCTCGTGGCCAAGTTCGTCCCCGGACTCGGCCTGGTCTCGACCGCGATGTCCGGAGTCGCCCGCGCCAGTCTCGACCGCTTCCTGCTCTACGACCTCATCGGCAACGCCCTCTGGGTCGCCGCGGCGGTCTACTCCGGGGTCCTCTTCCACAGCGCCGTGGGAGAGGTGCTGCGGGTGCTCGCCGAGCTCGGCTACTGGGGCGTGGCGCTGCTCGCCGCCGCGCTCGTGGTCTTCATCGCCGTCAGGCTCTGGCAGCGGCACGCCCTCATGCGCGAGCTGCGCCTCTCCCGGATCTCTGTCCCGGAGCTCAAGGCGCTGCTCGACCGCGGGCCCGCGCCCGTGATCGTCGATGCGCTCGCACCCGCGAGCCGTGTGCGCGAAGGCATGATTCCCGGGGCCGTTCCGCTGGAAGCCCTGCGGCTCGATTCCGGCTCGACGACACTTCCCCCGAATGCGGAAGTCATCGTCTATTGCGCATGTCCGAACGAGGCCTCGGCCGCGCGCATCGCCCAGCAGCTGATGCGCATGGGCTGCCTGCGGGTGCGGCCGCTCACGGGCGGCATCTTCGCCTGGAAGGACGCGGGATTCGGCGTCGATGTGGCACCGGACCTCGGGATGGCGGTGGCCTCTCGCCCGGCCACCTGAGGGGACTGGAGGAGAACGTCAAGGCCAAGGCGGCGGCTCCTGTCATCAGGGTGCGCCCTTCGCGCTCGTGTGCCTACATGGACGGTCGCCGCCGCAACTTCGCGCCCAAGCCGGACTCCGCCGCTGGCCGGGCGCGGCGTCGCCTCTCAGGGCTTCAGCCCGAAGACGTCGAGCTCCCCCGAGGCGCTCGTCGAGCCGTACACACCGCCCGTGTTGTTGCCGCGCGTTCCGACGTAAACCTTGCCGTTGGCCACGGTCGGGACCGCGAACTTCACGGCATTGCCTGCCTGGTCTGCGCTCGACTGGGAGCTGTTCCACAACTCTTGCGCCACATTGGCGGCGTCGTAGGCGTAAAGCACCGCGGGGCCGCACCCCAACGATCCGTTCGTGCAGAATTGACTGTTGTCGAGCGCCCAGAGGACGCCGTGGGCGTCCCCCGCTGCGGAAACCGACGGCGTGCTTCCGGGCCACTGGAATCCGCCGGCCGGCGCGCTGGCCTTTGCCGCGAGGCTCAGCAGCGCCGTCGACGGGTCGAGCCGGTACGCCTCGAGCGGGTATCCCGCTCCCACGATGTAGAAGGTGTCGTTCCAGAGGGCCCCGTCCCCCCAGATCACCCCGGGCGTGCCGACAGTGGGGCTGCCTTCGGTGCCAATGCCGATCTCCTGCCAGGCATTGATATCGCCAAACCCGCCCAGCGCATCGCGATTGAGCACGTACAAATTGCCGTCCTTGCCGCCCCCCATGAGCAGATGCTGCACCGGGCTGCCGCTCGGCAGGTCAGCGAGCACAGCGCCGCCCGACCCGAAATCGACGTTGTTGATCCCGTCCAGGAGCTCATCCGAGGGCGTGAAGTATTGCGTCACCGCGAGACTCGGGGAGAGCTCGAGCAGTGAGTCGCTGTAATCCTCATTGGGGGACGTGGCGCTGGTGGCGTCGAAGGTCCCGTTGCTGGTCAGCGCGTAGAGCCGCCCCCCGCTGTCCACGGCGGGCGCAGCTCCGCTCATGAAGATGCCTCCCCAGCGGGCGTCGGGGGCAGTGTTCAGCACCGCGGCCTGACGGAAAGTCGCACCGTTGTAGTTGTATCCGAGGAGCCATCCGTACCAGGGATTGTTGTCTTCGTGCGAGCCCCACGCGACATACACCGTTCCGTTCGCCAGCGCCAGCCCTGCGCGCTGGTTCTCCATCTGCGGATTGAACGCCGCTGTCGAGCCGCCATCGCCCGTCCCTGGAACGCTGGCGGCGATGGTCACCGGCGATCCCGGCTTCTCCGCTCCCGTGGTGATGTCGATGGCATGCAGGCGCTGATAGAAGCTCGTGCCTGCGGCATTCATGGACACCGATACCACGTAGACGGTTCCTGTCGCCGGGTCGATCACCGGTGTTCCCGTCACGCCCACCTCCGGCGTCAGGTCGCCGTCGCCCTGGCCCATGAGAAAGCCGCTGGTGCCCGCGGGCACGGTAACCTCGCCTCCGGTCCCGCCGTGGCTCGAGTCGATGAGGCTCACCTGCCAAAGTTGCTTGCAGGGACTGGCGTCGGCATCGAATGCGTACAGGCTGTCGTGCTCCGTCGCCACGAACACGACGTTACGGACGGCTCCATCCACCTGCAGATTGGCGACCCACAGCGGCTGCGCGTAGATCGCGCCGTCCACCGTGCAAGAGAACAGCTTCCCGAAATCCGAAGAATTGACGTCCGACGGGGTCAAGGCGTACTCCTCGTCATTCATCCCGTCCCGGGCCTGATCATCGTGGTACGTGAAGACGCCCGACAGTCCCGTGACGCCTACCGTCATCGACTCGCTCATCGTCGGGTCCGTGACACTCGTGGCCGTCACCGTATACACGCCGGCGGTCTGTGGGACGCTGAACGCAACGGACTGTCCGCTCGTGCTCGCGGCAGGCGCGAGCGAAGATCCGGCCGGGCTGGCGCTCCAGGTAACACCGGCGAGGTCGTTGGTGTCCGCCGCGAGGCTGAGCGTCTCACCGAGCGTCAGCCCCGCCCGTTGCGGAGCGATGGATACCGAGATCGCAGCCGGACTCACGGTCAGAGGAAGCGTAACCGAGGCCGTTTCGGCGGTCGCGCTCGAATCGCTGACTTTGAAGATCAGTGAGACATGGTCGGCGGTGGCGGTCGGGCTGCCCGAGAGCGTGCCCGTCGACCCACCGAGGGCGAGCCCGCCCGGCAGGACCCCGCTCGCCAGCGACCATTGATAAGGGGCCGTTCCCCCGCTTACCGCGAGCGTCGCGGAGTAGCTCTGCCCGATGCGCCCGTAAGGCAGTGCCGCCGTCGTGATGACGACCGGCGCAGGAGTAGGGGCCGGCGTCGGGGTTGGAGTCGGGGTCGGGGTCGGGGTTGGAGTCGGAGTCGGAGTCGGAGTTGGGGTCGGAGTCGGGGCCGGCGTCGGCGCGGTAGTTGGCGGCGGCGCGCTCCCTGTGGGGAGTGTGTTGCGCTGAGCGGGATTGCTCGACTGGCCGCCGCAGCCGGTGAGAGCGAGGGCCGCGGCCAGGAGCGCGCTTTCCAGGATGCGCCTTGGCGCCCTCCGGTCCGCGGGCGCCCGCGGTTTGCGGTTGGAAAACTTGCTCATGATGACTCCCCGTCTTCGATCGGCTCCAGGCTTTGTGGGTTGAGCGTCCGGAAACCACGACGTTGGATGTCAGCATTTTCCGCGCCTGAGCCTGAAGCGGCGCATCGGGGAATCTACATAGACTCCTGGCGGCGGATGGCCTGAGCGGCAGCGCGGCTGCGGCCCCCTCGCTCATGGAGCCGCACTATCCGAAGGCCGGCGTCGGCGCCCGGCCGATGTCGATGACGCGGATGCGGCGCCTCTCCTTCATGCGGCAGTGGCTCGGCCTCCCTGGTCCTGCAATGGAGGATGCGCCGTACGACTCGGAGCCGATGCGGCGCTTCGCCGGATCGGGCCGATCGAGGATGCGGTAGCGGACGAGTCAAACCCATTCTTCACCGATGGCGCCTATCGCTACGGCCTGTGCAGATCTTTCCCGAACAGGAGGCGTTGCGCCGTGCCTGACCCTCAGGCACAAACTATGCCGGCACGCCGTGAGGCGCAGCGGTTCACGGCCGGAGATACCAGAGGTAAACGTGCGCATCGGCATCCTGCTGCGGCGTCACGCTTGGGTGGCATGATGGCGCCGCAGTCGACATGGGTTTCCAGAACCCGGCAACGCGTGCCGTACGGCGTTCGGCGCATCTTCCGGCGTCGATGGCACGCGGTACAGATGCTCACGCGTCTGCCGGGGGTGCACCCGCGAACCTGTCCGATCTGCGGCTATCACGGCAAGTTCCGTGCCTTCGGGGTGCCGCTGGTGCTGGATGTGATGTGTGCCGGATGCGATTCGCTCGATCGGCATCGTCTGTTCGCGCTGATGGATGATCGGCACAAGATCCTGGGCGGCGTGCAGTCGATGCTGCACTTCGCGCCGGAGGAGATTCTGCGAAAGAGATTCAGCAGGCGCTTTCCGCAATATCGCGCGGTGGACCTGGTCCGCGCCGATGTTGATGAGCAGTGCAACATCGAAGAGACGAAATTGCAGCCGGAGAGCGTCGATGCGGTGTTCGCCAGTCACATCCTCGAGCACGTCGATGATCGCAAGGCGCTCGCGGAATTGTTTCGCATCCTCAGGCCGGGCGGGAAGCTCATTGCCATGGTGCCGATCATCGAAGCCTGGGACGAGACCTACGAGAACCCGGCGATTACGAGCGAGTCGGACCGCGATCTGCACTTCGGCCAATACGATCACGTGCGCTTCTACGGGCGTGACTTCCCGCGGCGGATCGAGGCTGCGGGCTTCCACGTGACCGCATACATGGCGACGCCGCTCGAGTGCGTCACCCATGGCCTGCAGCGGGGTGAGAAGATCTTTGTAGCCACGAAGCCCTGACGCGCAGGGCTGGGGACCGACTCGCTGCCCGTCGAGGCGGCGGTCGACAACCGCGGGATGACGAGCGTCATCGGCTGCTTGAAGTACAGCGGGCCGGCTGCCATCGCGGCGCCGGCCTCACAGCGGCTAGACGAGCACCCGCTCGATGCCGCCGGCGTTCGCGCGCGCCACGTACTCGGCCATCCAGTCTCCGCCGAGTAGGTGTCGGGCGATCTCGACGACGATGTAGTCGGCATCAAGATCGGCGTCGTCGTTGTACCGCTTCAGGCCTTGCAGGCAGGATGGGCACGAGGTCAGGATCTTGACCTGTCCGGGGCCCGCGGCGCGCAGCTTCTCGGCGCCCGCCCGGACCTCCTCCTCCTTGCGAAAGCGCACCTGGGTCGAGACGTCCGGGCGGGTGAGGGCCAGCGTGCCCGACTCGCCGCAGCAGCGGTCATTCTTCTCGATCCGGCCGTTCCTGGAGTCGTTCATCAGCGAGTTGACGACCCGGAGCGGGTCGTAGCTCTTCATCGGCGAGTGGCAGGGGTCGTGGTACATGTAGCGGGTGCCCGTGACCCCCTCCAGGCGTACGCCCTTCTCCATCAGATACTCGTGGATGTCGATGATGCGTGAGCCGGGGAAGATCTCCTCGAACTTGTATCCCTGCAGCTGGTCGTAGCAGGTGCCGCAGCTCACCACCACCGTGCGGATGTCGAGATAATTCAGTGTATTCGCGACGCGGTGGAAGAGGACGCGATTGTCCGTCGTGATCTTGTCGGCACGGTCGAACTGACCCGCGCCGCGCTGCGGGTAGCCGCAGCAGAGATAACCGGGCGGCAGGACGGTCTGCACCCCGACGTGCCAGAGCATGGCCTGGGTGGCGATCCCCACCTGGGAGAAGAGCCGCTCGGAGCCGCAGCCCGGAAAATAGAACACCGCCTCGGTCTCGCTGCTGGTCCGCGCCGGATCGCGGATGATCGGCACATAGGCCGAGTTCTCGATGTCGAGCAGCGCGCGCGCCGTCTTCTTCGGCAGGCCGCCCGGCATCCGCTTGTTCACGAAGTGGACCACCTGCTCCCGCATGGCGGGCTTGCCCGTGGTCGCCGGCGGGCGGCGCGTCTGCGCCCGGGCCACGCCCTTGAGGACTGCGTTGGCCGCCCGCTGCGCCTTGTAGCCCCATTCGATCATCAGCTTGCGCGTCAGGCGGATGGTCTCCGGGCGGGTCGCGTTGAGGAAGAACATGGAGGCGGCGGTGCCCGGATTGAAGCGTTTCTTGCCCATGCGCCGCAGCAGATCGCGCATGGCCATCGAGACGTCGCCGAAATCGATGTCGACCGGGCAGGGGCTCGCGCACTTGTGGCACACGGTGCAGTGCTCGCCGACGTCGGCGAACTCGTCCCAGTGCCGGATGCTGACGCCGCGGCGCGTCTGCTCCTCGTAGAGGAACGCCTCGATCAGCAGCGAGGTCGCCAGAATCTTGTTGCGCGGGCTGTAGAGCAGGTTGGCCCGCGGCACGTGCGTGGCGCAGACCGGCTTGCACTTGCCGCAGCGCAGGCAGTCCTTGATGGAGTCGGAGATGGTTCCGATGTCCGACTGCTGCATGATGAGCGACTCGTGCCCGAGCAGGTTGAAGCTCGGCGTGTAGGCGTTGGCCAGATCTCCGCCCGGCATGAGCTTGCCGCGGTTGAACCG
This sequence comes from Gammaproteobacteria bacterium, assembly GCA_027306985.1. Classification (GTDB taxonomy): domain Bacteria; phylum Pseudomonadota; class Gammaproteobacteria; order Steroidobacterales; family Steroidobacteraceae; genus 13-2-20CM-66-19. The sequence goes on along the minus strand of DAHUXV010000059.1, from coordinate 3,925 downwards.
CCCATCCGGATCCACCGCCTGCTTGTAGGCGCGAAACTCGGCGACCTCGGCCTCATCGAGGAACTCCAGCTTGGTGATGCCGATGCCGTGCTCGCCCGAGATGACGCCGTTCAAGCGGCGCGCAATGCCCATGATGCGGGCGACGGCCGCGGTCGCCGTGCGCAGCATCTCGTAGTCGTCCGAGTTGACCGGGATGTTGGTATGCACATTGCCGTCGCCGGCGTGCATGTGCAGCGCTACCCATACGCGTCCCCGCAGCACGCGCCGCTGGGCGTCCTCGCATGCTGTCAGTATCGGGGCGAACACCCGTCCGCCGAAGATCTGCCGCAGGGGGTCTCGCAGCTCGCGCTTCCACGAAATGCGAAGCGTCCGATCCTGCACCGCGTCGAACACCCGCAGTCCGGGCGCGCCCGCCAGGCGCGCGCGCAGCTGCGGCAGCACCGCGTCGTATCCGAGCGCGCTCAGCTGCGGCAGCGCCGCCTCGAGTCCGGTGTCGAGATGCGCCGCCAGCCACTCCCAGCGCCCGCGCACGTCCGCGAGCAGCTGCCGGGCCTGGGGTGCGCGCTCGCCGATGACCTCGGCGTCGGCGAGATTGCCGAGCTCGGTGTCCTCGGCGCGCGCGAGCGGCAGCGGCGCCGCGAATACCTGCTCGAGCGCGCCGATCAGCGCCAGCTTGTTGGCCGTGGAGAGCTCGATGTTGATCCGCTCGATCTCATCCGTGTACTCGCCCATGCGCGCGAGCGGCAGGACCACGTCCTCGTTGATCTTGAAGGCATTGGTGTGGCGGGCAATGGCCGCCGTGCGGGCGCGATCCAGCCAGAACTTGCGCCGCGCCTCCGCGCTCACCGCGATGAAGCCCTCGCCGCTGCGCGCATTGGCGATGCGCACGACGTCCGAGGTGGCCGCGGCGACCGCGGCCTCGTCGTCACCCACGATGTCGCCGAAGAGGGCCATTTTCGGCAGGGCGCCGCGCCTGGACTTGGTGGTGTAGCCCACCGCGCGCAGGTAGCGCTCGTCCAGGTGCTCGAGTCCCGCCAGCCGCACGGTGCCGCGCGCCGCCAGGCCGTCGAGGTAATCCTTGATCTCGACGATGGCCGGCACCGCCTCCCGCGCCTGGCCGAAGAACTCCAGGCATACGGTGCGGGTATGCGCAGGGCTGCGGTGGAGCACCCAGCGCGCGGAAGTGATGATGCCGTCGCAGCCTTCCTTCTGCACGCCCGGCAGGCCGCCCAGGAATTTATCGGTGACGTCCTTCCCCAGCCCCACCTTGCGGAACCTGCGGCCGGGGATGCGCAGCGTCCGCGTCCGCAGTGCCGGTGCCTGCTCCGGCGCCTGACGGCCGTCCTTCCAGATGAGCTCGAACTCGGCCGTCTCGACATCATGGATCTTGCCGCGGTTGTGGCCGACGCGGCTGACTTCCAGCCAGTTGCCCTCGCAGTCGACCATGCGCCACCAGGCCAGATTGTCGACCGCGGTGCCCCAGAGCACCGCCTTCTTGCCGCCGGCGTTCATCGCGATGTTGCCGCCGATGCAGGAGGCGTCCGCGGACGTGGGATCGACGGCGAACACCAGTCCGCTCTTCTCGGCGGCGTTGGCGACGCGCCGGGTCACGACCCCGGCCTCGCAGAAGATCGTCGGCACGGGCTCCGGGAGCCCCGGCATCGGCACGGTCTCGATGCCGCCCAGGCGCTCGAGCTTCTCCGTATTGATGACCGCCGAAAGGGGCGTGAGCGGAATGGCGCCGCCGGTGTAGCCGGTGCCGCCGCCCCGGGGGATCACGGTGAGCCCGAGCTCGATGCACCCCCGCACCAGGTCCGGGATCTGCGCCTCGGTGTCGGGCATCAGCACCAGGAAGGGATACTCCACCCGCCAGTCGGTCGCATCGGTGACATGCGACACGCGGGCGTAGGCGTCGAACCGGATGTTGTCGCTGCGCGTGCAACGTCCGAGCACCCGCGTCACCCGGCGGCGCAGCGCGGCCCACGCGTCGAAATCGGTCTCGAAGCTGCGCACCGCTTCGCGCGCCGCCGCCAGGAGCTCGCCGACGCGGTCATAGCGCTGAGCGTCTCCCCCTTCCCGCCGCCGGTCGACCTCGGTCAGCCGGTGATGCAGCGCCTCGACGAGCAGGCGCCGCCGGCGCCTGTTCTCGATCAGGTCGTCCTGCAGGTACGGGTTGCGGCGCACCACCCAGATGTCGCCCAGGACCTCGTACAGCATTCGCGCCGAGCGGCCCGTGCGCCGCTCGTTGCGCAGCTCCTCGATCAACGTCCAGTGCCGCGCCCCGAGCAGCCGGATCACGATCTCCCGGTCGGAGAACGACGTGTAGTTGTACGGGATCTCGCGCAGCCGCGCCGCCCGCTCGCGCTCGCGCGCCGGCTCGAGAGGCAACTGCTCCTGTGACGGTATGGCGTTCATGTAGCTTCCATCTTCGCGTCCTCAGCTCGAATCACGCAGCGGCATGGCCGCGCAGGTCAGGCATACGGACGTGGCCGCCGCCGCCGGCGAGCGGCGGGGAAAAAACCGCGCTCTTTGCCCGCCGCGCGCTGGGCCGGGCAGGGTGCGACGCATGCCTCGCACGGGTGGCCATGGAGGGTCACCCCGGGCTTGCGCTGAGCAGGGGCTGCGCAGCGCAATGCCGGATCCAGCGCCATCAATCAAGGCAGGTCCGTGGCGCCCATCAGGTACCGGTCGCACTCGCGCGCGGCGCCGCGCCCCTCGTTGATCGCCCACACCACCAGGCTCTGTCCGCGCCGGCAGTCGCCCGCCGCGAACACGCCCTTCACGTTGGTGGCGTACACGCCGTGCTCGGCGTCGATGTTCGATCGCGAGTCGGTGCGCACGCCGAGCTCGGTGAGCAGCGGCTGCTCCGGTCCGGTGAATCCCATCGCCAGGAGCACCAGGTCCGCCGGAATCTCCCGCTCGCTGCCCGGCACGTCCTCGGGGACGAAGCGTCCGTTGGAGTCCTTGCGCCAGGCGACCTGCACGGTGCTGAGCGCGCGGACGCGCCCGTCAGCGTCTCCGTTCAGGCGCTTGACCGTCGTAACGTACACGCGCGGGTCGGCGCCGAACCTCGCTGCCGCTTCCTCCTGTCCATAGTCGAGCTTGTAGACCTTAGGCCACTCCGGCCACGGATTGTCGGCGGCGCGCTCCATCGGGGGCTGGGCCATGATCTCGATCTGCGTCAGGCTCCTGCAGCCCTGGCGCATGGCCGTGGCGACACAGTCCGTGCCGGTATCGCCGCCGCCGATGACCACGACGTGCCTGTCGCGCGCGTGGAGGGGGCTGTGATCCGGGCCGCCGTTGAGCAGCGCCTTGGTGCTCGCCGTCAGGTACTCCATGGCGAAGTGCACGCCCCGGAGCTTGCGGTTCTCGACAGTCAGGTCCCGCGCCTGCGTGGCACCGGTGCATACGACTATGGCGTCGAAGTCCTTGAGGAGCAGCATCGGCTCGACGTTCTCGCCGACGTTGGCGCTGCATACGAACTTGACGCCCTCCTGCTGCATCAGGTCGATGCGCCGCAGCACGACTTCCTTCTTGTCGAGCTTCATGTTGGGGATGCCGTACATCAGCAGTCCCCCGGGACGGTCCTCGCGCTCGAGCACCGTCACCGTGTGACCGGCGCTGTTCAGCTGCGAGGCCGCGGCCAGGCCTGCCGGTCCGGAGCCGATCACCGCCACCCGCTTGCCGGTGCGCGCGGCGGGCGGCTCGGGCGCGATCCAGCCCTGCTCCCAGCCTTTGTCGACGATGGCGTTCTCGACGCTCTTGATGGTCACCGGCGGCGCATTGATGCCGAGCACGCACGAGCCCTCGCAGGGCGCCGGACACACCCGGCCGGTGAACTCCGGGAAGTTGTTGGTCTTGTGCAGACGCTGCAGCGCCTCGCGCCAGAGGCCGCGGTAGACCAGGTCGTTCCACTCCGGGATGA
>DAHUXV010000017.1 GCA_027306985.1 Gammaproteobacteria bacterium | reverse complement strand
GGGAACGGCACCAGCACGGCGCCCACGCCCGCCGCGGCCAGCTCCGATACGGTGAGGGCGCCCGAGCGGCAGATCACGAGGTCGGCCCACCCATAGGCTTCGGCCATGTCCTCGATGAAGGGCCGCACGTCGGCGCGCACGCCCGCATCGGCATAGCTCTGCCGGCCGGCCTCGATCCAGCGCTCGCCCGCCTGATGGCGGACATCGAAACGGATCCTGCCGGCGAGCCGCGCCAGCGCGTAGGGCACCACGGTGTTGAGCCGGACCGCTCCCTGACTGCCGCCGATGACGAGGATACGCACGGCGCCTTCCCGCCCTGAGAAACGCTCCGCCGGGGACCGCAACGCACTGATGTCGCGGCGGACGGGATTCCCGACGCTGCGCGCCTTGATGGTCGAGGCAAAGCTGCCGGGGAATGCCTCCAGCACCTCGCGCGCGAGATGCGCCAGGCAGCGGTTGGTGAAGCCCGCGACCGCATTCTGCTCGTGGATGATGAGCGGCCGGCGAGTGAGCCAGGCGGCGATCCCGCCCGGCCCGCTGACGAAGCCGCCGAGGCCGACGACGAGCGCCGGGCGCCGGCGCCACATCACCCGCAGCGCCTGGACCAGCGCCACGGCGAGCCGCCACGGCGCCGCGAGCAGCGTGCGCCAGCCCTTGCCGCGCAGGCCGCCGACCGACAGCCATTCGATCGCGATGCCCTCGGCCGGAATGACGCGCGCCTCGAGCCCGCGGCGCGTGCCGAGCCAGATGACCTCGACGGATTCCTCGCGCAGCCGGCGCGCGAGGGCGAGCGCCGGAAACACGTGCCCGCCCGTTCCGCCCGCCATGATGAGGATCGGTCCGTCGTTGCGAGGCCCCGTCCCGGCGCCCTCTGAGCCCCGCCTTCGCGAGTCGAGACTCATCGGGAAACCCCTTCGGGCCGGCTGCCGCCGTCCAAAATCGCTCCGGACGATTTTGTCACGAGGCACCCCGCGCCATGACGGTGGCCGAGCCGCGCCGCTCCATCATGGTCTCGTGATAGATGCGCAGCAGCATTCCCACCCATACCATCGTCACGATGAGGCTCGAGCGGCCATAGCTCATCAGGGGCAGCGTCAGTCCCTTGGTCGGCAGCACGCCCATGTTGACGCCGACGTTGATGAAGGCCTGCATGCCGAGCCAGAGCCCGAACCCCGCGGCGAGATAGCTCTGGAAGTCGAGGCCCGCCCGTGAGGCGAGCCGCGCGATGTAGAACGCCCGCCAGATGAGCGCGACGAACAGTCCGAGCGTGAGCAGCACTCCGAAGAGCCCGAGCTCCTCCGCGAGCACGGCGAACAGGAAGTCGGTATCCGCCTCGGGCAGGTAGAAGAGCTTCTGCACGCTGTTGCCGAGGCCGACGCCGAGCCATTTGCCGCGCCCGATGGCGATCAGCGACTGGGTGAGCTGGAAGCCGCTGCTGTACGGATTGGCCCAGGGATCGAGGAAGCCCGTCAGCCGCCGCAGCCGGTAGGCGGAGGTGACGGCGAGCAAGCCGAAGATGCAGCCGGCCACGACGGTCAGCAGAATCACGTAGCGCAGCCGCGCGCCGGCGAGGAAGAGCATGCCGAAGCCGGTGGCGAAGAGCACCGTCGCGGCGCCGAAGTCCGGCTCGCCGAGAAGCAGCACCGCCACCAGGCCGAGCAGCAGCAGCGGCTTGAGGAGGCCGGTGAACGTCTCGCGCAGCTCGTCCTGCCGCCGCGCCGCGTAGCTTGCGATGTAAACCAACACCAGCACCCGGGCGAGCTCCGAGACCTGGAAGCTGAAGCCGGCGAGGTGCATCCAGCGCCGGCCGCCGTTCACCACTTCGCCGAGACCCGGCACCAGCACCGCGAGCAGCATCACGATTGCGGCGGCGAAGAGCAGGTGCGAGAAGTCCTCCCAACGATCCATCCTGAAGCAGAAGACGAGCACCGCCGCCAGCGCGCCGGCGACCGCCGTCCCCAGCTGCCGCTCGAGGAAGTAGAAGGGGTTCCCCGTGTTCTGGGCCGCGACCGAGATCGAGGCGGAGGTCACCATCACCAGCCCGAAGAGAAGGAGCGCCAGCACCAGCGCGAGCGTCACGCTGTCGATGTGGACGGCGGCCGCTCGTCCGCGGGTCGTCTGGCCGACCGGAGTGCGCACGCGCTCCTCGCTCATGCCGCCAGCTCCTTCACCGATTGCGCGAATACCGCGCCCCGATGGGTGTAGTCGCGGAACATGTCGAGGCTCGCGCACGCCGGCGAGAGCAGCACGGTGTCGCCGGAGCGGGCCGCGGCGGCCGCGGCGCGCACGGCCTCCTCGAGCGAGGCGCGGTACTCCGTGGTGCATACGCCGCGCAGCGCCGCGCCGAGGAGGCGGGCGTCGCGCCCGATCAGCACCGTGTGACGCACCTTGCCGCGGAACGCCGCCGCCAGGGGACCGAAGTCCTGACTCTTGCCATCGCCGCCGGCGATGATGACGAGCGGCCCCTCCATGCCGGCGACGGCCGCGATCGTCGCGCCGACGTTCGTGCCCTTGGAGTCGTCGATGTAGGCGACGCCCGCCACCTCCGCGACCCACTGAGTGCGGTGCGGCAGGCCGGTGAACGCCTCCAGCTCCGCGAGCATCGCGGGCAGAGGCAGCCCCAACGCCTCACCGAGCGCGAGCGCCGCAAGCGCGTTGGCGGCATTGTGCAGGCCCCGGATGCGCATCGCCGACAGCGGCAGCAACGGCTTGTCATCGTTTATTGGCCCGAAGTCGCCTGGCGGCGCTTCGGGCGAGCGCGGCCGTGTGACTTTGTCGACCCCGCGGCCCTGGGCCGCTTTCTCAAGCGCTTTCGGGCGCCGTGTCAGCCACGCTTCGCCGTGACGAGCGCCTAAGGCGTAGTCGGCGCCTGTTGCGGCCCGCAGGGAAAAGCTCAGCGTGCGCTGACCCGGGCGCGGCATGGCGACCACCAGCGGGTCGTCCAGATTGATCACGGCCGTATCGCAGCGGGCGAAGATGCGCGCCTTCGCATCGGCGTAAGCCGCGACGGACGCATACCGATCGAGATGATCCGGGCTCACGTTCAAAACGGCCGCCGCCGCGAGATCGAGCGAATGTGTCGCCTCGAGCTGAAAGCTCGAGAGCTCGAGCACGTAGAGGCCGACGGCTTCCCCGGCACGATGGGCGGCCGCGAGCAGGTCGAGCGCCGGCTCGCCGAGATTCCCTCCCACCCGCACCGTCACTCCGGCCCGCGCCGCCATGCGGCCGAGCAGGGTCGTCACCGTGCTCTTGCCGTTCGTGCCCGTGATGCCGGCGACCGGCGCATCGACGGCGCGCGCGAAGAGCTCGATGTCGCCCACGATCTCCAGGCCGCGGCGCCGCGCCTCGGCGAGGAAGGGCTCCTCCAGCGACACGCCCGGCGAGACCACCACGCAGAGCGCATCGTCGAGGAGGCGCGCATCGAGCCCCCCGGCCCGCACCGGAATCTGCGGATCGAGCGCGCGCAGCGCGGCGAGCTGCGGCGGCTCGGGCCGTGTATCGGTGACCGCGACCCGCCAGCCGCGCTCGCGCAGATAGCGGGCGCAGGAGAGCCCGGTGCGGCCGAGGCCGACGATGACGGCGGAGGATGGCTTGTGAGTCGGGGCGCTCATCGCAGCTTGAGAGTGGCCAGCCCCGCCAGCACCAGCAGGAAGGAAATGATCCAGAAGCGCACGATCACCTTCGGCTCCGCCCAGCCCTTGAGCTCGAAATGGTGGTGGAGCGGTGCCATGCGGAAGATGCGCCGCCCGGTGAGCTTGAAGGAGGCGACCTGGAGGATGACCGAGGCGGTCTCGAGCACGAAGAGGCCGCCCATGACGAGCGCCACCACTTCCTGGCGGACGATGACCGCGATGACGCCGAGGGCCGCGCCGATCGCAAGCGCGCCGACATCGCCCATGAATACCTGCGCCGGGTAGGCGTTGAACCAGAGAAAGCCCAGGCCCGCGCCGGTCAGCGCCGAGCAGAAGACCAGCAGCTCGCCGGCACCGGGGATCTCCGGGATCTGCAGGTAGTGGGCGAAGACGTGATTGCCGCTCGCGTAGGCGAAGATGCCGAGCCCGGCGGAGACGAGAGCGGCGGGCATGATGGCCAGGCCGTCGAGCCCGTCCGTCAGATTCACCGCGTTGCTCATGCCGACGATCATGAAGTAGGCGATCGCGATGAAGGGCGCCGCCGACAGCGGCTCGGCGAACGACTTGACGAACGGCAGGAAGAGCGTCCTCTCGGCCGGGTGAGTCGCGGTGACGTAGAGCGTCGCCGCGGTGGCGAGTCCCGCCACCGACTGCCAGAGGTACTTCCAGCGCGCCGCCAGCCCGCGCGGATTGCGCACGACGAGCTTCAGGTAATCGTCGTAGAAGCCGATCAGGCCAAAGGCGAATGTCACCCCCAGCACCGTCCACACCAGGCGGTTGGAAACGTCCGCCCAGAGGAGCGTGCTCACGAGCGTCGTCACCAGGATGAGGGTGCCGCCCATCGTCGGCGTGCCCGCCTTCGGAAGGTGGCTCTTCGGGCCGTCATCGCGCACGACCTGGCCGATCTGATAGCGCGACAGCCGGTCGATCAGGGTCGGCCCCACGATGAGGGAAATCGCGAGCGAGGATGCCGTCGCCAGGATGGCGCGGAAGGTGAGGTACGAGAAGACGTTGAAGCCCGTGTACCAGCCCGTCAGTCGTTGTGCGATCCAGTAAAGCACTCAATGCCCGCCAGAGTTGTCGTTGGTGTGGTCCACGAGCGCCGCGACCACGCGTTCCAGCCTGTTGACCCGCGAGCCCTTGACGAGCAGACGCACGCTGCCGGCCGTCTTCTCCGCGGACAGCGCGCGACCGAGCTCACGGGTCAGCGCGTCCGTGTCGGGAAACCACTGGCCCCCGGGGCCGAAGCGCTCGACCGCCAGCGCGGCGAGCGGACCGGTGCCGAGCAGACGCTCGACCCCGTGCTCGCGCGCGAAGGCGCCGATCTGCGAGTGCGCGTCCACGGCGAATTCGCCGAGCTCCGCCATGTCTCCGAGCACCAGCCAGCGCCGGCCTTCGACCGTGGCGAGCACCTCGATCCCGGCGCGTACGGAGCTCGGATTGGCGTTATAGGAATCGTCGATGATCCAGGCGCCGCAGGCCGCCTGCTTCAGCTGCAGCCGCCCCGGAACCGGACGCATGGCATCGAGACCCGCGGCGATCTGCGCGAGCGTCGCGCCGGCGGCGGCCGCCGCCGCGGCGGCCCCGAGAGCATTGGCCACGTTGTGCCGTCCGCCGACGTGAAGCTCGATGTCGGCCTGTCCCAGCGGGCTCGAGAGGCGGAATCGGGTGAGGAAGCCCTCCGTGCCGAGCGTCGTGCGCAGGTCCGACGCGCGAAAGTCCGCTGCGCTCGCGATGCCGAAGGTCACCACGCGCGCGGCGGTCATGCCGCGCCACAGGCTCACGAATTCGTCGTCCGCATTCAACACGGCCGTCGCCTCGGGCGCGAGCCCCGCGACCGTCTCGCCCTCCGCGCGCGCCACGCCCTCGAGACTGCCGAAGCCTTCGAGATGCTCCGCGCCCGCGTTGGTGATGAGCCCGACCGTCGGGCGCGCAACCTTGACCAGGTCCGCCACTTCGCCCGCCCGGTTGGCCCCCATCTCGATGACCGCGAACCGGTGTCCCGGCTCGAGGCGCAGCAGGGTGAGGGGCACGCCGATGTGGTTGTTGAGGTTGCCGCGGGTGGCCAGAGTGCTTCCGGCCCGCGACAGGATCGCCGCCGTCATTTCCTTGGCCGTCGTCTTGCCGTTGCTGCCCGCCACGCCGATGACCGGGATGGAAAGCGCCTCGCGCCAGGCGTTGCCGGCGCGGGAGAGCGCCGCCTGCGTGTCGGCGACGACGATCTGCGCCAGCGCGTCGGGCTGCGGCGCATCGACGAGGGCGCCGGCCGCGCCCGCCGCCAGCGCGGCGCCGACGAACTCGTTGCCGTTGAAGCGCGGACCGTGCAGAGCCACGAAGACATCGCCCGCCGTCAGCGTGCGGCTGTCGCTCGAGACGCCGGCGAAGGCGCGGTCGGCGCCCGCGAGCCGTCCGCCGCAGGCCCGCGCGAGATTCCCGAGTGTCCGCTCGACTGTCGACTTACCGCTCACGGCCGCTTCGCCTCGAGCGCCGCGCGCGCCACGCTCTGATCGCTGAACGGGCGGCGCTCGCTGCCGTAGATCTGATATTCCTCATGCCCCTTTCCGGCAATCAACACCACGTCCTGCGGCCCCGAGCGCCTCAGCGTGGCCCGGATGGCCAGGGCGCGGTCGTGCTCGACCCGCGCCGCGGCGCCGCGGGGAATGCCGGCCATGATCTCTCCCACGATCTTCTCGGGAGGCTCGCTGCGCGGGTTGTCGTCGGTGACCACCGACTCGTCCGCGAGCTCGGCGGCGATCCGGCCCATCATCGCGCGCTTGCCCGGATCGCGGTCGCCGCCGCAACCGAAGACCGCGCGCAGGCGCCCGCGGCAGTGCCGGCGGGCGGCGCGCAGCGCCTTCGCGAGCGCATCGGGCGTGTGCGCGTAGTCCACGATGGCAAGCGGCGCGCCGTCGCGGCCGCCGAAGGCCTCCATCCGCCCCGGCGCGGCCCGGCACGACTCGAGCGCCGCGGCGGCCTCGGCGAGCGGGATACCCCACGAGAGCAGCACCGCGAGCACCGTGAGCGTGTTGTCGGCGTTGAAGTCGCCGATCAGCGGCACCTCGAGCCTGGCCGCCCCCCAGCTGGAGGCGACGTCGATCACGAGACCGGAGACAGCCGCCTCGATACGGGTTGCGCGCACCGCCCGCGCACCGGCCGGCAGCGCGGAGGTTGCGCTGCTGCGTGTGGTGATGACCAGCTGCGCCTCGGAAAGTTGCGCCGCCAGCCGCGCGCCGAACTCATCGTCGACATGGATCACCCGCATGGCGAGGCCCGGCCAGGCGAAGAGCCGCGCCTTCGCCTCCCCATAGGCGGTCATCGTGCCGTGGTAGTCGAGATGATCGCGGGTGAGATTGGTGAACGCCGCGGTATGAAAGCGCACGCCGCCGACGCGATGCTGATCCAGCGCGTGCGAGGACACTTCCATGCTCACGGCCGCGGCGCCGAGCGCCCTCATCGCCGCGAGGCGGCGGTGAACGGACACGGCATCGGCCGTGGTGTTCTCCGTGGCGGCGAGCGCGCCCGGCAGGCCGAATCCGATCGTGCCCATGTAGGCGGCGGGACGGCCGCAGCGGGTCAGGGCCTGCGCCAGCAGCCAGGCGCAGGTCGTCTTGCCGTTCGTGCCCGTGATGCCGGCGACGGTCAGGGCCTGGGACGGACGGCCGAAGAACCGGTCGGCGATCACGCCGGCGTGGCGGGAGAGCTGCGGCACGGGAGCGACGAACACGTCGCTCGCGCCGGTCATGCCGCCGAGAGCCGTCTCGATGAGATCCCGTGCCCCGGGAACCGGCTCGTAGAGCACCGCGCACGCACCGCGCGCCAGCGCTTCGCCGGCGAACTGCGCGCCGTGGCGGCCGTGGCCGCGGCAGGCGAGGAACAGCGCACCGGGACCGGCCGTGCGCGAGTCGAGCGTGACGTCACTGACCTCGAGCGGCGGGGGCGCCTCGATGAGCCCGGCGCCGAGCTCGCTGAGCCGCGCACGGTGGGTCGACGTTGAAGTCACGGCCGCGGTCATTGTATGGACGCCTGCAGCTCCTGCGACTGTCCCACCGGCTCGTCCGGCGCGACTCCCATCAGGCGAAGCGCCCGGCCGATCACCTTCGCGAACACGGGCGCCGCCACCTCGCCGCCCTGGTGCAGACCGTTGCGCGGGTTGTCGATGACCACCGCGGCCGCGAGGCGCGGAGCGCTGGCCGGCGCCATGCCCTCGAAATCCGCCACGAAGTGGTGCTCGCGGTAGCTGCCGTCGTCGGCGATCCATGCGGTCCCGGTCTTGCCGGAAACACTGTAGCCCGGAATGGCCGCCGTCGGCGCCGTGCCGACCGGCGAGATCACCGCGCGCATCAACCCGATGAGCTCGCGGCACAGGCGCGCGCTCATGACACGCTGGCCCGGCGGCGGCGAGTCGACCCGCAGGAAGGAGATCGGCCGCTCGATGCCGAAGCCGCCGATCGTGGCGTAGGCATGCGCCAGCTGCAGCGCGGTCACGGCGATGCCGTAGCCGTGCGCCATCGTCGCCACATCGATCGGCCGCCACCGCGCGTAGCTCGTGAGCAGGCCGGCCGACTCTCCCGGATAACCGGGGGCCGCCAGCTGCCCGAAGCCGAAATCGTGCAGCGTGGTCCAGATGAGCTGCGGCGGCAGCGACAGGGCGACGTGCGCCATGCCGACGTTCGAGCTGTGGGCGAGCACCAGGGAGAGGTCGATCGGCCCGAAATCCTGCTCGTCGGTGAAGGTGTGGCCCTCGACCTTGATGTAGCCGGGCGAGGTGTTGATGATCGAGCGGTTGTCGTACTTGCCGGAGATGAGCCCGGCGGCGACGAAGAAGGGCTTCATGGACGAGCCCGGCTCGAAGATATCGGTCACCGCGCGGTTGCGATACAGCCTGGGCAGCATCTGGTCGCGGTCGTTGGGGTTGAAGGCCGGCTGATCGACCATGGCGAGCACCTCGCCCGTGGCGATGTCGATCACCACCATGGAGCCGGAGCGTGCGTCCTGCGCGGCCACCTGCGCCTTCAAGGCGCGATAGGCCAAGTACTGGATGCGCAGATCGATGGAGAGAACGAGATCGCGCCCGGGGCGCGCGCGACGGATGCTCTCGACGTCCTGAACGATCCTGCCGTAGTTGTCCTGGATGACGCGCTTCTCGCCGTCGATGCCCGTCAGCCACTGGTCGTACGCCAGCTCGAGTCCGTCCTGGCCCTGATCGTCGATATTGGTGAAGCCGATGAGCTGCCCGGTGACCTCGCCGGCCGGGTAATAGCGCCGGTACTCGCGCGAGAGGTAGACGCCGGGAATGTGGAGCGCCTTGATCCGCGCCGCGAACGCCGGCTGCCGCTGGCGCGAGACATAGAGGAAATCGCGATCGAGGTTGCTCGAGATGCGACGCTCCAGGCCCTGGGGGCGCGTGCCGAGCGCGGCGGCGAGGCGCGGAATCTGAGCGGGCGCGAGCGCGATCTGCTTCGGGTTGACCCAGATCGAATCCACCGGCGTGCTCACCGCAAGGGGCTGGCCGTAGCGATCGGTGATGGTGCCGCGGTGCGCCGGGATGTCGACGATGCGCGTGAAGCGGGCATTGCCTTGCTTCGAGAGGAAGGAATACTCGAACAGCTGCAGGTCGATCGCGCGCCCGACGAGCGCGGCGGCGATGAGGATGAGCACCCCCACGAGAAAATGCGCCCGCCAGCGGAAGGCGCGCGGTGCGTCGTGTCGTGCGCTGCGCGTCCTCATGGGTAGACGACCACGATGTCCTTCGGCGCCGGCATGCTCATGTGCAGCTTCTTGCCCGCGACGCTCTCGACCAGGGCATGGGAGGACCAGGCGCTCTGCTCGAGCTGCAGCTGACCCCACTGGATGTCCAGGTTGTCGCGCTGCGTGTCGAGCTGCTCGAGCTCGATGAACAGCTGACGCGCGCGAAACGTGCAGTAGACCGCGCCGCCCGCGGATACCAGCACTCCCACCCAGAGCGCCGCGACGGTGATCCCCAGCGTGGTCGCCGCCAGCCTCATACGGCCTTCTCTGCCACGCGCAGCAGCGCGCTGCGCGCACGCGGATTGCGCGCGACCTCCTCCTGGCTCGCGCGGATCTTGCGGCCGACCAGCCGCAGGCGCGGCGTGAGCTGCGGCGGCACGATCGGCAGCTCGGCGGCGGCCGGATCGAGCTGGGACTCGCGCTGCATGAAGCGCTTGACCACGCGATCCTCGAGCGAATGGAAGCTGATGACCGCCAGGCGACCGCCCGTTGCGAGCGCATCGACCGCGCCTGCGAGCGCCTTCTCGAGCTGGCCGAGCTCATCGTTGGCGTGCATCCGCAGCGCCTGGAACGTGCGGGTGGCGGGATGCTTCCCCGGCTCGCGTGTCCTCACGGCGCGCGCGACCAGCTCCGCGAGCTCCCGCGTACGCTCGATCGGCCGCTCCTGCCGCGCCGCCACGATCGCCTGCGCCACGCGGCGCGCGAAGCGCTCTTCGCCCAGCGTGGCGATCACCTCGCGAATCTCCTCGACGCCCGCACGAGCGAGCCACGCGCAGACCGGCTCGCCGCGTGTCGGGTCCATGCGCATATCGAGCGGACCGTCGGCCCGGAAGCTGAAGCCGCGCGCCGGATCATCGAGCTGGGGCGAGGAAACGCCGAGGTCGAGCAGAATTCCCCGGCAAGGGCGGCCGGCCGCATGAGCCGGCACGAGCGCACCGATTTCGGCAAACGACGCGTGCACGAGCGCAAGCCGCATTTCGCCGGCGAAGCGCTGCTCGCCGGCCGCGATGGCCTGCGGGTCCCGGTCGATCGCGAGCACGCGGCCTTCTCGACCCAGGGCCTGGAGTAGGAGTGCCGTATGACCGCCGCGCCCGAACGTCGCATCGACATAATAACCGTCCGGCTCGAGGGCCAACGCCCCGAGCGCCTC
>DAHUXV010000014.1 GCA_027306985.1 Gammaproteobacteria bacterium | reverse complement strand
GCGGCGGCACGGCGGCCTTCGTCGATGCGGAGCATGCGCTCGATCCCAGCTATGCCGAGAAGCTCGGCGTGAACATCGGCGATCTGCTGGTCTCCCAGCCCGATACCGGCGAGCAGGCGCTCGAGATCACCGACATGCTGGTCCGCTCCAATGCGGTCGACATCGTCGTGATCGACTCCGTCGCGGCGCTCACGCCGAAGGCGGAGATCGAGGGCGAGATGGGCGAGATGCAGGTCGGCCTGCACGCGCGCCTGATGTCGCAGGCGCTGCGCAAGCTCACCGGCAACATCAAGCGCTCCAACACCATCGTCATCTTCATCAACCAGATCCGCATGAAGATCGGCGTGATGTTCGGCAATCCGGAGACGACCACCGGCGGCAACGCGCTGAAGTTCTACGCTTCCGTCCGCCTCGACATCCGCCGCATCGGCGCCATCAAGAACGGCGACGAGGTCGTCGGCAACATGACGCGCGTCAAGGTGGTGAAGAACAAGGTGGCTCCGCCCTTCCGCGAGGCGGAGTTCGAGATCATGTACGGCCTCGGCATCTCCCGCGAGGGCGAGATCATCGAGCTCGGCTCGGCGCAGGGCATCATCGAGAAGTCCGGCGCCTGGTACTCCTACAAGGGCAATCGGATCGGGCAGGGCAAGGACAACACCCGCAACTACCTGCAGAGCAACCGCGAGGTGGCGCGCGAGATCGAGGAGCAGATCCGCGCCCGGCTCATGCCCGTGCGGCAGCAGCGCAACGGTGGCGGCGAAGCCGCTAATTCGGCCTGAGGCGGGGGCCGATCCAGAGGCGATCCGCGCCGCCGCCCTCGCGCTGCTCGCGCGGCGCGATTGGCTCACGGGTGAGCTGAGCGCCAGGCTGCAGGCGGGCGGCTGCGACCCCCGGGCGACCGCCGCCGTGGTCGCGGAGCTGGCCGGCGAGCATCTGCTCAGCGATGCCCGCTATGCGGAGCGGTACGTCGCCTCCCGGGCGGAGCGCGGCCAGGGCCCGCGGCGCATCGCCGCGGATCTGGCCTCCCTCGGCGCCCCGCGCGAGCTGATCGAGGCGGCCATCGACGCGGGCCCGGACTGGGGGGCGGTGGCCGCCGCCGTCCGCCGGCGCAAATTCGGCGCCGCGCCGCCGGATTCCTGGGCCGAGAAGGCCCGCCAAGCGCGTTTTTTGCAGTATCGGGGCTTTTCATCGGATCATATCCGGGCGGCCACTGGCGCCGATCTCGAACCGGACTGAAAACTTGAAGCAGCCTCCAAGCTTAGGGGCGGCGGATGCACGCCGCGCCTTCCTCGAATTCTTCCGCGAGCGCGGCCACACCGTCGTGCCCTCGAGCCCGCTCGTCCCCGGCAACGATCCGACCCTGCTCTTCACCAATGCGGGCATGGTGCAGTTCAAGGACGTCTTCCTCGGCAAGGACCGGCGCGACTACGTGCGCGCCACCTCCAGCCAGCGCTGCGTGCGCGCCGGAGGCAAGCACAACGACCTCGAGAATGTCGGCTATACCGCGCGCCACCACACGTTCTTCGAGATGCTGGGCAACTTCTCCTTCGGCGACTACTTCAAGCGCGATGCGATCCGCTTCGCCTGGGAGTTCCTCACCGGGACGCTGCGGCTCGATCCGGCGCGCCTCTGGGTGACGGTGTTCCGCGATGACGAGGAGGCGGCGGATATCTGGCTGAAGGAGGTCTGCGTATCGCCGGCGCGCTTCTCCCGGATGGGCGAGAAGTCGAACTTCTGGGCCATGGGCGACACCGGTCCCTGCGGGCCGTGCAGCGAGATCTTCTACGACCACGGTCCGCAGATTCCCGGCGGCCCGCCGGGCTCTCCCGATGAGGACGGCGACCGCTACGTCGAGATCTGGAACCTGGTCTTCATGCAGTTCGACCGGGCGGCCGACGGCACACTGACACCGCTGCCGAAGCCCTCCGTGGATACGGGCATGGGCCTCGAGCGCATGGCCGCGGTCCTGCAGGGCGTGCACTCGAACTACGACATCGACCTCTTCAAGAGCCTGATCCGCGCCGCGGCGGAGCTGGCGCAAACGACCGACCTCGCCTCGAGCTCGCTGCGCGTCATCGCCGACCACATCCGTGCCTGCACGTTCCTGATCGTCGATGGCGTGCTGCCTTCCAACGAGGGACGCGGGTACGTGCTGCGGCGCATCATCCGCCGCGCGGTGCGCCACGGCTACAAGCTCGGCATCGAGGAGCCGTTCTTCTACAAGCTGGTTCCGGTCCTGGAGCGGGAGATGAGCGCCGCCTATCCGGAGCTCACCCGCGGCCGCGGGCACGCCGAGCGCGTCCTCAAGCAGGAGGAGGAGCGATTCGCGGAGACGCTGGCCAACGGCATGGCGCTGCTCGAGGGCGTGATCGCGAAGCTCACCGACGGCCGAAGCCCGGGTCAAGAGGCGGTCATTCCCGGCGAGACCGTGTTCAAGCTGTACGACACCTACGGATTCCCGGCGGATCTGACCGCCGACATCGCGCGCGAGCGCGGCCTCACCATCGACCAGGCCGGCTTCGATGCCGCCATGGAGGAGCAGCGGCGCCGCTCCCAGGAGGCGAGCAAGTTCGGCGTCGACCTGCGCGGGGGCGCCGTCGTCGACTCGCGCACCGCCTTCCAAGGCTACGAAGGCCTGGAGTCCGAAGGCCGCGTGGTCGCGCTGCTGAAGGGCGGCAGCCCGGCGCAGGAGCTGCGCGCCGGCGAGACGGGCGAGGTGGTGCTCGATCGCACGCCCTTTTACGCCGAGTCGGGCGGCCAGGTCGGCGACACGGGGACGCTCACGGGCCCGGAGTCGCGCTTCCTCGTCGAGGACACCGTAAAGCGCGGTGCCGCGCACTCGCATGTGGGACTGGTCTCCGAAGGAACGATTCGCGTCAATGATGTCCTTCGGGCGCAGGTCGACGGCGATCGCCGGCGAGCCACCGCGCTCAATCACACGGCGACTCACCTGCTCCACGCGGCGCTTCGCAAGACGCTCGGTACGCACGTCCAGCAGAAGGGCTCGCTGGTCGCGCCCGACCGGTTGCGGTTCGACTTCTCCCATCTGCAGCCGGTCACGGCCGCGGAGCTCACGCAGATCGAGCGGCTGGTGAACGCCCAGATCCGGCTCAACGCGCCGGCGCAGACGCAGCTGATGGGATACGAGAGCGCCGTGGCCGCGGGTGCCATGGCGCTCTTCGGCGAGAAGTACGACAAGGACGTTCGGGTGCTTCGCGTCGGGGACTTCTCCATGGAGCTCTGCGGCGGCACCCACGTCAAGCGGGCGGGCGACATCGGGCTCTTCAAGATCCTCGGCGAGGGCGGCGTCGCCTCGGGCGTGCGCCGCATCGAGGCGATCACGGGCGAGGCCGCCGTCGAATACGTGGAGCAGAGCGAGACGCTCCTTCGGGAGCTCGCTCAGCTGGTGCGCGGCTCCCGCGAGGACGTCAGGGACAAGGTGCAGGATGCGCTCGAGCGCATCCGGCAGATGGAGAAGGAAGTCCGCACTCTCAAGGACCGCCTGGCTTGCGGACAGGGTGCTTCCGACCTCGCATCGGGCGCCGTGGACGTGCAGGGAGTGAAGATCGTGGCGACGAGAGTCGAAGGCGCCGATGCCGGCGCACTGCGCAGCGCCGTCGACCGCCTGAAGGACCGTCTGAAGTCGGCGGTGGTGGTGTTGGCTTCGGTCGAAGGCCCGGAGAAGGTCGTGCTCGTGGCTGGCGTGACCGCGGACCAGACCGCGCGCATCAAGGCGGGAGAGCTCGCCGGCGTCATTGCCGCCAAGGTCGGCGGCAGGGGCGGCGGCAGGCCGGACTTCGCCCAGGCAGGCGGCAACAATCCGGCCGCGCTCGATGACGCACTGGCCTCCGTGCCCGACTTCGTCAGGGCGCGGCTCAGCGCGTGAATGTCGCGAGTGGTAGCCTCCGAGGCTCGCCGTTGCGAGTCTGAATCTCCCGGAAAGCGGCCAAACCCATGCTGATATTGACCCGGCGGGCCGGCGAGGCCGTGATGATCGGCGACGACGTCAGCATCACGGTGCTCGGCGTGAACGGCAACCAGGTTCGCCTCGGGATCGACGCCCCGCGAAGCGTTGCCGTGCACCGCGATGAGATCTACCAACGGATCCAGCGGGAGCACGCCGGCGAAGGCGCGCCGCACGAGCCGTCTCCTCCCGGGGAGGTGCCCGGGCAGGCTCTCGAAGAGACGAGCCCCGCGCAACGCCCGGAACAGAATCTCGATCCGAACCGTTTGAGGCGGTGAGCCGAGCCTGGAGCCGCCCGCTCCGCAGCGCGGAGCTCCGCGCTGATGAGCTCGAACCGTTTCAGCGGCGCGGGTGACTCGAGCAGTGATCGGGATTCGTATCGGTGTGCCGGCGGTCGCAGGGTCCGTCAGCAGAGCGTGCGGTCTGCTCAGCTTGGCGGCGTGCTGGCTGCTCGCCGTGCCACTCGCCTACGCCGCCAACCCCCAGCCCTACAAGGTCGACTGGGTCTCGTCCGGGAGTGACGCGGTCGACTCGATGATGAAGGCGACCTCGCAGCTGCAGACGCTGCGCCAGACCGCCCCAACGGACCCCTTCGGCCTCATCGCCCGCGCCCGCGGCGATGTTCCCCGGCTCGTGACGGTGCTGCACAGCTTCGGGTACTACGACGGCGCAGTCACGATCACGATCGACGGACGGGGACTCGACGGTGTGGGGCTCGGCAACTCCCTGTCCGCGCTGCCGAAGGGCAAGGACGCCCAAGTCAGGATCCATGCGGCGCTCGGGCCGCTCTTCCACATAGGGCGGATCGATGTCAAAGGCGCGCTGCCCCCGGGGATGCGCCGGAAGCTGCGCCTGAAGACCGGCGCGCCCGCCGTCGCTTCCGACGTGCTCGCGGCCGGGGCGAGGCTGCAGACCGCGCTCCAGGACGGCGGCTACGCGCTCGCCCGGGTGAAGGCACCCATCGCCTACGAGCGGCCCGCGCGACAGATCCTCGATCTGACCTTCGAGGTGACGACGGGGCCGCGCGTGCGGATCGGGGAAATCCGGATTCAGGGGCTCGAGCACGTCCAGGAGTCGCTGGTGCGCCGCAGGCTCATCGTGCACACCGGAGAGCGGTACGACGCGGCGACCGTCGAGACGGCGCGGCAGGATCTGCTCACCCTCGGTGTCTTCTCCAGGGTCGGTGTCGGGATGGGGAAGCCCGATGCCGAGAGCCGTGTGCCCCTCACCTTCGAAGTGCATGAAGCCAAGCGGTTCACGGTCGGCGCGAGCGCCGCCTACTCGAGCGACCTCGGCGGCAGCGCGGGATTGAACTGGGGCGACCGCGATGTCTTCGGCAAGGGAGAGCAGCTCACCACTTCGGTGGATGCCATCAACCTCGGCGGCTCGGCGACCACGGGAATCGGCTACGACGCCACGATAGGATATGCCATCCCCGATTTCCGCCGGCGCGGCCAGACGCTCAGTTTCCAGATACGCGGCTTGCGGCAGGCGCTGCAGGCCTACACCCAGACGGGGGAGACCGCGGGCGCCTCGTTGAGCCGCAAGCTCTCGAAGCTCTGGAGTGTCGCGGCGGGCGTGAGCTACCAGCACGAGATCATCGATCAGGAGGACCTCGGGTACGACTACAACCTGGCGATGGTGCCGCTCAGCGCCTACTACGATTCCACCGATCTCGCCTCGCCGCTGCTCGATCCCACGCGCGGCTTGAGGATCTCCCTCAACGTCCAGCCGACGTTCTCCTACGGCAGCACGCAGAAGACCTTCGTCGTGGTGCAGGGCAGCGTTTCCACCTATTACGACCTGCACCAGCTGATCGAGAGCGATCCGCCGGGACGCACCGTGCTCGCCGCGAGGGCGATCGCCGGCGTGGCGCTCGGCGCGACGCAGTTCAGCCTGCCGCCCGATCAGCGCTTCTATGCCGGCGGCAGCGGGACCGTGCGCGGCTACCGCTACCAGTCCGTGGGCCCGCAGTTCGCCGGCAGCAACTGCCCTGCGGCCGGCAACCCGGGCCTGCTGCAAGCGTGTCCGGTGCAGGACGTCCCGATGGGCGGCACCAACATGCAGGCCGCCAATCTCGAGCTGCGCCAGCGCGTGGGCACGAATTTTGGTTTCGTCGTGTTCGTGGACAGCGGCGGTGTCTCGAGCCCGAACGGGAGCGTATATCGCGTGGGCGTGGGCGCGGGCGTGCGCTATTACACCTCCATCGGGCCGATCCGGTTCGATGTCGCCTTCCCGACCCGGACGCTGCCCGGCGGCGATGCCTTCGAGATCTACATCGGCCTCGGGCAGGCGTTCTGATGCGCCGCGCACTGCGGATCGCGGCCTGGAGCGTGGGCGCAGTCCTGCTGCTGATCGTGCTGCTCGTCGCCGCCGTGATCGTCGCCGGCAACACCGGCGCGGGGCGCAGGCTGCTCGCGGGCGAGACGGCGAAACTCACCTCCGGGCGGGTGCTCATCGCCGGCCTCGGCGGGACGTTCCCCGGCGATATCCGGATCGCGAGCCTCAGGCTGCGCGACACCCGGGGCGAGTGGATGCGGGCGCGGCACATCGCGATCCATTGGTCGCCGCTCGCGCTCTTCGCGTGGGACCTGCATGTCGACAGCCTCGCTGTGCGCAGCGCGGAGGTGCTCAGACGGCCGGTCGGCACCGCGTCCACCCCCTCCGGCGGCAGCAGCAGCTTCCATCCGCCCGCCATCGACGTCGATCGAATCGCGATCGGCACGCTGGTACTCGAGCCGGCGGCCGCGGGCATGAGGGCGCGCCTGGAGGTCCGCGGCGATGTTCATTACAGATCGATGCAGGACGTGCGCGCGCGCCTCGCGGCGCACCGTACCGACGGCACCGGCGATTACGACGTCGCCTTGCAGAGGGTTCATTCCCGGACCACAGCCCGTCTGCGCCTCACGGAGCCGGCGGGCGGCCCGCTCGAGCACCTGGTGAACCTGCCCAACCTCGGCGCGCTCTCGGTCGTGGCGCGCCTCGAAGGGCCGCGGGACGCGGAGCGGCTCGCGCTCGATGTGCACGCCGGGCAGCTGAGCGCGCTCGCGAGCGGTACGATCGACCTGGTGCGCCGGTCGGCCGATCTGTCCTTTTCGGCCGATTCCCCGGCGATGTCGCCGCGGCCAGGGCTGGCCTGGCGGCGTGTGGCCTTGCACGGCCGCTGGACGGGCCCGCAAACCGCGCCTCGCGCCACCGGCGCCTTGGATCTTCAGGGACTCGAGCTGCCGGACGGCGCGCGGCTCGGCGCCCTGCAAGCGAAGCTGAACGCCAACGGTCAGGTGCTCACACTGCACGCGATGGCGAGCGGCATCCTGTTGACGGGCTCGCAGCCGCAGCTTCTCCACGGCTCGCCGCTCGATGTGGATGCGATCTGGCACCTCGGTGCGGCGGGACGCCCGCTCCAGCTCTCTCTGACCCATCGGCTGCTCGACCTCGACGTGCATGCGATCACGGCGGGAGCGAAGAGCGCCCGCTTCGATCTGCGGCTGAATCACTTGGGAGCGCTCGCCGCCCTCTATCACGAGAGCATCAGCGGCACGATGAATCTCACCGGCAAGGTCGCGGAGCGGGGGCGGAACATCACGCTCGATGTGAGAGGCGCGGGCGACCTCGCCGGCGCCGGCATGGCGGCAAGGCTGCTCGGTGCCGGCACGCGATTGCACGTCGCGGGCACCATGACGCCTGCCACGGTCGACATCGATACGTTGAAGCTGAGCGGGCGCGCGCTGTCGGTGTCCGGTCATGGCAGCGCCGAGCGCTCCGCTCCCGGCGCATCCGCTCGCCTCGTGAAGTCGGTGCGCGCGCACTGGCAAGTCTCCCTGCCCGAGCTCGCCCTGATCTGGCCGTCCGTCGCCGGCTCGCTCGATGCCACCGGCACGGCCGACGGCCCGCTGCAATCCCTGGCGGCCGACGTGCGGGTGCGCTCGAGGATCGCGATTCACGGCTCCACGCCCGGCACGGTCGAGGCGACCCTGCGGGCGCGCGGCCTGCCTTCGGCGCCGAGCGCGTCGATGCAGGCAAGCGGCACGCTCGATGGCGCACCGCTTCGGCTGCGGGCCACGGTCGCGCGCGCGGCCGCCAACACCTTCCATGTCGTCATTCCCAGCGCGACCTGGAAGAGCGTGGCCATCCACGGCGATCTCACGGCCGGCCGAAATCCGGCGGCAGGCCGCGGCAAGCTGCGGCTTCGGGTGGCGCACCTTTCCGATCTGCAGCCCTTCGTCGGCATGCGCATGCAAGGGGCGATTGCGGCGAGCATCGACCTCACGCCGGGCGCGGGCGGCCCGCGTGCCCGATTCCAGCTCGCGGCCGATCACGTGGCGGCGGGCGGAGTCTCCGGCAACGCCACGCTCTCCGCCGTCGGTCCGCTCGATGCGCTGCGCATTCGGCTTGCGGCGCAGTCTCCCGGGTTCCACGGCTCTGCGGTCAGTCTCGCGGCCGCCGCACGGCTCGATGAGACGAGGAAGGTGGTGGAGCTCGAACGCTTCCAGGCCCGCTTTGCCGGGCCCCTCCTGGGCCCAGCCCCTCCGGGGCCGGCGTGCGCCGTCCAAAATCGCTCGCGGCGATCTTGTCACGGCCAGCCGGTGACCGTGCGGCTCCTGTCTCCGTCCCGTGTTCTCTTCGCTCGCGGCATCAGCGTCCGCAATCTACGGCTCGGCGCGCAGAAGGCCGTCGTCGCGCTCGACGGGGAGCTCTCGCCCGCTCTCGACTTCCGGGCCTCGATTCGTCACGTCGATGCCGCGCTCGTCGACGCGTTGGTCCCGAATCTGCTCTCCCAGGGGAGCCTGCAGGCAAGCGCGCAGCTGCGCGGGAGCCGGACCGCACCCGTCGGCCGGGCATCGCTCACCCTCACCGGCCTGAAGCTCGCGAGCTCGGCCGCGCGGGGACTGCCAGCCGTCAACATCCGCGGCTCGGCGCGATTTCGCGGCCGCGCCGCGAACGTCGTCGCGCAGCTCGGCGCCGGGCCGGGCTCGCAGCTCACCCTGAGAGGCCGCGCGCCGCTCGGCACCGCGGGCCCGATCGCTCTGAAGGTTGCGGGCAAGATGGATGCCGCGCTGATGAATCCCATTCTGGAGGCCCGCGGCGAGCGGGCGGCCGGAACGCTCACGGTCGACGCTTCCGTGTCCGGAACGGCGCAGGCGCCGCAGATCCGCGGCGCGGTGCGGCTCATCGACGGCGACTTGCGCGACTACGCCGAAGGCGTGCACCTCGATCACATCAATGCGCGGCTCGCCGGCAACCAGGGCATCCTGCGGATCGCGTCCATGACGGCCCGCGCAGGCCCCGGCCAGCTCTCCGCGACGGGATCGATCGGGCTGCTGCAGCATGACATGCCGATCCACGTTTCCCTGACGGCGCATCACATCGAGCCGATCACCAACGACATCCTGACCGCGAACCTCGATACCGACATGCGGGTCGCGGGGACGCTGCGCAAGCGCCTCGACATCACGGGCAAGGTTCACGTCAACCGCGCCTCCATCACGGTGTCCAACGGATTCCCGCCGAGCGTCGCGACGCTGCACGTCGTGCGCCCGGGAAAGCCGGCGCAACCCGTCGCGGCTGCGCCATCGAAGCTCGTCATCGGTCTCGGGATCACGCTGGATGCGCCCGCGGCCATTTTCGTCCAGGGCCGGGGCCTCAACGCGCAGCTCGGCGGGCAGCTGAAGGTCGGCGGCACCGCCGCCAGCCCGCAGGTGAGCGGCGGATTCTCCATGATCCGGGGCATCTTCGCGCTGGCGGGGACCAACCTCAATTTCAAGAGCGGCCGGGTGAGCTTCAACGGCCAGGGCCTGAAGGGCGGAATCGACCCCTCGCTCGACTTCGTCGCGCAGTCGACCGTGACTTACAACGGTCCCACGACGGTGACCCTGCGCGTAACCGGCTTCGCGGATGCCCCGAAGATCGCGCTTTCCAGCAACCCGCCGCTGCCGCAGGACGACCTGCTGGGACTGCTTCTTTTCGGCAAGCCGGCCTCGAAGCTGAGCGCCATCGAGCTCGCCGAGACCGGCGCTGCGCTCGCGAGCGTCAGCGGCATCGGTCCGGCCGGCGGGAGCGGCGGCCGCAAATGGAATCCGCTCACCTGGATCAAGAAGGGACTCGGCCTGAACACGCTGTCCGTCGGCAGCGCAGCGCCGCCCAGCGGGGCCGCCGCGGGCGGCGGCCTTCAGGCGGGCGGCGCGAGCGTCACGGCCGGCAAGTACGTCTCGAACAGGGTATACGTGGCCGCGACGCAGACGACCTACGGCACGAGCCAGGTGCGGGTCGATATCGACCTTAGCAGGTACCTGAAGCTGCAGACGCGCCTCGGCAACGGCACCGCCACGGCGCAGGGCACGACCCCCGAGAACGACCCGG
>DAHUXV010000011.1 GCA_027306985.1 Gammaproteobacteria bacterium | reverse complement strand
CGCCAATGCGCTGCTGCGCCACTTCGCCGACAAGCTGCCGATCTCCCGCTGGCAGCGGGATCTCACCGACTCGACCGTGCTGCGCAATGTGGGCGTGGCGCTCGGCCACACGCTCATCGCCTGGCGGGCGCTCGGGCGCGGGCTCGGCAAGGTCGATGCCAACGCCGCGGCCCTCACCGCCGATCTGCAGGATGCGTGGGAGGTGCTGGGAGAGGCCGTCCAGACCGTGCTGCGGGCAGCGGGAGTCCCGGGGGGGTATGAGCGCCTCAAGGAGCACACGCGCGGACGCGCCATCGACGAGCGCTCGCTCGCGGAGCTGATCGAGAGCCTGCCGCTCGCCGCGGAGGAGAAGCGCCGCCTGCAGGCGCTGCGGCCGCTCGACTACACCGGCCTCGCCGCCCGCCTCGCGCGCGAAATATGACAAATGCGGCACAAAAACTGAGAACCAGACCTCGGTTTTAACTCATTAACGCAGGCTAAGCGCCTGAATTCGTGATGGATTCGACAACTGCGGCGTGACCGCCGTCTCTAAGATGGGCCGGCCTGCCCAGATTGCAGGCGATGACGGCAGGCGCCGCTCGTGGCTGAATACGGGGAACTCGAACACAACAATGCGCTGGCGCAGCTCGCGAACGCCCGCTACTCACCGGAATCGGTGACCGGCAAGGGCGGTGCGCGCGCGCCGCGCGGCATGGACGTGCTCACGGTGCTCAGCACCCTGCCGGAGGTGCGCAGCGCGGTCTGCCAGGCGGCCGGCTCGGCGCAGCGCCTCATCTCGATCTACACCCCCGATCTGGAGCCCGAGCTCTACGATCAGTCCGCATTCCTCGAGGTGATCAAACACTTCGTGCTCGCGCGCAGCTTCGCCAAGGTGCGCGTGCTCCTGGCCGAGCCGAGCCGCGTCATGCGCGACAGCAACCGTTTCGTCGCCATGGGACGCCGGCTCTCCAGCTGCATCGACATCCGTTACGTCGCCTCCGAGGCGCGCCAGCGCGCCTCCGCTTACCTCATCGCCGACGACCGGGCCATCGTCTACCGCATGCGCGCCGATACCTGGGACGGCGTCGCGGACATCAACAACCCGCCCGTCGCCCGGCTCTACCTCAACGAATTCGACCAGATCTGGGACGCGAGCGCGCCCGAGCACGGGCTGCGAGCGGCTCACCGATAACCCGTCCGGGGGACGGAATATAATTCCGGCCATGTCCCATCCGCGGATCACCGTGGCCGCCGTCGCCGAGACCGACGGCCGCTTCCTGCTCGTCGAGGAGCGCATCGACCGCCGCCTCGTCATCAATCAGCCCGCCGGGCACGTCGAGCCTGGCGAGACGCTGCTCGAGGCCGTGGTCCGCGAGGCGCGCGAGGAGACCGCCTGGCTCTTCACGGCGCGCGAGCTCATCGGCGTCTACCTCTGGCGCCACCCGCGCAGCGGCCGCACGACCAAGCGCTTCGCCTCCGCCGGCACGGTCACCGATCACCGCGACGGCCAGCCGCTCGATACGGGAATCGTGGGCACGCACTGGCTGACCCGAGAGGAGCTCGAGAGGCGTGAGCCGCAGCTGCGCAGCCCGCTCGTGCTGCGCTGCGTCGATGACTATCTGGCCGGCCGGCGCCAGCCGCTCGCCGCTGTCGCGGCCCTCGACCTCGGCTCGGCGCTCGGTGTCGCCGCGGTCGGGCTCTGAGACGGGGGCTGCGCCCATGAGCGATCGGGTCATCGTCGGTCTGTCCGGCGGCGTCGACTCCGCCGTCGCCGCCCTTCTCCTCAAGGAGCAGGGCTGGGAGGTCCAGGGCCTCTTCATGAGCAACTGGGAAGAGGACGACGACGGCTACTGCACCGCCGCGCAGGACTTCCAGGACGCGCGCGCCGTGGCCCTGGAGCTCGCCATCCCGCTGCATCGGGCGAGCTTCGCGGCCGAGTATCGCGCGCGTGTGTTTCAGTACTTCCTGGCCGAGCATCGCGCCGGCCGCACCCCGAATCCCGACGTGCTCTGCAATCGGGAGATCAAGTTCGGCGTGGCCCTGCGCCACGCGCGGCGGCTCGGCGCCGCCCGGTTCGCCACCGGCCACTACGCCCGCATCGTGGCCGGGGCCGCGGGCGCCGAGCTGCACAAGGCGCGCGATGCCGCCAAGGACCAGAGCTACTTCCTCCATGCGGTCGGCCTGGAGCACCTGGCCGCCACGCTGATGCCGATCGGGGAGCTCGAGAAGGGCGCCGTGCGCGAGCGGGCGCGGCAGGCGGGGCTGCCGGTGTTCGACAAGCCCGACAGCACCGGCATCTGCTTCATCGGCGAGCGTCCGTTCCGTGAGTTTCTCGGCCGCTACCTCGCGGACCGGCCGGGCCCCATCGAGTCGGCCGACGGCGAGCCGCTCGGGGTTCACCGGGGCCTCGCCTTCTACACCCTGGGCCAGCGGGAGGGACTGAAGATCGGCGGCCGCGCGGGCCGGGCGCAGCTGCCCTGGTTCGTCGCGCGCAAGGACCCGGCGCGCAACGCCCTGATCGCCGTGCAGGGGCACGATCATCCCCTTCTCCTCAGCTCGGCGCTGACGACCGGCCGCATGCACTGGCTCGGCGCGCCGCGCGGCGCGCCGTTCGCCGGCGCCGTGAAGGTGCGCTACCGCCAGGCGGATCAGCCCGCGACGCTCGCGCCGCGGGCCGACGGCACCGCGGCCATCCGCTTCGAGAAGCCGCAGCGCTCGGTCACGCCCGGGCAGTATGCGGTCGTCTACGAGGGCGAGCGGTGCCTGGGAGGCGCCGTCATCGAGAGCATCGAGCCGGTCGCAAAGCCGCTCTTGCCGGCGCGCAGCGCCGCCGCGCGAACCGGGCCCGCCGGCGCGAGCCCCGTCGATCCCGCGCGCAGCGCATGAGAGCCCCGAGCTGAAATAAATTTCAGGCCCGGAGCCTATATAATCCGCGCCGCTTTCAAAGCGGAGAGACTCCCTCATGACGAACAGCTTCAAGGCGCGCTCGAGCCTCGCGGTCGGCGATCGCTCGTACGAGATCCTGAGCCTCGCGGCCCTGCCGCGGGAAAAAGTAGCCCGGCTGCCGTACTCGCTCAAGGTCCTGCTCGAGAACCTGCTGCGCTTCGAAGACGGCGTCAACGTCACCCGCAACGACATCGAGGCGCTCCTCGCCTGGGACCCCTCCGCGACCCCCGCGCACGAGATCGCCTTCACGCCCTCGCGCGTCATCCTGCAGGACTTCACCGGCGTGCCCTGCGTGGTCGACCTCGCGGCGATGCGCGATGCCATCGTGCGCCTCGGGGGCGATGCGGAGCGCGTCAACCCGCTCGCCCCGGTCGAGCTCGTCATCGATCATTCCGTGCAGGTCGATGAGTACGGCAGCGCCGGCGCCCTCGCCGCCAACACGCGCATCGAGTTCGCCCGCAACGTGGAGCGCTACGCGTTCCTGCGCTGGGGCCAGTCCGCCTTCCGCAACTTCGCGGTCGTGCCGCCGAGCACGGGCATCGTGCACCAGGTGAACCTCGAGTACCTGGGCCGCGTGATCTGCGACGCGCAGAAGCACGGCGCCCGCAGCGCCTATCCCGACACCGTGGTCGGCACCGACTCGCACACGACCATGATCAACGGCCTCGGGGTCCTCGGCTGGGGAGTGGGCGGCATCGAAGCGGAGGCCGCCATGCTCGGCCAGCCCGTCACGATGCTCATCCCGCAGGTCATCGGCTTTCGCCTCATCGGGCGGCTGAAGCCCGGGGCCACGGCGACCGACCTCGTGCTCACCGTCACGGAGATCCTGCGCAAGAAGGGCGTGGTCGACAAGTTCGTGGAGTACTTCGGCGACGGTCTCGCCTCGCTGCCGCTCGCCGACCGCGCCACCATCGCCAACATGGCCCCGGAGTACGGCAGCACCTGCGGCATCTTCCCCATCGACGAGGAGACGCTGCGCTATCTCGAGCTCTCCGGCCGCCCGCGCGAGCGGATCGACCTCGTCGCCGCCTACGCGAGGCACCAGGGCCTCTGGCGCAACTCCGGGGAGAAGCCCGCCGACTACACCGACGTCCTCGAGCTCGACCTCGGGACGGTGGAGCCGAGCCTCGCCGGGCCGCGCCGGCCGCAGGACCGCGTGCCGCTCAGATCCGCCAAAGGCACCTACGAGAGCCATGCGAAGAAGGCCGCCGAGGAGCGCGCCGCCCGCAACGCCGCCGCGAAGGGGCAGGCACAGGGCAAGGCGCAGGTCACCCTGGCGGGCTCGAGCTTCGAGCTCACGGACGGCGCGGTGCTCATCGCCGCCATCACGAGCTGCACCAACACCTCGAATCCCTCCGTCATGCTGGGCGCGGGCCTGCTCGCCCGCAAGGCGCGCCAGCGGGGACTCAAGGCCAAGCCCTGGGTGAAGACCAGCCTCGCGCCGGGCTCGCGCGTGGTCACCGACTACTTCAAGCGCGCCGAGGTGCTCGAAGATCTCGCGGCGATCGGCTTCGATCTGGTCGGCTACGGCTGCACCACCTGCATCGGCAACTCCGGGCCGCTGAAGCCCGAGATCTCCGCGGGCGTGAAGGCGGGCGACATCACCGCCTGCTCGGTGCTCTCCGGCAACCGCAACTTCGAGGGCCGCGTGCATCCGGAAGTGAGGATGAACTTCCTCGCCTCCCCGCCGCTCGTCGTGGCGTACGCCCTCGCCGGCACGCTCGACGTCGATCTCACGACGGAGCCCCTCGGTACCGGCGCGGACGGCAAGCCCGTATACCTGAAGGACATCTGGCCGAGCGACCAGGAGGTCCAGGAGCTGCTCGCGCGCTCGATCGACTCGAAGATGTTCCAGCACAGCTACGCCAGCGTGTTCCAGGGCGATGAGCACTGGAGCGGCATCCAGGCGCCGGCCGGCAAGCTCTACACCTGGGACGCGAAGTCGACCTACGTCAAGAACCCGCCCTACTTCGAGGGCATGGGCCACACGCCCCCGGCGCTCGGCGACATCCACGGCGCCCGGGCGCTCGCGGTGCTCGGGGACTCGGTGACGACCGATCACATCTCCCCCGCCGGCAACATCGCCAGGTCGAGCCCCGCGGCGCGCTATCTCATCGAGCAGGGCGTCAAGCCCGCCGACTTCAACTCCTACGGCGCGCGCCGCGGCAACCACGAGGTGATGATGCGCGGCACGTTCGCCAACATCCGGCTGCGCAACCAGCTCGTGCCGGGGGTCGAGGGCGGGGAGACCCTGCACCTGCCCAGCGGCGAGCGGACCTCGATCTACGATGCGGCCATGCGCTACAAGGAGGAGCGCACACCCCTCGTCATTCTCGCCGGGCGCGAGTACGGCACCGGCTCCTCGCGCGACTGGGCGGCCAAGGGCACGATGCTCCTCGGCGTGCGCGCGGTACTCGCGGAGAGCTTCGAGCGCATCCACCGCTCGAACCTCATCGGCATGGGCGTCGCGCCGCTGCAGTTCAAGCCCGGGGAGAGCGCGAAGTCCCTGGGGCTCACCGGCCGCGAGGTGTTCGAGATCACCGGGCTCGCGAGCGGCGATGCGAAGGAAGTCACCGTCAAGGCGACACCCGCCGACGGCGGCAAGCCGGTGACGCTCACGGCGCGTGTCAGGATCGATACGCCGAAGGAGCGCGAGTACTACCGTCACGGCGGCATCCTGCAGTACGTCCTGCGGCAGCTCGCCGGCGCCGGCCGCTCGAGCTGACCGGAGCGAGGGGGAGACGCACGCGTTGGGCACAGCCGTGCGTCTCGCCATCTTCGATCTCGACGGGACGATCACGCGACACGACACGCTGGCGCCGTATGCGCTCGGCTTCGTGCTGCGCAGGAGGCCCTGGCGGCTTCCCGCCCTGCTGCTGCTCGCCCCGGCGCTGCTCGGCTACACGCTGGGACTCCTCGACCGCGGCGGTCTCAAGTCCGCTTTCATCCGCGCCACCCTCGGCGGCTGCGGCCGCAAGGACCTCGAGGGCTGGACCGCGGCGTTCGTCGAGCGCCTCCTGGCGC
Organism: Gammaproteobacteria bacterium; assembly: GCA_027306985.1. Lineage (GTDB taxonomy): Bacteria > Pseudomonadota > Gammaproteobacteria > Steroidobacterales > Steroidobacteraceae > 13-2-20CM-66-19. The sequence goes on along the minus strand of DAHUXV010000011.1, from coordinate 32,532 downwards.
ACGGCATGTTTGCGCAGGCCAGGGAGGCCATCCGCGCCCATGCGCGCGCCGGCGACCGCCTCGTTCTGCTCAGCGCGAGCACGGACCTCTACGTGCCCGCCCTCGCGCGGGCGCTCGGATTCGAGGAAGCGATCTGCACGGGGCTGCGCTGGGACGGTGAGCGCCTCGACGGCAGGCTGGCGACGCCCAACCGCAGGGGCGAGGAAAAGGCGCGCTGCGTCGAGGCGCTGCGTGCCCGCTACCCTGGTATCGAGACGGTGGCCTACGGCAACGCCGCGAGCGATCTCGCGCACCTGAAGCTCGTCGAGCGCGGCCTGCTGGTCAACGGCTCGGGGCTCGCGCGCGCCGCCGCCGCGCGCGCGGGGGTCACGCGCGGGAGCTGGTAGCCGCCCGCGCTCGCGGGCTACATGGAGGTGCGGATCTGCCAGAGCTCCGGAAAGAACTTGAGCTCGAGCGCCTTGGCCAGATAAGACACCCCGCCCGTGCCGCCGGTGCCGGGCTTGTGGCCGATGATGCGCTCCACGGTCTTCATGTGGTGGAAGCGCCAGAGCTGGAACTTGTGATCGAGGTCGACCAGACGCTCGGCGAGATCGTAGAGGTCCCAGTCCTTCTCCGCGTTGTGGTAGACACCGAGCCAGGCGCCCGCGACCTGCTTGCTCGCCCGGTAGGGCTCGCTGAAGTCGCGTGTCAGGTAGTCCTCGGGGATGCCGTAGCCGCGGCGGCTGAGGAGACGCAGCGCCTCGTCGTAGAGCGACGGCGATTTGAGCGCCCGCTGCAGCGTCTCGTACGCCTTGGGATCGCGCTTGTGCACCTCGACCATCTCCGCGTGCTTGTTGCCGAGGAGGAACTCGAGCATCCGGTACTGGAACGACTGGAACCCCGAGGAGCGCCCGAGCGCGTTGCGAAACGCCGAGTACTCGAACGGCGTCATCGTCGAGAGCACTTCCCAGGTGGAGATGAGCTGGGCCTGCACCCGCGAGATGCGCGCCAGCATCTTGAACGACGGATCGAGATCGTCGCGCCGCACGCACTCGAGCACGCCCCCGAGCTCGTGCAGCATCAGCCGCATCCACAGCTCCGAGGTCTGGTGCACGACGATGAAGAGCATCTCGTCGTGCTCGAACGAGAGCGGCTTCTGCGCATCGAGCACCTTCTCGAGGTGCAGGTACTCCCCGTAGGAGAGGGAGGAGCCGAGATCCCAGTGGATGGACTCGCCGCTGAGGTCCACCCGCTCGGATTTGTCGTAGCGCCCGCCGCTCATGGTCCTTCGTCTCCGAAGACCCAGTCCGGCACGCGCCGCCAGCCGTCGAGCAGCTCCCTGTCGAGGGTGCGGTAGTCCGGACAGTGGCGGGCCACGCAATGCCAGAAGCGGCGGGAGTGGTTCATGTGCTGGGTATGGGAGAGCTCGTGAATCATGAGATAGCGCACCACCGCCGGCCGCTGGAAGAGCAGGCAACAGTTGAGGCTGATCGTGCCGCGGGTCGAGCAGCTGCCCCAGCGCGTGCGCTGGCGGCGGATGAGGACCCGCTGATAGCTGAAGCCGAGCTCACGCGCGCAATCGGCGAGCAGCGGCGCCAGCGCCTGGCGCGCACGCTCCGTCAGCCAGCGGCGCAGGGCCTGGCGCACCGTCCGGCCCGCGCCGGCATCGCCGCTCAGGCTGAGCAGGCCCGGCCCCGATGCGGCGAGCCGCGCCCGGCGCAAGCCGCCGGCGAGGTGAACGCGCCAGCTCTCCTCGCACGCCGGCAGGTCGATCTGCGGCGGGGGAAACGGCACCGGCGGACCGGCCCGGCGCCGCGCCTCCTCGCGCTTGCGCTCGATCCAGGGCCGATGCCGCTCGAGAAAGCGCTCCACGGCGTGCGGCGAGGTCCTGAATGGGACGACGACCTCCACACGGCCAGTGTGAAAGACGCGCACCGTCAGGCGCCGTGCGCGCTCGCTCTCCCGGACGCTCCACCCTTCGGCGGCGTCCTTGTCGGACCACAACGGTAACTGGGACGTCACCATATTGGAAAATCATGCACCGTGGCGGCAGAATCCCCAGCCACCCCATAATACCAGCCGACGGCGCGGCGCATGCGGCGCGTCCGGCCAGGAGATGCCGTGCCCGAGAGCGTACCGACCCTCGAAGTCCACAATCTCGTCAAGCAATATCCCTCCGTCACGGCCGTGAACGGCGTCTCCTTCGCCGTGCCCGAGGGGATCTGCTTCGGGCTGCTCGGCCCGAACGGCGCCGGCAAGACGAGCACCATCGAGATCATGGAGGGAATCCTGCCGCCGACCTCGGGGCAGGTCCGCTACCGCGGCGAGCCGGTGGGCGCGCGCTTTCGCGAGGAGGCGGGCATCCTCTTCCAGAAGACCGCGCTGCAGGACTTCCTCACCGTCCGCCAGAGCGTCGCGCTCTTTCGCGGGCTCTACCAGCACGGCCTCGATGTCGATGAGGTGCTCGAGCTCTGCGCGCTCGAGAAGCTCGCCGGCCGCGACAACCGCAAGCTCTCCGGCGGCCAGCAGCAGCGCCTGCTGCTCGCGATCGCGCTGGTGAACGATCCGAAGGTGCTCTTCCTCGATGAGCCGACGACCGGCCTCGACCCGCAGGCACGGCGCAATTTCTGGGCGCTGGTCGAGTCGATCAAGGCGCGCCGCAAGACCATCATTCTCACCACCCACTACATGGAGGAGGCGCAGCTGCTCTGCGACGAGATCGCCATCATGGACCGCGGCCGCATCATCGCCCAGGGCGCGCCGCAGCGGCTGCTGAGCGAGCACTTCGCCGAGGTGCTGCTCGAGCTGCCGCGGCACGAGTTCCCGGAAGGGGCGCGAAGCCTGCCCCTCAAGCTCATCGACGCCAGCGACCGTGTCGAGATCAGCACGCACGATCTGGACGGCACGCTGCGCACGCTCATGGAGGCGCAGGTGCCGCTGCGCAACCTGCGCATCCGCCCCGCCAACCTCGAGGATCTGTTCCTCGACCTCACCGGCAAGGAGCTGCGCGCGTGATGAAGCGACTCTTCGCCATCTGGCACGCCCGCAACCTCGAGTTCCTGCGGGACCGCCCCACCCTGCTCTTCACCCTGCTGCTGCCCCTGGGGGTGGTGATCGGCATGGGGCTCATCTTCGGCGGGCCGCCGCGGCCGCTCTTCACGGTGGGCGTGCTCGGCGCGCGCGTCCACGCCCGCGACGATCCCTTCCTGCACGAGCGCTACGTGCAGTTCGTGCCCATCGCCACCGAGGCCCGGGGGCTCTACGAGGTGACGCACCAAAGGATCGATCTGCTGCTCGACCTGCGGGGCGCCGTCCGCTACTGGGTCAACACCGACTCCCCCAAGGGCTACATCGTCGAGAAGCTCCTCATCGCCGCCGACCCCGGGGCCCTGCGCCAGCCGGTCACGGGCAAGGCGATCCCGTACGTGGACTGGCTCTTTCCCGGCATCCTCGCGATGAACATGATGTTCAGCTGTCTTTTCGGGGTGGGCTACGTGGTGCTGAGATACCGCAAGAGCGGCTTCCTCAAACGCCTGCACGCAACGCCGCTCACGCCGTTCGAGTTCCTCACGGCTCAGGTCCTCTCGCGCCTGAGCCTCATCGTCTTCGTCACGGTGGTCCTCTACGCCGGGATCGGCGCCATCATCCACTTCCACAGCGCCGGCAGCATCGCCCTCCTCCTGCTCCTCGCCGTCATCGGCTCGCTGTCGATGATCGCGCTCGGCCTGACCATCGCCGCGCGATTCTCCAGCGAGGAGCTGGTCGGCGGCCTGCTGAACCTGCTCACCTGGCCGATGATGCTCCTCTCCGGTGTCTGGTTCTCCATCGCCGGGGCGCCCCGGTGGGTGCAGTGGGCGGCGGAGGTCTTTCCCCTCACCCAGCTGGTCGAGGCGGCACGGGCAGTGATGCTCGATGGCGCCGGCATCGGGCGGATCACCCCGAACCTCATTTACCTTGCGGTGACGACCTTGGTGTTCCTCGCCTTCGGCGCGTGGTCGTTCCGGTGGAGAGTCGATTGAAGCCATCCATGCGTTTCTTGAGTGACAACACGGCCTCGGTCTGCCCGGAGATCCTGGCGGCGATCCACGCGGCCAACCAGGGTCTCACCGTCGCCTACGGCGACGATCCCTGGACCGCCCGACTCGATGAGGTGCTCGGGGAATTCTTCGGCACGCCGGTGCGCGCCTTCGCGGTGGCCACGGGCACCGCGGCCAACTCCCTGGCGCTCGCGACCCTGTCGCCGCCGTACGGGGCCATCTACTGCCCCACCGAGGCGCACATCGCCTGCGACGAGTGCGGCGCCCCGGGGTTCTTCTGCGGCGGCGCGCAGCTCGTGACTCTCGAGGGCGAGCACGGCAAGATCACCGCCGGGGCGCTGGCCGCCGCTCTCGATGCCCATCCGGTGTCGGTGCACACCGTGCAGCCGGCGGCGGTCTCGATCAGCCAGGCGACCGAGCTCGGCACGGCTTACCGGCCCGCCGAGGTGGCCGCCCTCTGCGAAGCGGCGCACGCGCGCGGACTTCATGTGCACATGGACGGCGCGCGCTTCGCGAATGCGGTGGCCTATCTCGGTTGTCATCCGGGGGACCTCACCTGGCGCGCGGGCGTGGATGTCATCTCCTTCGGGGCGACCAAGAACGGCGCGCTCGGCGCCGAGGCGGTCGTCTTCTTCAACCGCGACCTCGTGCGGGACTTCGAGCTGCGGCGCAAGCGCGCCGGGCATCTGCTGTCGAAGTCGCGCTTCGTATCCGCCCAGCTCCTGGCTTACGTCGAATCGGGTGTCTGGCGCCGCAACGCCGAGCGCGCCAACGCGCTCGCCCGCAGCCTCGGCGAGGCCGCGGGGAAGCGCCTGCTGCATCCGGTCGAGGCGAACGAGGTGTTCGTCGAGCTTGGCGTCGACGGCAAGGCGTCCTTGCGGGCCGCGGGGTTCGAATTCTACGATTGGGGCCCGGCCGCCGGCGGCCGCGCGCGTCTGGTCGCCTCCTGGGACCAGGACGAGCGCCACGTCGCGGCACTGCGCGCGGCGCTCACCGCATCGTAGGAAGGAGATCTCATGGTTGCACGAGAGTCCCGCATGCCGGCCCTCGGTACGCCGGCCCCCGACTTCGCGCTCGCCGATCCGGCGGGCAAGCGCTTCGCCCTGCGTGATTTCGCGGGCGCCAAGGGCCTTCTCGTGGCCTTCCTCTGCAACCACTGCCCGTACGTGCAGCACCTGCTCGAGGGCTTCGTGCAGTTCGCGCGCGAGTACGGCCCGAACGGCATCGCCATCGTCGCCATCAATCCCAACGACCCGGCGTCGCACCCGCAGGACGATGCGCAGAGCATGGCGCGGATCGCCGCCGAGAAGGGCTTCACCTTCCCCTATCTCATCGATGAGACCCAGGCGGTGGCGAAGGCGTACCAGGCGATCTGCACCCCGGATTTCTTCCTCTTCGACTCCGGCCGCAAGCTCGCCTACCGCGGCCAGTTCGATGCCAGCAGGCCGGGCCAGGGTCGGCCGGCCACCGGCAGCGACCTGCGCGCGGCCGCCGACGCGCTCCTCGCCGGGAAGCTCCTCGACAAGCAGGTCCCGAGCATCGGCTGCAGCATCAAGTGGAAGTCAGGTCAGGCGCCCGAGTGGGCGTAGGGCAACGCGTCTCTTGGGCGTGCGGCCTCTCAGCTGCCGTAGACCGCCGCCGGCTCATGGACTGCCGCGTGAAAGGGATTTCGGACACGCACCCGGCCATACAACCGCCCGTCCTCGAAATCCTCCGACCAGATCGGATCCAGCCCGCGTTCATCCGCATACGCCCACAGATGGGCATCGAACCAGGAGAGCTTGTACAGGGCTGCCCCGCGCAGCGCCGTGCGGAAGGTTGCCTCGGTGGGATAGACGATCGGAAACTGCATCAGCAAATCCTCCGCCTCGCGATGCGCTTCGTCCGCGCTCAGCAGCGGTGCCTTGCCACCGATCGGTCGCGTCACGACGGCAATGAACTCCACCAATACCTGATGAGCGAGGACCAGAGAACGGTCGGCGATGCCGCTGCGCAGCAATTCCGTGGCACGCGCCTGTTTCAGCGGAAACCGCGGATCGTGGCGGTAGACCAGGATGTTGGTATCAACGAGGCCGGCCACGCGTGTAGAGCTCCTCGCGCGTCCAGCCTCTGTCTTTCGCGGCGTCATGCCGCGCGTCGCGCTGACGTGACTCCTGGCGTCGCGTCGCTTCGTCGAAGTGTCGCAGCCGCTCCCCTGGCGAGAGCGCCGTCGCGCCCGCCCCAGCGGGCCGGATCGCAATGCTCTCCCCGGCCGCTACGATGTCGACCTCATCACCCACCCGGATGCCGTAGGCCTCCACGAGCCGCTTGGGCAGGGTGATCTGAAACTTGCCGGTCACGCGAGTCATGGCGGCATGCTGCTCCAAATCAAGGATTAAGTCAAGGATTTATCCTTGACTCGGCGCCGCGGGGACCTGGGGCTCGAGCCCTACAACTCCCGCAGCCCCTCCGTCACCGGCATGCGCGCGGCGCGCAGCGCGGGGAAGAGCCCGCCCAGGAAGCCGATCGCGAGTGCCCACTTCAGTCCTTCGCCCATCAGCCGCGGCGTGATGCGGAACTGAAACACCACCGCGCTGAAGCTCGGCCCCAGGGTCGAGGCCGTGAAGTGCCGGAAGAGGAGCCACGCGATGAGCGCCCCGACGATCCCGCCGGCGAGGGCGAGCAGCATGGTCTCGATCATGACCGAGACCACCACGGGGCCGCCCCGGAAGCCGATCGCCCGCAGGGTGGCGATCTCGCGCGTGCGCGCCGAGACGGCCGCGTACATGCTGTTGAGCGCTCCGGCCACCGCGCCGATGGCCATGATGCCGGCGACCACCATGCCCAGAATCCGGATGAAGTGCGTGATGCCCTTCGACTGGCTGGCGTAGTACTCGCGTGTCGTATGCGCCTGCACCTTCAGCTGCGGATCGCCCGCCAGCGCCGCCTTGAACGCGCTGAACGCCTTCGGGCCGGTCAGCCGCACCGTCATGGAGCTGACGCTGCTGCCGCGATGGAACGCGGCGCCGACCACGTTGACATCTCCCCACAGCTCCGAGTCGTGCGCATTCCCCGAATCGAACTCCCCGACCACCCTCCATGAATGGCCGTTGAAGTCGAGCTTCGAGCCGATGGCGGTGTGGGCGAACTCGCGCGCCGCGTCCTTGCCCACGATGAGCTCCTGCAAGCCGCTGTGGAAGCGCCGCCCGGCGATGATCCTCACGCGGGGCCGCACCCCCCAGACCTCCGGTCCCACGCCCCGGATCATGACATTCGTGTCCGCGCCGGTCCCCTTCTTGGGCAGCGAGGCCGCGACCACCACTTCCGGCGATACGAGCGCCCGGCCGTGCGGGCTGCGCGCCACCTGCGGCTTCTCGCCGATCAGCATGACGCTCTGCTGATCCAGGTTCGAGGTGCTCTCGGAGAGCGCCCCGGAGCGCAGCACGATGGCCCGGTCATCGCTCCCGGTGGCGCGGAAGTTCGACTCGTAGCCCTGCCCCATGGCGAGCAGCGACACCAGTACGCCCACCACGCCCGCGATGCCGACCACCACGACCGAGGCGCCGCCCAGGCGTTGCGGCAGAGTCGCCATCCCGCTGGCGGTGATCGAGATGACCCGCCGGCCGGAGCGGGTCGCCGCCAGCCAGGCGGCGAGCAACACCGCCACGGCGGCGATCCCGATCCAGGGCAAAGCGACCACCGCGGCGACGCCGAGAACCGCCGCGGCGCCCATCGCGAGCAGGAGCAGTGTTTTCCTGAGCATGACCCTATCGCCCCGCCAGCGCATCTACGATGCGAAGCCGCATGCCGCGCTGCGCCGGCAACGCGCCGACCACGAGCCCGATGAGCACCATGGCCGCGACGCCGAGCAGCCAGATCGATCCGCCCACCGGCTCCATCGGCAGTTGCGAGCCCATCTGCCCTTGAAGGACATGCACCACGCCCCCGGCGAGCAGCAATCCGACCGCCCCCCCGATCACCACCAGCAGCACGGATTCGGTCAGCACCAGTCCGAGCACGCCGCGGTTGGAGAAGCCCAGGGTCTTCAGGATTCCCAGCTCCGGGATGCGCTCGCGCACGGCCTGCGCCATGGTGTTGCCCGTGAGCAGGATGAGCGTGAAGAACACCGCACCCATGATCGCGTGCACGATCAGGCCGAGGTTCACGTACTGGCTGATGAGGTTCGCCGCGAATGCGCTGTCGGTCTGGGTCTTGGTCTCGTGATCGGAGTTGGCCGAGAGCGCATCGATCCGGCCGGCGATGCCGCCGGCCTGCCGGGGCTGGGCGATCTTCTCGACGTACCAGCCCACCATGTTGTTGCCGAAGGCGGCCGCCTCGTCGAAGTAGCGCCAGCGGAAGAGGAAATCCTGCTCCTCGATCGCCGAGTGCGCGTGGTAGATCCCCACCAGATCGAAGGTCCACGCGTAAGAGCCGTTCTTGCGGGGGTAGATCAGGGCCTTGATCGGGATCTGGTCGCCGACCTTCCAGTGGTATCGCCGCGCGAGGGTCGCGCCCACGATCACCGCCGTCCGGGTGTCGTCGAAGCGGCGGCGCGCCGCCGGCGACAGCTTCATCTCCGGGTACAGGTCGAAGAAGTTGCGCGACACCGCGATCGCCGCCAGCACGTTCTTCGGTTGCTGATACGTGCCGCCGAAGTAGGTGTCGTAGGCCAGCTCCTCCACCCCGGGCACGGTGACGAGCTGGGACTTCAGGCTCAACGGCAGCGGCGACATGAAGCCGACCTTCGACTCCGTGATGAGCCGGTGGGCCGCTCCGATGGTGTGGCCGACCTCGCTGAAGACGCTGTTCACCGACTCGAGCAGGCCGAAGAGGAGAAAGGCCGCGAGCACCGAGAGCAGGGTGAAGAACGTCCGCAGCTTGCGCCGCGTGAGCGCCGCCCAGATCAGGGGCAGGTATTTCATGCGGCGGACTCGGCGACCTCGACCAGCGTGCCCTTGTCGAGCTGCAGCGTGTGGGTCGCGTACTCGGCCGCCTTCGGGTCGTGGGTCACCATGACGATGGTCTTGCCGTGATCGCGGTTGAGCTGCTGCAGGAGCGTCAGCACCTCCGCCGCCGACTGCCGGTCGAGATCGCCCGTGGGCTCATCGCACACGAGCAGTGTCGGGTCCGAGACGATGGCGCGCGCGATCGCGACCCGCTGCTGCTGTCCGCCCGAGAGCTCCCCGGGCTTGTGCGCGGCGCGGTCCGCCAGTCCGACCAGCTCGAGGGCGATGGCCGCGTGGCTCCTGCGCTTCGCGGCCGGGAGCTTCGTGAGCAGCAGCGGCAGCTCGACGTTCCTCGCGGCCGAGAGCATCGGCAGCAGGTTGTAGAACTGGAACACGAAGCCCACGTGCCCGGCCCGCCAGCGCGCGAGCTGGCTCTGCCCGAGCCTGTCGATCCGCTCCCCGCCCACCGTGATGGTGCCCTCGGTGGGCGAGTCGAGCCCGCCGATCAGGTTGAGGAGCGTCGTCTTGCCAGAGCCCGACGGGCCCATGAGCGCCAGGAAATCCCCCGCGGCGATGTCGAGGTCGACATGGTGCAGCACCTCCACCTTCTGCCGGCCGCGCGTATAGACCTTGCTCAGATTTCGGATCTCGACCAGTGCGCCCATGCGATCGCTCCCCTGACGGTTGTCACCCTTGATCCGACTTCACGACGATGCGGCCGCCGTCGCCGAGGCGCCCGGGAGGCGATTGCACCACCGCCGTCCCGCCGGCGATGCCCTGCACCGCCCGCAGCCCCCCCGCGCTCGCGCCGGGCGTCACCGATTGCTCGCGCGCGATGTCCCCGTGGACCACGAATACCACCGCCCGGCCGCCCCGCTGCACGACGGCCGAGGCCGGCACCCACACCGTGCCGGCGGGGAGCGGGCGGGCCGCAGCGGCCGCCTGTTTCGCGGCGCCCCGCAGAAACGACACCCGCACGCCCATGTCCGGCAGGATGCGCGGATCGAGCCGGTCGAAGGCAACTCGCACCTTCACGGTGGCCTTGCTCTTGTTGGCGGTCGGCACGATGGCGATCACGTGCCCGGGAATCTTCCAGTCGGGATACGCGTCGAGCACCGCGACGGCCTGCTGCCCCGCGCGCACGCGGTGGATGTAGGCCTCGTTCACGTCGACGTCGACCTCGAGCGAGCGCATGTCGACGATGGTCGCGATCCCGGCCGCATCGAAGCCGCCGCCGCCGAAGATGGGCGAGATCATCTCGCCCAACTGCGCCGCCTTGTCGACCACCACGCCGGAGAACGGTGCCCGCACGATGGTGTAGTCCTCCTGCACCTGCGCCGCCTGCACGCCGGCCTGCGCGAGCTGCACCTGCCGCCGCTGCGTCTTCACTTGCGCGGCGAGCGTGGCGGCCTGCGTGCGGGCGGTCTCGAAGTCCTGCTCCGACACCAGATGCTGGCCGATGAGCGCCTGATCGCGGCCGAAATTGCGCTCGGCCTGGGCGAGCTGCACCTGATACTGGCGCAGCTGCGCCCGGGCGGCGGCGAGCTGCGCATCGGCCTGCTCCAGAGCGGCCCGCTGGGTGGCGTCCTCGAGTTGCGCCAGCACCTGCCCGCGGCGCACGTACTCGCCTTCCTGCACCGACACGCGGGACAACTCCCCGGGGATCTCCGAGGAGACCGTCGCCTCGCGCTCCGCGGTGACGTAGCCCGTCGCTTGCAGGATCGCCGCCGGCGCGGAGGCCGCCGATGCGGCCACGGCCGTCGCTTCGCTCACCTCGATCGCGCTGTTGCGCACGAGCAGGAGCGCCGCCGCGCCGGCGATGACGGCCGCCGCGATGCCGGCGGCCAGCCACCCTTTACGGTGTCCGCCGCTCGTCTCCTCGCGCTGCGAGCGGTCGATCCGCAGCTGCTGCAGCAGCTGACGCTTGTCCGAATCGGGCGTCATGCGGCGATAGCCTCGGGCATCGGCCGCCGCGCGCTGAAGTGCGGTTCGTCACCGGCTGATGTGACAGTTGTCATCTCCATGCGCCAACCCGGCTCATTGAGCCGGAAACTCCCCCGCCGGATAGGGCACCCGATCGGTGACGAACGTCAGGTACTCGACGATCTGCGCAGTATAGCGCGCGAGAGCGCCGCCGAAGCGCGCCAGCTCGGGGCTGGGGCGCCCGGAGAGGATCCGCACCAGCAATTGCGCGAGCGCGGTGACCACGAGCACCCAACTGACGACCCAGAAGACGATCGCGAACAGCAACATGTAAAGAACGCGCACGCCGAGCTCGCCGGGTTGCGGCTCGGTCCGCTGAGGAACACCACTCATGATCCCCTCCTCCGCCCTCGACCGACCTTTGGTTATCCGGAGACGATCTGCGCCATGAGCCGCCGCGCCCGCGCGAAGTCGGGCGCGACGAGCAGCGCCCGCTCGAGCACGTTGCGGGCCGCCACGGTCTGCCCGAGCGTCAGATCCTCTCGCGCCAGATCCATGAAGGCATCCGCCGCGCCCCACCCCGGCAGCCCCCGGGGGCGGCCGCGTTGCCGCTCGAATGCCGACACCGCCCGCTTGAGCAGCGCGAGCGACTGGGGCCCGTCACCGACGAAGAGCCGCGGGCGGTCGCGCGCGGCCAGGGCGGCGAGGAGCAGCACGCGCGGGTTGTCCGGAGCGAGCCGCAGGGCCTTGTCGATGCGAATCAGGCTGAGCGGCGCCGCGAACGGCGAGCGCCAGGGCTCGAGACGGCTTTGCAGGGCGAGGCAGGCCGATTGCAGCGCCAGCGCCTCGGCGGAGCCGTCGTCGATCGCCAGCGCGCGATCGAGCCGCTCGACGCACTGCTGCGCGAAGGGCGAGGCCCGCGCCGGATCGCTCCTCGCAAGGAGCGCCAGGCGATACCCGATGAGCGCCGCGTAATAACTTCGCCACTGCCCGCCCTCGCGCTCGCCGGCCGGATTGGCGCCGCCGCCCGAGACGGTGGCGGCCAAGGCCTGCAGGGCGGCCGTGTTCTGCTGGAAGTACGCGCGCTGGATGCGCCGCTCGAGCCGCATCCAATGCGCGCTCGATGAGGCTGCCCCCGCCGGAGCGGCCAGCACGGGCATCGCCGCCAGCCAGGCGAGAAGCAGGAGCTTCCCGGCCCACACCGCCGGGCGCAAGCCGCGCCCTCCAGTAGAATGCGCGCGCATCATGACTGAGAACGATATCACAGGGACGGCTCCGCCCGCCCTTCCCGGGCGGGCGCCTTCCGATCCGCGCCGCACGGCGCCGCTCATCGACATCGGCATCAACCTGGCGCATGACAGCTACGACATCGATCGCGATGCGGTGATCGCGCGCGCAGCCGCGGCGGGCGTCGTGCAGATGATCGTGACGGGCGCCAGCGCCGCGAGCTCCCGCGCCGCGGTCTCGCTCTGCCGACAACACCCCGGCGCGCTCTTCGCGACCGCGGGCGTGCACCCGCATCACGCCACGGACCTGACCCCGGAGGTGCTCGCCGGGCTCGGCGAGCTGACGAGCGCGCCGCAGGTCGTGGCCGTGGGCGAGTGCGGCCTCGACCACTACCGCAACTACTCCCCGCACGAGGCCCAGCGGGAGGCATTTCAACGCCAGCTCGAGCTCGCCGCCCGGTGCGGCAAGCCCGTGTTCCTGCACCAGCGCGATGCGCACCGGGACTTCATCGCCATCCTGCGCGAGCACTGGCCGGCGCTCGCCGGCGGCGTGGCCCACTGCTTCACCGGCGGCGCCGAGGAGCTCGACTGTTATCTGGAGCTCGGGCTGGCGATCGGCATCACCGGGTGGATCTGCGACGAGCGCCGGGGCCGGCACCTGCTCGAGCTGGTGCGGCGCATTCCCGCCGACCGGCTGCTCCTCGAGACGGACGGCCCCTACCTGCTGCCGCGGGACCTGCACCCCAAGCCGGCCACGCGCCGCAACGAGCCGGTGTATCTTGCGCACATCGCGGACGTCGTCGCGCGTGCGCGCGGCGAGCCGCTCGAGGCGCTGGCCCGGGCCAGCACGGAAGCGGCGCGGCGGCTGTTCCGCTTGCCTGGAAACGACTCCAGGAAACAGACGTAACTAGTTAATAATAAAGGAGACATCACATGGACCTCGAGCAACTGCGTACCGCGATCGCCGCCACCTGGCGCAACTCCATCGTCGAGCGCCTCACGGCCTACGTGCGCATACCGAACAGGTCGCCGATGTTCGATCCCGCGTGGGAGGCCAACGGGCACATGGATGCCGCGGTGGAGCTCATGGCCGGCTGGTGCCGCGAGCAGCCGATACCCGGGATGCGGGTCGAGGTCCGCAGGCTTCCCGGGCGCACGCCGGTGCTTCTGATCGAGGTTCCGGGCGAGCTTCCCGGCTCGGTCCTCCTCTACGGCCATCTCGACAAGCAGCCGGAGTTCACCGGCTGGATGGCCGGCCTCGGCCCCTGGGAGCCGGTGCTGCGCGACGGGAAGCTCTATGGGCGTGGTGCGGCGGATGACGGCTACGCCGTCTTCAGCTCCCTCACCGCCATCGCCGCGCTCAAAGCGCAGCGCGTGGCGCTTCCCCGGTGTGTCGTGCTGATCGAAGCCTCGGAGGAAAGCGGCAGCATCGATCTTCCGGCGCATCTGGCGGCGTTGGGAGATGCGATCGGCGATCCCTCGCTCGTCATCTGCCTGGACGCGGAGTGCGGCAACTACGAGCAGGTGTGGTGCACCACCTCGCTGCGGGGCAACCTCGTGGGTCTGCTGCACGTGCGCGTGCTCGAGGAGGGTGTGCACTCGGGCATGGCCACGGGCATCGCGCCGACGCCGTTTCGCATCGCCGAGCAGCTGCTCGCGCGGCTCGAGAGCCCGCTCGACGGCGCGCTGCTGCTCGATGAGCTGTCGGTCGCCATCCCGAAGGACCGGCGCCAGCAGGCCGAGGCCGCGGCGCGCGTGCTCGGCGAGTCCGTGGCGGGCAAGCTCCCCTGGGCATCCGGCGTGCAGCCCGTCTCCAACGACCCCGTGGAGCTTCTCGTCAACAGCACCTGGAAAGGAACGTTGGCGGTGACCGGCGCCGACGGCATGCCGCCGACCCTGTCGGCGGGCAACGTGCTGCTGCCCTCGATCACCCTGAAGCTGTCGCTGCGCCTGCCGCCGACCTGCGAGCCGGCACGCGCCGCCCGCGCCGTGAAAGAGGCGTTGGAGCGCAATCCGCCGTACGGCGCCCAGGTGCGCTTCGAGTCGGGAGCGGCCATGGCCGGCTGGAACGCGCCCGCCTTCGCGCCCTGGCTCGAGGAGTCGATCACGCGCGCCTCGCGCCGGATCTACGGCCGGGATGCCGTGCACGTGGGCTGCGGCGGCAGCATCCCCTTCATGGGCATGCTGGGCGAGCGCTTCCCGCGCACGCAATTCTTCATCACCGGCGTCCTCGGCCCGCATTCCAACGCGCACGGGCCGAACGAGTTCCTCCACCTCGAGTACGCGGAGAAGCTCACCGCCTGCGTCTCGCTGGTACTGGAGGATCATGCGAGAGCCCTTTGACGCGCGGCGCCGGCCCGTCCATGGGGCCCGCTGAGAGCCGCTCGAGAGCCGCTTTCGCGAGTGGCGACGCGCCAGGAAACCCGCGAGGAAACTAGCGCATGTGCGCCATGTAGCTCGGCTTCACCGCGCCCTTGATCTTCTCCCATCCCTCGCGGTATCGCGCGACGACGCCGTCCGCCTCCTGCTCCATGGCCGGGAACTCCGCCCGCAGCGCATCGATCATCAGCGTCCACTTGGGCAGTCCCTTGGGGAACCGTCCGCGCCGGGTGAACACCACCCGCCCCTCCACGGGCACCTCCCCCGCGATCGCCTTCACGGCCGCGATGCGGTCATAGAGCCCGCTCTGCGGATTGGTGAACGTGAAGCGCCGCGGTCCGTCCATGACCGTCCAGTCGGCCATCTGATCGCCGCCGAAGATGTTGCCCCGCACGTCGCGCAGATCGACGACGAGTATTCCGCGGCAGGTCAGCAGCAGGAAATCGGCGTGGAATCCGCCGCCCATGCCATCGGGCACCAGCACATCGATGACGTGATCGGAGGCGGCCCCGGTCACCGCGAGGCGCAGCGACTTGCGGGCGCGGTACTGGCGATACCAGCGCCACAGCCAGGAGACGCCGAACCCTAGCCCCGCGGCCGCGGCGATCAGAACCCATGCCGTGGGCGGCAGCTTCTCGATCTCATCCACGTCAACGACCCTCCAATACCCGGCCGTCCCGCAGCGCGTCCCGGAGCGAGGCCAGGTCGGCGTCGATCTCCGTGCACTCGGTCGGTCGGGCGAACAATCTCGCCAGCGATTCCGGCACCGCGACCTCGCGGCCGATCAGCGGCTCGACGATCTCGCGGAACTTCGCCGGATGCGCGGTGGACACCAACACCCACCGCCCGCTGTCGCGGCGCTCCGCCGGCAGCCGCGCGTAGGCCTCGGCGGCGGTCGCCGTGTGCGGGCACCAGGCCTGGCCGAATTCCTCGTAGCCCGCCCGGATGCGGGCGCGGATGGCCTCGTCGTCCACCACGCAGGCGCTCACCGCGGCGCGGATCTCACTCAGCTGCGGATGGAGGGAGCGCAGGCGCTCCATGTTGCTGGGATCGCCGACGTCCATGGCCGACGCCAGCGTCGCGACACTGGGTCGCGGGCGCCAGTCTCCGGTCTCGAGGAAGTCCGGCACGGCGCGGTTGGCATTGTGCGCCAGCACCACCTGCGCGATCGGCAGCCCGAGCCGCCGCGCCCAGAGGCAGGCCACCGCGTTGCCGAGATTGCCGCTCGGAACGATGAAGGAAGCGGGCTCGCCGTGACATCTGAAGACCGCGAGACTCGCCGCGGCGTAGTAAACGGCCTGGGGCAGCAGCCGGCCGAGGTTGATGCTGTTGGCCGAGGAGAGCGCCCGCTCCTCTTGCCAGCGGCGATCGAGAAATGCCTGCTTGACGAGCCGCTGACAGTCATCGAACGTGCCGCGCACCGAGAACGAGCGGACGTTGCCGCCCCAGCAGGTGAGCTGCCGCTCCTGCGTGGGGGAGACGAGCCCCTTGGGAAAGAGCACCGCCACCTCGATTCCGGGGCGGCCGTGAAACGCCGCCGCCACCGCGCCGCCGGTATCGCCCGAGGTGGCGACGAGGATCGTGAGGGGGCGCGACTGCGGGCCGCGCAGGCGGCAGAGACAGGCGGCGAGGAAGCGTGCGCCGAAATCCTTGAATGCGGCCGTCGGGCCGTGGAAGAGCTCGAGCACGGCGAGCCGCCCGGTGCGGCCGAGCGCCACCACCGGCGCCGGAAAGTCGAACGCCTCAGCGGTCATCTGCGGCAGCGACGGCGCGAGCGGATCGCCCGCGAGGAAGGGCGCGAGGAGCTTCGCGCCGACGCCGGCCAGGCTCTCGCGCGCGCCGAAGCTGCCGGTGCCGAGGCTCGGCCACTCGGTGGGCACGTACAGCCCGCCGTCCGGTGCCAGCCCCTGCGTCAGCGCCTCGCCGAACCCCGCCGTGAGCTGCGCATCACGCGTGCTCCTGAACCGCATCACGCTCATGTCCGCCCTGCTCCGGCCGCTCAGCCGGTCTCGATGACCTGGGCGCCGTCCGCCTCGACATCCACCAGCCACTCATCGATGGGGATGGCCGCGGCGTCGAACTCGCGACGCATGGCCTCGAGCACCCCGTGCGCGTCCTTGGCGAGCGCCCAGGCAAAGAGTGTCGGTCCGGCCCCGGAGATCGAGCAGCCGAGCGCGCCGGCCTGCATCGCCGCCTGGCGCACTTCCTGGAATCGCGGTATCAACGCCTGGCGCTGCGGCTCGATGACGACGTCCTCGAAAGAAGCGCGAATCATGTCGAGATCGTTGGTGTAGCAGCCGGAAATGAAGCCGGCGAGATTGGCGGTCTGCCACACGAAATCGGACAGCTCGACGCTGCGCTTGAGAATCGCGCGCGCCTGCCGCGTCGAGAGGAACATCCGCGGGTGCACGATCACGGCGCGAACGCCCTCCGGCACCGGAATCTGCTTCACGCGGGGATGATCGATGCCGACGGTGAGCACGAGTCCGCCGAAGAGCGAGGGGGCGATGTTGTCGACGTGCAGCGAGCCGCTCGCCACCGCCTCGCCCTGCATCGCGAACTTCAGCAGCTCGAGCTTGCCGCACGGGTGCGGCAGCAGCGCATTGGCCGCCACCACCGCCCCCACCGCCGAGGCCGCCGACCCCCCGAGGCCGGAGCCGAGCGCGATGCCCTTGTCGATGCGCATCGCGAAGCCGAAGCCCGGCTGCAGCGCTTCCTGCATGGCGAGCAATGCGCGCCCGGCCGTGTTCTGCGCCGGGTCGGTCGGGAGCTTCTCCGGCACGCCGGTGATGTCGGTGATGGTGACGCCTTTCGCCGCGGTGCGGCTCACCGTCACGCGATCGCCGATCGCCCCCACCGAGAAGCCGAGGATGTCGAAGCCGATCGCGACATTACCGACCGAGGCGGGCGCGAACGCCGTGGCCCAGCTGTGCGTGTGGCTCAAAGTCGCGCTCCCAGGTAGGCGGCGAGGCGCAGCAGATCGGCGAACACTCCGCCCGCCGTGACCTCGGGTCCCGCCCCGGGGCCCTGCACGATGAGCGGATTGTCGCAGTAGCGGCGCGTGGCAAAGCGCACCACGTTGTCCGTGAGCGCGATGTTGGCGAAAGAATGCTTCGCATCGAGCTCGATCAGGCCCACCGTCGCCGCGGCCGACGTGCGGCCGCCGGCGGCCGGGGCCGCGGACGGGTCCTCGCAAGTCAGGCGGCCGACGTACCGCAACACCTTGCCGCGCGCGCGGGCGGTCTCGAACCGCTCCCGCATCGCCGCATCGTGCCGCGGCAGGCGCGTCATGAACTCCTCGATCGAGCCGCTCTCGAGCCCCGCGGGGACCAGGCTCTCGACCTTCACGTCGGCGAGCTCGAGCTCGAGCCCCATCTCGCGGCCGAGGATGATGAGCTTGCGGGCGACGTCCATGCCGGAAAGATCATCGCGCGGATCGGGCTCGGTGTAGCCCCGCTGGCGCGCATCGCGCACGATGTCCGAGAACGCCGTGCGCCCGTCATAGATGTTGAAGAGGTAGGCCAGCGTTCCGGAGAAGATCCCCTCGACGCTCGTGATCTCGTCCCCGGTCTCTCTGAGGTCGCGCAGCGTGTGCACCACCGGCAGCCCCGCGCCGACCGTGGCCTCGTACAGGTAATGGGCGCCGCCCGCGCGGCGCGCCTCGTGCATGGCGCGGTAGTAGGCGAGGTCCGCGCTGTTGGCCTTCTTGTTGGGCGTCACGACGTGCATGCCGGCGCCGAGCCATCCGGCATAGCGGCCGGCGACGGCGGCGCTCGCCGTGCAGTCGATGAGGACCGAGTGCGGCAGGTAATCGACGCGCACGTGCTCGATGAAGCGCTCGAGATCCGCCGGCACGCCGCGCTCCTCGTATTCCTGGCGCCAGCGCTCGAGCGGGATGCCGGTCTCGGCGAGCGCCATGCGCTGCGAGCCGAGGATGCCGCGCACCCGCAGGTCGATCTTGAACTGCTCCCGCAGCCGCGCGCTCTGCGAGGCCAGCTGATCGAGGAACACGCGTCCCACCGTGCCCGGGCCGATGACTCCGATCGAGAGGGTGTGGGGCGATAGATAGAGTCCCGAGTGTATCGCGCGCAGCGCGCGCGAGGCCTGGCGCCCCTCGACCACGACCGAGATGTTGCGCTCCGATGCGCCCTGGGCGATGGCACGCACGTTCACGCCGGCGGTGCCGAGGGAGTTGAAGACCTTCGCCGCGACGCCGGGCGTCCCCGCCATGCCGTCGCCGACGATCGCGAGAATCGAGAGGTCCGGATCGATCTCGACGCTCTGGATCTGGCCGTCCTTCAGCTCCCGCTCGAACGCCTGGCGCACCAGCGCGGCGGCGCGCTCGCCCTGCTCCTGCGGGATGGCGCAGCAGATCGAATGCTCCGAGCTGCCCTGGGAGATGAGGATGACCGAGATGCCCTCCTCGCGCAGCGCGCCGAAGAGCCGGTGCGCGGTTCCCGGCACGCCGATCATGCCGGCGCCCTCGAGGTTGATGAGCGCCACCCGGTCGACGCTCGCGATGCCCTTCACCGGCAGCGCCGAGGTCGGCTGCGCGCAGATGATCGTGCCGGGCTTCTCCGGCGCGAAGGTGTTGCGGATCCAGATCGGAATGCCGCCGCCGACCGCGGGCGCCATGGTCTGCGGGTGGATGACCTTCGCCCCGAAGTAGGCGAGCTCCATCGCCTCGCTGTAGGTGAGCGAGTCGATCACGGTCGCATCGGGCACCCGGCGCGGATCGGCCGACAGGACACCGTCCACGTCGGTCCAGATGTGGATCTGCGCGGCATCGAGCAGCGCGCCGAAGATCGAGGCGGAGAAGTCGCTGCCGTTGCGGCCGAGCGTCGTCTGCACACCGCGCGCATCGGACGCGATGAAGCCCGTGATGATCAGGGTCCCCTTGAAATCACGGTCGACCAGATCCGAGAGGCTCGCCCGCGAGCGCGCCCACTGCACGCCGGGACCCAGCGGCCCCCACTCCGCGACCACGACGCGGCGCGCATCGATCCACTGCACCGGACCGCGCTGGTTGCCGCGCTCCTCGTAGAAGCGATGGAAGAGCCGGGTCGACCAGATCTCGCCGTAGCCGGCGATGAGGTCGCTCACGTTGCGCCCCGCCGCCCGGGTCAGCTTCACCGTGTGCAGGATGCCCTCGAGATCGTGACGGTCGCGGTCGAATCCGGCGAGGTACAGCCGCGCGGACTCCGGGCTGAGCAGCGTCTCGGCGATCTCGGCATGGCGCGAGCGCAGCGCGCCGAGCTCGACCCGGTACCGGTCGTCCTGGCTCTCGGCGAGCGCGATGAGCCCGAGCAGGGCATCGGTGACACCCTTGCACGCGGAAAGCACGACGCCGACGCGCGCGGCGGGCAGGGAATCGATGATGGCCGCCACGCGGCGGAAACAGCCGGCGTCGGCGACGCTCGAGCCGCCGAACTTGTGCACGACCCAGGGAGCGGGATTGGGCATGGAATTGGAAGAATCGGCCAGAGGGAAGGCGGTGCGACTCTACTGACGCGCCCGAGTGCGCGCAATGATGTTTTCGTCGTTTGCCGGGCATAATCGTGGCGATGGACTCCGTGCTGGGACCCCTGCTGCCCCTTTTCGAGCGCGAGCGCACCGCCGGCCGCGCGATGGCGCTCGGCATCCTCGTGCATACGGCGGGCTCGACCTACCGCAAGCCCGGCGCGATGCTGCTCATGGCGGCCGATGGGCAGTACGCCGGCCTCATCTCCGGCGGCTGCCTGGAAGGGGACCTCGGAGAGCGCGCCCGCGCGGTGATCGCGACGGGCCGGGCCGCCCTGGTGACCTACGATCTGCGCAACTCGGACGACCTCGTATGGGGCCTCGGCCTGGGCTGCGAGGGGGCCATGCACGTCCTCGTGCTGCGCGTCGGCCCCCGGGAAGAGTGGCAGCCGCTGGCGCACCTCGCCGCGGCGCTGGCCGCGCATGCTCCCACCGCCATCGGCGTGCTGGCGGAATCGCGTGACGAGGCGCTGCCCATGGGGGCGCTCCTGCTGCCGGGGGCGGCGGCGCCCGCGGCGGATCCTGTCCGGGCAGCGCCGGCCCGAGCGCTGCCACCGCAAGCGGCGGCGCTGCTCGAGCCGCGCACCCTCGCGGCGCTCGCGGCAGCGCCCGGTGCGGCGGCGGTCGGCTGGCTGGAAGGGCCCGAGGCACGCTGGAAGCTGCTGCTGCTGCCCCTTTCCCTGCCGCCGCGCCTCCTCCTCCTCGGGGCGGGGCCGGATGCCCTGCCGGTGGTCGATCTTGCCGCGCGCCTGCACTGGCGGGTGACCGTGGCCGACCACCGTCCCGCGTACGCGGCGCCCTCCCACTTCCCCCTGGCCGAGCGCGTCCTCCTGGCGCGGCCGCAGCAGATCGCGCAGGCGCTCGACCTCGGCCGCTTCAACGCGGCGGTGGTGATGAGCCATCACCTGCCCTCGGACCTCGAGTATCTGCGGGCCTTGAGTGCGAGCCCCGTGGCGTACGTGGGGCTGCTCGGCCCCCCGGCGCGGCGTGAGAAGCTGCTAGCGGAGCTCGGCCCCGAGGCACAGCCGCTGCGAGCGCGTCTGCGGGCGCCCGTCGGCTTGAACCTGGGAGGCCGGACCCCCGAGGCGATCGCGCTCGCGATCGTTGCCGAAGTCCATGCCTTCGTGCACGGCAAGGATTCAACCGAGGCGCCGCCATGAACGAGATCGACATCATCCGCTCCCAACTTGCCGTGGAGCAGTCCCATGCCGCCGAAGTGGCCAACGCCTGCGCGGCGGCGTTCGGCTCGAGCGCCGGACCTCTGGCCTCGAGCGAGGCGAGGGCGCAGTTTCGGGAAGCGTGCGTGAGCTACCTGGTGTGGGTGCTGGCGCGGTTCGAGGAGCGCGACCAGACGCTGTCGGAGCTTCTCGCGGCCGCTGGCGCGGGCGCCAGCGATCCCGGCCACCTGGTCGGTCAGTCCGGCACCAGCCGCGAAGCGCTCTCGCGACTCGAGACCGCCCTCGCCGCCGGCGACACCGCGGCCGCGCGCGGCGGCTGGCAGGAGTTTGCCCGCTTCTTCAACTCGGCGTGGGCGCCGCGGCGCGCGGCGCTCGAGAGAGCGCTCGCGGAGCACGCGAGCCTCGCGCAGTGGCGGGCCGTATGCGCGATCGATGCCGACTCCATGCTCGATGAGCGCGGCCGTTACGCGCGCGTCACGGCGCAGCTGCCCGCCGGAATCGAGCTTCGGCCGACACCCTCATCGCCGCGATGAGCGCCGGGAGCGACGCCGAGGGCCTCCACGCCATCGTGCTCGCGGCGGGCGCCTCGAGCCGCTTCGGCTCCGCCAAGCAGCTGGTGCGCATCGGCGACCGGCCGCTCCTCAGCCTCGTCACCGGTCGGACCGCCGAGGTCGTGGGCCACGCGCTCATCGTCGTGCTCGGCGCGCGCGCCGCGCAGCTCGCGCCGCTCCTGAAGCATTCCGCGGGCTCGGTGGTCGTCAACCGCGACTGGCGCGAGGGGCTCGCGAGCTCGATCCGCGCCGGCATCGCGCGCCTGCCCTCCTCCTGCACCGGCGTGATGTTGGTTCTGGCCGATCAGGCCTGTGTCACGGCCGGGGACCTGCGGCGGCTCGCCGGCGCGTGGAACCGCCAGCCGCTCGCCGTCGCCGCCGCGCGCTATGGCGCCACGATCGGCGCGCCCGCGATCTTTCCGCGGCATCTGTTCGCGCAATTGAGCGAGCTGCGCGGGGACAGCGGCGCCCGGATGCTGCTCAAGCGGCACGCCGACCGGTTGGTGAAGGTGCCGATGGCGAGCGCCGCCTTCGACCTCGACACCCCGGATGACCTGCTGGAGCTCAGCAGGTCTTAGCGCCCTGCCCGGCCTCGGGATGGGGGAAGTTGTCGGACTCGTCTTCCCCTTCGCGCGGCGCGAGGCAGGCCCAATCCTTCTCCAGCACGACCCGCAGCTCGCCGCTCGCTGTCGCCTGGCTGGCGCTTAAGGTCACGAGGTCGGTGCCGCACCAGCGCTCGGCCTGGGCCCGCGGAATGAGAATATCGATGAGATTTGACTCGTAACTTACTGATATAAGATCGGTATTTGTTTCCGTCCGCAGTCGATACCGCAGCGCCGCCCCGCCGGGGAACGACACGCGGTCCTCCACCTCGCCCTGCTCGGCCAGCGTGCGCATCTCGCCCTGGGCGAGGCGCAGCCGCAGCGAGTCGCCTTTGATTCTGAGCTTCACGAGAGCCGGTCCTCCGTCGGATGATCGATGGAGATTATTGCACTCATAACCCGCGGCGCGGGATACCCAACCACACGGTATTTAGCGGCCCGGCAGCCGCCGCCTATAGTCCAGCGGCATGTATCGCTACGATGACACCGACCGCGCGCTGCTGAGGCAGCGCGTCGAGCAGTTCCGCGACCAGACCCGGCGCTTTCTCGCCGGCGAGCTCACGGAGGAGGAGTACCGCCACCTGAGGCTGCGCAACGGCCTCTACCAGCAGCGCTTCGCGCCGATGCTGCGCATCTCGGTGCCCTACGGCCTGCTCGAGTCCGCGCAGCTGCGCAAGATGGCGCACCTCGTGCGCAAGTACGACAAGGGCTACGCGCACTTCACCACGCGCCAGAACATCCAGCTGAACTGGCCGAAGCTCGAGCAGGTGCCGGACATCCTGGGCGAGCTCGCCGAAGTGCAGCTGCACGGCATCCAGGCCTGCGGCAACGATACCCGCAACATCACGAGCGACTACCTGGCCGGCGCCGCCGCCGACGAGCACATCGATCCGCGGCCCTACTGCGAGCTGCTGCGCCAGTTCATCACGCTGCACCCGGAGTTCTACTGGCTGCCGCGCAAGTTCAAATTCGGTTTCACGGGCGCCGCGGTCGACCGCGCCGCCACGCGCACCAACGACGTGGCGGTGCATCTGGTGCGCCGCAAGGACGGCGCGGTCGGCTATCGCTTCTTCGTCGGCGGCGGCCTCGGCCGCCAGCCGATGCTCGGGCAGGAGATGAACGCCTTCGTGCCGGAATCGGACCTGCTGCGCTATTCGTGCGCGATCCTGCGCACCTTCAACCGCTTCGGGCGCCGCGACAACATCCACAAGGCGCGCATCAAGATCGTGCTGCGCGAATGGGGCTACGAGCGCTTCCGCGCCGCGATCGAGGAGGAATACGCCCGGATCAAGTGGAGCGTCGAGGGCGAGGAGCTGCTGCTGCTGCCCGAGGACATCGAGCGGGTCCGGGCGCACTTCACGGCACCGCCCTACAGGCCGGCGTCCGCAACCCGCGCCGACCTCGCGGGTCTCGCCGCGCGTGATGCGGGCTTCGCCGCCTGGATCAAGCGCAACGTGCGCGCGCACAAGATGCCGGGCTATCGCGTGGTGTTCGTATCCCTCAAGGCGCCCGATCGGGTGCCGGGCGATTGCACCGCGGAGCAGTTCGAGGCGCTGGCCGAGCTCTGCGACGCTTACAGCTTCGGCGAGCTGCGCTCCACCTACGATCAGAACCTGGTGCTGGCGGATGTCGCCGAGCGCGACCTGCACGAGCTGTGGCGCAAGCTGGATGCGGCGGGGCTGGCCACGCCCAACATCGGGCTGGTGACCGACATCGTCTGCTGCCCGGGACTGGACTTGTGCGGCCTGGCGAATGCCGGCTCCGTCGGCCCGGCGCAGGACATCTACCGCCGCTTCGATGCGCTCGAGTCGCAGTACGAGATCGGGCCGATCCGCATCACCATCAGCGGCTGCATGAACGGCTGTGGACATCACAGCGTCGGACACATCGGCATACTCGGCGTCGATAAGCACGGCGAGGAGTGGTACCAGGTGACGCTCGGCGGCAGCGCGGGGAATGACGCTGCGATTGGAGAGCGCATCGGGCGCGCGCTGGCCCGGGACGAGATCGCGGACGGCGTGGAGCGGCTGATCCGCGGCTATCTCGAGCTGCGTTGCGACGAGGATGAGACCTTCATCGAGTGTTACCGGCGGGTGGGCATGGCGCCCTTCAAGACGCGCCTGTACGAGAGCGAATCCGAGGCGGCTGCGGCATGACGATGACGATTCTGCGCGACGGTGAGCTCGCCCAGGACCACTGGACAGTGCTCGAGGACGGAGTCGGGGACATCGCCTCGGCCGGGAACAGGGTGATCGTGACGCTCACGCGGTGGCGAGCGGAGCGCGAAGCCCTGCTCGCCGCGCATGCCGCCGTCGGCGTACTGGTGCCGAATACCGCGGACATCGAGGCGATCTATCCCGGGATCCGTGACCGGCCGTTGATCGCGCTGCAGTTCCCGGCGTTCACGGACGGGCGGGCGCTCTCGCAGGCGGTGGTGTTGCGCAAGCGGCTCGGGTTCCGAGGCGAATTGCGGGCCGTTGGCGATGTGATCCGGGACCTGGTGTTCTGGCTGGGCCGGTGCGGGTTCGACAGCATCGTGCCGCGCAAGGATCAGAGCCTGGAGGGCTGCCGGGCGGCGTTGGCCGAGTTGACGGTGGCGTATCAGGCGGCAGCCGATGAGCATGCCCCGGTTTGGATACGAAGGCGTACGGCGCGCGCGGCGGCTCATTGAGTCGGGACGTCCGCGCCGCTTGGGCGGCGGGAAAGACATGCCTGATTTTCACGCCCCCCTGAAAGGTCTTCCGGGCCGATCCGGTGCTATCTCACGGGAAGCTTGATATCGGCGAACATCTCGGCGACCTCCTCCGCGCTCCCGGCGCGGTGGGCACGCTCCACCAGCCGGCGCTCGAGGTGGGGGGCGAAGAGCTGGGCGAACTCGTACATGTATCTGCGCAGCAGGGTGCCGCGGCGAAAGCCCAGCCACGTCGTGTGAGACGGCAGCAGGTGTGAGGCATCGATGACGGCGAGATCCGGATCGCTCTCGTCGACGGCCATGTGGGCCACGATGCCGACGCCCATTCCGAGGCGGACGTAGGTCACGATGACGTCGGAATCGCGCGCGGTGATCGCCACGTTGGGTGTGACGTTGGCCCTGGCGAAGGCGTCGATCAGCGATGACGGGCCCGCGAAGCTGAACGTGTAAGTGATGATCGGGTATGCGGCGAGCGCGCGGTAAGTGAGCCGGCCGGCGCTCGCCAGGGGATGGTCGCGAGGAACGATGACCACCCGGTTCCAGCGATAGCAGGGCAGTATCGTCAGGTCGGCGAAGAGACGCTCGGAGGCGGTGTTGATCGCGCAGTCGATGCGGTCCTGGGCGACCATCTCCGCGATCTGCTCCGAGGTCCCCTGGTGCAGGTTGAGCCGCACGTGCGGGTACCTGGCGAGGAACTCGCGCACGACGCCGGGCAGGACGTAGCGGGCCTGCGTGTGGGTGGTGCCGATCGAGAGGCTTCCTCTGCCCTCGTCGCGCAGCTCCGTCGACAGCGCGCGGATGCTCTGGGCCTCCTGCAGGATGCGCAGGGCCCGGTCGATCACCTGCTGGCCGGCGGGGGTGATGCGCGTGAGATTGCGGCCTTCGCGCACGAAGATCTGGAAGCCGAGCTCATCCTCCAGGAGCTTGATCTGCTTGCTCACCCCGGGTTGGGAGGTATGCAGCTTCTGCGCCGCCGCCGTGATGTTGAGACCGCTCTGGGCCACGGCGGCCAGATAACGGAGCTGGTGCAGCTTCATGTTCCGAAGACTAGCGCAACCGTGGCCGCGCGCGCGAGCCCCGCAAACGCCGGACGGCGGGCGCGGGCGAGTCTGGGCCGATTATGAATTTAGAAGAAATCATTCGTTCTGCCGGCCGGGGAGCCCTGGCTATAGTGGCCGCACCATGGGAGACCTCCTGAACCTCGATCTCGAACAGAAGGCCGTCCGCGCGCGCGAGCAGCTCCTCGCCGCCGTGCGCGATCACGGCCGCGTGGTCTACTCGAACAGCCTCGGCGCCGAAGCGATGGTGCTCACCGACATCATCTGGACGCACGTGCCCGGGATCGACCTGTTCAGCATCGACACCGGGCGGCTGCCCCAGGAGACCTACGACCTGCTCGAGAAGCTCGAGCGCCGCTACAGGCGAACGCTGCACCTGGTCTATCCGGACGCGCGGGCGCTGGAGCGGCTGGTGTCGGCGCAGGGCATCAACGGCTTCTATCACAGCCTCGAGGCGCGCCTCGCCTGCTGCCAGGTGCGCAAGGTGGAGCCTTTCAAGCGCGCCATCGCGGGCTTTGCGGCCTGGGTGACGGGCGTTCGCCGGGAGCAGTCGGCGAGCCGCGCCCGGGCGCAGCCCCTCGAGTGGGACGCCGAATACGGCCTCTACAAGGTCAGCCCGCTGCTCGATTGGAGCGAGGCGGAGATCTGGCAATACATCCGAACGCGCAAGCTGCCCTACAATTCCCTCCACGATCGCCAGTTTCCCAGCATCGGCTGCTTTCCCTGCACGCGTGCGATCCAGCCGGGCGAGAGCCGCCGTGCCGGCCGCTGGTGGTGGGAGCAACCCGAGTCCCGCGAATGCGGCTTGCATCCCAGAGCGCGCCACGCGGCCGCCGAGGCCTGACGGAGCGCCCGGCCCCGATGGACTATCTGCCGGTATTCCTAAAGCTGCGCGCGGCCCGAGCCGTCATCGTGGGCGGCGGGCGCATCGCGGCGCGCAAGGCTGATCTGCTGCTCGCGGCAGGCGCGCGCGTCACGGTGGCCGCGCCGCGCCTGCACGAGGATCTGCAAAGCCGGGTCGCGGCGGGCGAGCTCGTGCATCTCGCGCAGGCCTTCGTCCCCGCGCACCTCGACGGCGCCGCCCTGGCGATCGCCGCCACCGGCATCAGGGCCGTCAACACGGCGGTCTCGCAGGCCGCCCGCGAGCGTGGCGTCCCGGTCAACGTCGTCGATGACGCATCCCTTTCGACCTTCATCTTCCCCGCGATCATCGACCGCTCGCCGGTCGTCGTCGCCGTAGGCTCCGCCGGCCAGGCGCCCGTGCTCGCGCGCTGGGTGCGGGAGCAGATCGAGGCGATCCTGCCCTCGAGCCTCGGCGCCCTCGCCCGCTTCATGGGAGAGCGGCGCGCGACCGTGCAGCGCGCGATCGGCGCCGCGGCCCGCCGCGCGCTCTGGGAGCGCATCGTGCGCGGCCGCACGGCCGCCCACGTGCTGGCCGGCGAGGAGTCTCGGGCGCAGCGCGCGTTCGAGGCGGAGCTGTTGATCTCGCAGCTCACGACCTCGGCGGCGACCGGCGCCAGCGCGTTGGGCGAGGTCTATCTCATCGGCGCGGGCCCGGGCGACCCGGACCTGCTGACGCTGCGGGCGCTGCAGCTGTTGCAGCAGGCGGACGTCGTGCTCTACGACAGGCTGGTGCCGGCGGCGGTGCTGGAGCGCGCCCGGCGCGAGGCGCGCCGGATCTTCGTCGGCAAGGCTCGCGGGCCCTCGCCCGAGCATACCCCGCAGGAAGACATCCACGAGATGATGATCCGCTTCGCGCGCCAGGGACTCAAAGTGGCGCGGCTCAAAGGCGGGGACCCGTTCGTTTTCGGACGCGGCGGCGAGGAGATGGAGGCGCTGGCGCGTCACGGCATTCCCTGTCGCGTCGTACCCGGGATCACCGCCGCGCTCGGCGCGGCCGCCGCCGCGGGCATTCCGCTGACTCAGCGCGGCCTTTCCCAGAGCGTGACCTTCGTGACCGGACACGTCGCCGAGGACGAGCGGCTCGACTGGCGCGCGCTCGCGGGAGCGGGACAGACGGTCGTCTTCTACATGGGCGTCGGCCGGCTCGAGCCCATCGTGGCGAGACTGCGCGCGGCCGGCGCGCGCGACACGCTCGGGGCGGCGCTCATCGAGCGCGCGACGCTGCCCGAGCAGCGGGTCCTGCGCGCCACCCTGGCGCAGATCGCCGCGCTCGGCAGCCGCGCGGGCATCTCACCGCCCGCCCTGCTGATCGTGGGCGATGTCGCGGGCGTCGCGCCCGCCGCGGACGCTGCCGCGATGAGGCCGCCGGCGCCCGCCGAGACCGCCGCGGACCTGATGCAACCGATTTGACGGAGGAGAGATGGAGCATGCATGAGGGTTTCGTCGGGTCGGTCGGCCACACGCCGCTGATCAGGCTGCGGCGCGTGAGCGAGGAGACCGGCTGCGAGGTGCTCGGCAAGGCCGAGTTCATGAACCCGGGCGGGTCGGTCAAGGACCGCGCCGCGCGCGCCATCGTGCTCGCCGCGGAGCGCAACGGGGAGCTGGCCCCGGGTGGCACGGTGGTCGAAGGCACCGCCGGCAACACCGGAATCGGCCTCGCGCACGTCTGCAACGCGCGCGGCTACCGCTGCGTCATCGTCATGCCTGACAACCAGTCGCCGGAGAAGTACCGGCTGCTCGAGACGCTCGGCGCCGAGGTCCACAAGGTCCCGACCGTCCCCTACAGCAACCCCAACCAGTACCAGAAGGTCTCGCAGCGGCTCGCCGCGAGCCTGCCCAACGCCATCTGGGCCAATCAGTTCGACAACACCGCGAATCGCCAGGCGCACCTCGAGACCACGGGGCCCGAGATCTGGGAGCAGACCCAGGGCCGCGTGGACGCCTTCGTCGCCGCCTGCGGCACGGGCGGCACTTTCGCCGGCGTCGCCGAGTACCTGAAGTCGCGCCGCCGCTCGGTGCGCTGCGTCCTGGCCGATCCTCCGGGCAGCAGTCTCTACGAGTACGTGCGCAACGGCACGCTGAAGGCGACGGGCTCGGGCTCCATCACCGAAGGCATCGGCATCGGGCGCGTCACGGCCAATCTGAAGGACGCTCCGATCGATGACGCCGTGCACATCGAGGATCCGGACACGGTGCGATTCGTCTATCGGCTGCTGCGGGAGGAAGGCCTCTTCCTCGGCAGCACGAGCGGCATCAATGTCGCCGCGGCCGCCCGCCTCGCGCGCGAGCTCGGCCCGGGCCACACGGTCGTCACCGTGCTCTGCGACGGCGGCGCGAAGTATCAGTCGCGCCTCTTCAACCCGGAGTGGCTGCGGCAGAGGAGCCTGCTCGCGGCCGCGGGGACCCCGGCCTCCCGGGCGCCGATCGCACTCGAGCAGGCGCTGAGCGCCTGAGACGTCAGGCCGCCGACTTCTCGGCCTGGCCCGTCTCGCCTTTCTCCTTCTCGGCCGGTCGCGCCGCGGGCTTCTGACTCTCCGCGCTCGCCCCGAGGGCCACCTCCAGCGCCTCGGACACACGCTCCACCCAGACGAGCTCCAGCATCGCGCGGGCGCTCTGCGGAATGTCCTCGAGGTCGCGGCGGTTGCGCGCCGGCAGGATGACCTTGCGGATGCCGGCCCGGGCCGCGGCGATGGTCTTCTCCTTGACGCCACCGACCGGCAGCACCAGCCCGCGCAGGCTGATCTCACCGGTCATGGCGACGTCGGGCCGCACCGGGCGGCGCTTCAGCAGCGAGGCGAGCGAGACGAACATGGCGACTCCGGCGCTCGGCCCGTCCTTGGGGATCGCGCCGGCGGGCACGTGCACGTGGATGTCGCTCTGGTCGAAGAGCTTCGGATCGATGCCGAGCTCGGCGGCCTGCGCCTTGACCAGGCTCAACGCCGCCTGCGCGGATTCCTTCATGACATCGCCGAGCTGCCCCGTCAGGATCAGCTTGCCGCTGCCCGGCATGCGGGCCGACTCGACGAAGAGAATGTCACCGCCCACCGGCGTCCAGGCGAGCCCGGTCGCGACGCCGGGAACGGAGGTTCGTTGCGCGACCTCGTTCTCGAAGCGCGTCGGCCCGAGCACCTCGGCCACGTCCTCGGCCTCGAACTGGACGCTCTCGACCTTGCCTTCGGCGATGCGCATGGCGGCGCGGCGCAGCAGCGCCCCGATCTGCCGCTCGAGGCTGCGGCAGCCGGACTCGCGGGTGTACTCGCGGATGACCCGCGAGAGGGCCGCGTCCGAGAAGCTCGCCTGCGAGGCCTTCAGGCCGTTCGCCTTCAGCTGGCGCGTGACCAGGTAGCGCCTGGCGATCTCGAGCTTCTCCTCCTCGGTATAGCCGGTGAGCTCGATGATCTCCATCCGGTCGCGCAGCGGCCCGGGTATGGTCTCGAGCACGTTGGCGGTGGCGATGAAGAGCACGTGGCTCAGGTCGAAGGGCAGCCCGAGGTAGTTGTCGCGGAAGGTCGAGTTCTGCTCCGGGTCGAGCACCTCGAGCAGCGCCGAGGCCGGATCGCCCTGGAAGCTCGAGCCGAGCTTGTCGATCTCATCGAGCATGAACACCGGGTTGCGGGTGCCGGCCTTGCGCAGGCCCTGGACGATGTTGCCCGGCAGCGCGCCGACGTAGGTGCGGCGGTGGCCGCGGATCTCCGCCTCATCGTGCACGCCGCCCAGGCTCGCGCGCACGAACTTCAGGCCGAGCGAGCGCGCGACGCTCTGGCCGAGGGAGGTCTTGCCCACGCCCGGCGGCCCCACGAAGCAGAGGATCGGGCTTCGGCCCTGGGGGTTGAGCTTGCGCACGGCGAGATACTCGAGGATGCGGCGCTTCACCTTCTCCAGGCCGTAGTGATCCTCATCGAGCACGCGCCGCGCCCGCTCGATGTCGATGTCCTCCGCATCCGCCTTGCTCCACGGCAGCGCCACCAGCCAGTCGAGGTAGGTGCGCACCATGCCGTGCTCGGGGCTCGCCTCGCTCATGCGCTCGAGGCGCTTCAGCTCCTTGCGCGCGTGCTCCTCGGCCTCCGCGGGCATGTGCGCCGCGGCGATCGCCTTGTCGAGCTCGGCGATGTCGCCGCCCTCGCCCTCGCCTTCGCCCAGCTCCTTCTGCAGCTGGTGCAGCTGCTCGCGCAGCACGGCTTCGCGCTGGCGCTCCCCGAGGGCGGCCTGCGTCTGCTCGGTGATGTCGCGCGTGATCTTCAGCACCTCCACGCGATGCGACAGCAGCTTCACCACCTTGTCGAGCCGCGCCTTCAGGTCGATGGTCTCGAGCAGCTCCTGCTTCTCCTGCGGCTTCGCATCCATGAAGCTCACGATCAGATCCGCGAGCTGCCCGGCGGAGTCGATGCCGCGGATGGTGCGCGCGAGCTCCGCCGGCACCTGCGGCAGGAGCGACAGCGCTTCCACCGCCCGCTGCTTGAGGAAGTCCATGCGCGCCTCGATGTCGGCGCCCACCGCCTCCGGCTCGGCCAGGCTCTCGATGCGCGCCGCGAGGAAAGGCGTCTCGCGCACGACCTGCAGCACGCGGAAACGGCTTTCGCCCTGACAGACGAGGTGATGCGCGCCGTCGGGCGCGGTGACGTAACGGACCACGGTGGCGAGCACGCCGATCTGGTAGAGGTCGGTCGGAGCCGGCTTCTCCAGCGCCGGGTCGCGCTGCAGCAGCAGCCCCACCTTGCGCCCGGTGCGTACCGCTTCCTGGGCCGCGGCGATGCTCTCCTCGCGCCCCAGAGTCACCGGCAACACGATGCCGGGGAAGAGGACGACGTTGCGCAGCGCCACGATCGGCACGGCGTCGGCCGGCAGCGGTGGCAGCTCGATGCGCGGGGTCGAAGGGGTCTGGTCGGTATCCGCCATGGTCATCTCTCTCCGTCCTGGGGCGCCTCCCGGCCGAGCCGGACCTCGAGGCAGCCGTTCTCATAGCGGCTTGCCGTCAACTTGAGCGGCAAGCCTGCCAGCGGAATGCGCCGGAAAAAACGTC
Source organism: Gammaproteobacteria bacterium (assembly GCA_027306985.1). Taxonomy (GTDB): domain Bacteria; phylum Pseudomonadota; class Gammaproteobacteria; order Steroidobacterales; family Steroidobacteraceae; genus 13-2-20CM-66-19. Next base: position 539 of record DAHUXV010000011.1, on the reverse strand, counting down.
CGTGCGGAATCTCGAGGCGCCGGATCACCGCCTCGGCAGAGCTGAGCTTGAGCGGACGGCGGGCGCTCAACGTCAGCTCCGCCGGCTCGATCGTGAGGCTGATGTCCTCGGCCGCAACACCTGGCAGCGCAAAGACCAGGATCAGGCCGTCGGCGCTCTCCTGGATGTCGACCGGTGGCTCCCAGACGGCGGCATCGGCTCCCCTGCCCACGTAGCGCAGGAATTGCCGCTGCAGCCGCTCGGCCCTGTCCAGGACCTCGCAAGCCTCCACCCACATCCAGCCGTATTGCCGCTCGCTGCTCATTCACCCGCCGGGTCCGCAAAGACCGCGCCTGTACCGGGAGATGCGGCCGGGCGCGGCCAAGTCAAGGCGCGCGCCGCCACGTGATCGGCCCGCGCGCCCCAACCCATGCGCTCATGCTCGCATGCCTGTGCCGCCCGCCTCCATGTGGAAGATGCGTACTACCGGCGCAGGCGCCGAGCCGCGCCCCTACGGCTGTCCGAGGCTCGTCGGCGGCTGCGGCAAGGGCGGCAGCTTC
>DAHUXV010000009.1 GCA_027306985.1 Gammaproteobacteria bacterium | reverse complement strand
TCCGAGGATGGTGCCGTCCGCCTCGAGCCGCGCCATGCGGTTCTGCACCGTGCCGCGCGCCACGCCCAGCTTCTTGGCCAGGGAGGCCACCGACGTGCGGGCATGGCCGCGCAGCAGGGCGAGGAGGCGGTGATCGAGGTCGTCCATCGTGGTGTCCCCCGCTTTTTGACTTAGCCTGTGGGGTGAGTCTAGCAAATTGCACAGCCAGGTTGTCGATCTGGTCAGTCGTATGAGACTTTTGAGCAGCTTTCTGGCTGTTTTTTGGCCGCCACGGCGGGGATCATGTTCAGGGTCGCGGCGCCTCTCTCGCGTCCGGCCCTTCCACGGAGAACGAACATGGTCGACTTCATCGGCATCCGGCGCGTCCAGGAGCTCGTCGGGGACCTGGGTCCCGCGGCCTTCATCGCAGGTCTCGCGCGCGAGATCGAGGCGGATTATCGACGCTGGGGCGAGTTCGAGAAATCGCCGCGTCATGCCACTCATTCATCGGTCGGCGTCATCGAGCTGATGCCGGCGTGCGACGGGCGCCAGTACGCGTTCAAGTATGTCAACGGCCACCCGAAGAACACCGCCAAGGGCCTCTTGACCGTGATGGCATTCGGGATGCTGGCGGATGTTGAGACGGGATACCCGCTGCTGCTGTCGGAGATGACGCTGACCACCGCCCTGCGCACCGCCGCGACCTCGGCGGTCGCCGCGCGTTGGATGGCGCGCCGGGACAGCCGTGTCATGGCCCTGATCGGCAACGGCGCGCAGGCGGAGTTTCAGGCCATCGCCTTTCACGCGATGCAGGGCATCCGCGAGCTGCGGCTCTTCGACACCGACCCGGCGGCAACCCACAAGGTGCAGGCGAATCTCGCCCGCCTCGAGCTCGAGGGATTGCGGGTCGTGCGCTGCAGCTCCACGGCCCAGGCCGTCAGAGGCGCCGACATCGTCACGACCGTGACCGCGGACAAGCGCAACGCCACCATTCTGACACCGGAGATGATCGTGCCGGGCATGCACCTGAATGCGGTCGGCGGCGATTGCCCGGGCAAGACGGAGCTGCATGCGGACATCCTGCTGCGTCCGGACGCCCGCGTGGTCGTCGAGTTCGAGCCGCAGTCGCGCATCGAGGGCGAGATCCAGCAGCTGCCCGCGGACTTCCCGGTCACGGAGCTCGCGGAGGTCGTCAGCGGCCGCCAGCCGGGCCGCGCCGGCGCGGCGCAGGTCACGATCTTCGACTCGGTCGGATTCGCGCTGCAGGACTTCTCGGCGCTGCGGTATCTGCACCGGCTGCATCAGCAGCGGCGGGGGAGCGATGCGGACATCGATCTCATTCCCGATCTCGACGATCCGAAGGATCTCTACTCCCTCGTCGGCGGCCCGCCGCCGGCGCGCAGGCGTCCGCTGCCGGTCGCCGAGCTGACGGCGTGACGACGCCGGTCCCGCAGGGCGCGGGGACGGTGCCTCGCCACGCATCGCCGCGCCCGGTGAGCCTGATCGGCGCGCCCACGGACGTGGGAGCCGCGGAGCGCGGCGCCTCCATGGGGCCGGAGGCCATGCGGGTCGCGGGCATCCAGCGGGCGCTCGAGGAGCGCGGACTGCCGGTGGCGGACCGCGGCAATCTCGCCGGTCCTCCGAACCCGCGCCAGCCGCCCGCCGGCGGCTACCGGAATCTGCAGGCGGTGCTCGAATGGAACCGCCTGACGCACGATGCCGTGTATGAGGAGTTGAGCGCGGGGCGGTTGCCGATCCTCCTCGGCGGCGATCACTCGCTCGGCATCGGCTCGATCGGCGCCGTGGCGCGCCACTGCCGCGAGGCCGGGCGCAAGCTGCGCGTGTTGTGGCTCGATGCGCATGCGGATTTCAACACCGGGGAGCTCTCCCCGAGCGGCAACCTGCACGGCATGCCGCTCGCGTGCCTGTGCGGCTTCGGCCCCAAATCCCTGGTGGAGCTCGGCGGCGCCGTGCCGAGCCTGCATCCGCAGTGGATCCGGCAGATCGGCGTGCGCAGCGTCGACGAGGGCGAGAAGCGCCTGCTGCACGAGCTCGCCATCGAGGTGTTCGACATGCGCTACATCGATGAGATGGGCATGCGTCAGACGATGGAGCAGGCGCTCGCGGGCGTCGATCGCGACACCCATCTGCACGTGAGCTTCGATGTCGACTTCCTCGATCCCGACATCGCGCCCGGCGTGGGCACGCTGGTGCCCGGAGGTCCGACCTACCGCGAGGCGCAGCTTTGCATGGAGATGATCGCGGACACGCGCCTCGTGGGCTCGCTCGATGTCGTGGAGCTCAATCCGGCGCTCGATGTGCGCAACGAGACCGCGCTGCTCGCGGTGAGCCTGCTCGAGTCGCTCTTCGGCAAGAGCACGCTCGTGCGCCGACAGGTCGCGCAGCCGCCCCTCGGTGTGGTTGGCAGGCGTCGCGTCAAGACGCTCTGACAGCGCGGCACGTCCGGCCGGGACGCGCGCGTCATCGTGGATTCGCGGCCGATCGCGAGCGGGAGAGCCGCGGCGCAGCCTCCGTCCCGAGGGCGGTTCGCGCGCTCGACCCGGGTCCGGGCTTGCGGGATGCCGCGGACCGGGCCGGGTACTGCGCCGGGCGGAAAATGAGCCCTATTGCCGCAGCCGCGGTACTAGAATTGACCCCGATTGCGACCCCGCAGAATCTGGCACGAATCCTCGGGTGTTCCGTCCGCCGGCTGGCCGGGCGGGACCCTTCGCCCCGGAGGCAACCATGGCCGCACGGTCGATCGGATCGGTCACCCTCTCGTTCGGGCTCGTGGCGATACCCGTCAAGCTCTACAGCGCGACGCAGCCGGCGAGCGCCATCGCCTTCAACCTGCTCCACAAAGGCTGCGGCTCGCGCCTGAGGCAGCAGTACGTCTGCCCGAAGGACGGCACGGTCGTCGAGCGGGACGACATGGTCAAGGGTTACGAGTTCGCCAAGGACCAGTACGTGACCTTCGAGCCGGAGGAGATCAAGGCGATGGAGGAGGCGGGCACGCACGCGATCGAGATCGCGGAGTTCGTGCCCATCGAGTCGATCGATCCGGTCTACTTCGACAGGACCTACTACCTCGCTCCGGACAAGGGCGGCGCCAAGCCCTACGCGCTCCTCGCGCAGGCGCTCAGCCAGGCGAAGCGCGGCGCCGTCGGCCGCTGGGCGGCGCGGGGCAAGGCCTACATCGTCATGGTGCGGGCGCTCGGGGACATGCTCGCCATGCAGCAGCTGCACTTCGCCGCCGACGTGCGGCCGGCAAGCGAGATCGAGATCCCGCAGCAGGAGGTGCGGCCCGCGGAGCTCACGCTCGCGCAAAAGCTCATCGATCGAGAGGCCGCGGACAGGTTCGATGCGGCGGCCTACACCGATGAGCTGCGGGCCCGCATCCGGGCTGCGGTCGAGAAGAAGGTGGCAGGCCACCAGATCTCGGTGGCCGACTTCCCGGCCGAGGGCGGGGGCAAGGTCATCGACCTCATGGAGGCGCTGCGGGCCAGCCTGGAGAAGGCCGACGCGGCGCGCGCGTCGACCGCGCAGTTGGGTCCGCGCATGGCGCCAAAGCGCGCCGAGCGGCAACCGGCCAAGCCGTCACGCAAGACGGGCAAGCGCTAGCGTCACGTGACGGGGCGGGTCGCAGAAGAATCCCCGATGCACTCCTACGGCATGCGGGACGTCGAGCGGCTGCTGCGGCTGCCGCGCAGCACGCTGCAGGGGCTGGTACGGCTCGGTTTCGTCCGCCCCGCGCGCGGCCCGCGGCGCCAGTATCTCTTCTCCTTTCAGGACCTCATCATCCTGCGCGCGGCCCGCGCGCTCATGCAGGCCAACATCCCGCAGCGGCGCATCCGCCGCTCGCTCGGCCAGCTGCGCGAGCGCCTGCCGCAG
>DAHUXV010000008.1 GCA_027306985.1 Gammaproteobacteria bacterium | reverse complement strand
GCGCCAGCTCAACGTCTTCGAGGGCGAGACGGTCGAGCGCGGCGAGGTGATCGCCGACGGCGAGCCGAACCCGCACGACATCCTGCGCCTGCAGGGCGTCGAGGCGCTGGCGAACTACCTCGTGCGCGAGATCCAGGACGTCTACCGCCTCCAGGGCGTGAAGATCAACGACAAGCACATCGAGGTGATCATCCGCCAGATGCTGCGCAAGACCGAGGTGCAGGCTTCGGGCGAGACCACGCTCCTTCGCGGCGAGCAGCTCGACCGGGCGCGCGCGCTCGACATCAACGATCGCGCGCAGCAGGACGGCAAGCAGTTGGCCGCCCTGCAGCCGGTGTTGCTCGGCATCACCAAGGCCTCCCTGGCGACGGAGTCGTTCATCTCCGCGGCCTCCTTCCAGGAGACCACCCGCGTCCTCACGGAGGCGGCCGTGCGTGGCCTCAAGGACGACCTGCGCGGCCTCAAGGAGAACGTCATCGTCGGACGGCTCATCCCGGCGGGCACGGGCTTCGCGGCCCACGCCTCACGTCGCAAGAAGACCGAAGGCACCGACCGCCGCAGCTTCATGGACGTCGGCGGCGGCATGCAGGACACCGAGGAGTCGAGCGGAGGAGTCAGCGAGGAGTCGGAGAGCGCGGCGGGCTGAGAAGGCCTCGCGCTCAGGCGATCCGGAACGGGCCGGTGAGAGCTTCGCCTCTCACCGGCCCTGATTTTTTCAGAGCGGTAACCGAGCTGCGGCCGCCCGATCGCAGCGCTATGTTGCGCTCCATGACCGCCCGCACGAACGCCGTCGAAGAAGCCGAACGTGCAGGCATCGACCTGTCGCTGACCGTACGAGAGTCGCCGCCTCTCTTGCGATCAGCGGGCTCTGCAGCACCAGGAGGCTTTGAATCTGGCGCTCGAGCTCGAAAAGGCCGGCCGGAAGCCGCGTGAAACGACCTGATCCAGCGTCTCTGCGCCGCTGACATCGAGTTCGCCATCGTCGGCGGCTTCGCCGCGGGGTAGCGGAGGCTTTATCGGAGCTTTGCGACCAGCCGGCATATACGTGCGATGAGCCGTTGATTCCCGCCTGGCGAGCGCCCCGAGCGGTTGCGTCCCGCGCTTCGCATCAGTACCGTCCGCTTTTCCTTACAACGCGCCGCAGGTTGCCGTACACCGGCGTGACGGGGAGTCGATCGATGACGCGCCATTCCTTCCTGATGAGAGCAGCCGTCGCGCTGCTCGCCATGAGTTGTGCCACGACCGGCGCCTTTGCGCGCACCGAGCACGCCGCTGCCGCGGCGAAGCCGAAAGATGTCTTCGCACACCTGAAATTCCGCAACCTCGGCCCGGCGATCGCCGGCGGGCGTGTGACGGCGGTGGCCGGCATCCCGGGCAATCCGCAGGTCTACTACGTCGGGGCGGCCGGCGGCGGCGTGTTCAAGACGACCGATGGCGGCCTGAACTGGAAGCCGATCTTCAACCACGAGGCGACCAGCTCGATCGGCGCGCTCGCCGTCGCGCCTTCCAACCACAACCTGGTCTGGGTGGGTACGGGCGAGGCGAATATCCGCAACGACGTGATCCCGGGTGCGGGGGTGTACCTGTCGACGGACGGCGGCAGGACCTGGAAGTCGATGGGACTGAAGGACGTCGGCCAGATCGGCCGCATCGTCATCGATCCGCACAATCCCGACCATGTCGTGGTCGCGGCGTTCGGACAGGAGTGGACTCCGGGTCCGCATCGCGGCGTGTACGTGACGACCGACGGCGGCAAGAGCTGGCGCAAGACGCTCTTCGTCAACGATCAGACCGGCGCGATCGACCTCGCCATGCAACCGGACAATGGCCAGGTGCTCTTCGCCGCGACGTGGCAGGCGATCAGGCGTCCGTGGGTCCTGCACGACGGCGGCCCGGGCTCCGGCATCTGGCGCTCGACCGACGGCGGCGAGACCTGGACGCGCCTGCACGAAGGGCTGCCGAAGGGCACCATCGGCCGCATCGGCCTCGCCATCGCGCCGAGCGATCCCGAGCGCGTCTACGCGCTGCTCGAGGCGCCGATCGGCAAGGGAGCGCTCTTCGCCACCGATGACCTCGGCCATCACTGGCACGAAGTCTCGGACAATCACGCGTACAACGTCCGCGGGTTCTATTTCACGACGCTCGAGGTCGCTCCCGACGATCCCGACCGCCTCTATTTCCTGGGTTTCCAGCTGCTCGAGTCGAGCGACGGCGGCAAGACGGCCAAGGTGATCGACCAGGCGGTGCACGTCGATCATCACGCCATGTGGATCGATCCGACGAACCCGAAGCGCATGATCCAGGGCAACGACGGCGGCGCCTACCTGTCTCTGGACGGCGGCAAGACCTGGCGCTTTCTCGACGGCATGCCGATCGAGGAGACCTACATGGTCGCGGCGGACAGCCGCACGCCGTACGACCTCTGCACGGGCCTTCAGGACAACAGCGGCTGGTGCGGACCTTCCTCCACTCTTGCCGATAACGTCGTTTCGGGCCAGGACTGGTTCACCGCGGTCAGCGGCGACGGTGAGTACGTCGTGCCCGCCCCGTCGGACCCGAACATAATCTATGCGGACGCCGAGGACGGCACGATCGTGCGGTTCGACCGCAAGACCAAGCAGACGCTCTTCATCATGCCGTACCTGCACGGACCGGGGTACATCAACGACCTGGCCACTTTCGCGCAGAAGATCCGGTTCAACTGGACGCCGCCGATCGCGGTCGATCCGCGGGATGCGAACACGGTCTACCTGGGCGGCAACGTGCTGCTGAAGTCGACCGACGGCGGCCTCCACTGGAAGACCATCAGCCCCGATCTGACGCGCAACGACAAAGCCAAGCAGCAGCTCTCGGGCGGCCCGATCAACTACGATCTATCAGGCGCGGAGACCTACGACACCATCCTCTCCATCCAGGTCGCGCAGAGCGACCCGAGTGTGGTTTGGGTCGGCACCGACGACGGACTCGTGTCCGTGACGCGCGACGGCGGCGCCCACTGGAGCAAGGTCACGCCGCCGCACGCGCCCGCCTGGGCGCGCGTCTACCAGATTGACGTCTCGCCGTCGCAACCCGGTACGGCGTATGTCGCCTACGATGCGCACGAGCTGGGCGACAACAGACCCTATGCCTATGTGACGACCGACTACGGTCACGCCTGGCGCGCGATCGGAGCGGGGCTGCCGAAGAATGGCTCCGTGATGGTCGTGCGTGCCGATCCGAGCGACAGCCAGGTGCTGGCGGCCGGCACCATGCGCGGCGTCTGGATCTCCCATGACGGCGGCAAGCGTTGGGCGCAGCTCAAGTCCAATCTGCCGACGATGCCGGTCTTCGACCTGAAGTTCGTGCGCGGGGATCTGGTGCTCGCGACCCACGGCCGCGGCCTCTGGGTCCTGGATCATTTTGCTCCCGTCGCGCAGCTCGATCCGCACGCGCTGCCGAAGCAGCTCGAGCTGTTCACGCCGAGCACCGGCATCGAGTATCAGCGGTGGAGCCGCGGCGAGGGCGCCGAGCCCTCGTTCGTCACGCCGAACGCGCCGAACGGCGTGGTGCTCGATTACTGGCTCCCGAAGACGTTGAAGGCCAGCGGGCAGCAGAAAGCCCTGCACCATACCCCGGTGAAGATCGAGATCCGCGATGCCAGCGGCGAGCTCATCGCCACGCGCTACGGCGGGTCGCGTCACGGCGTCAATCGGTTCGTCTGGAACATGGACTACGACCGTCCCACGGCCACCGACTTCGTACAGTGGCCTCTGCAGGGCAACCCGCCTGCCTGGGCGGAGCCCTCGACCCCGGAGGTGCTGCCGGAAACCTACACCGTCAGCGTGACGGTGGACGGCCACACCGATAAAGCCTCCGCGCGGGTGATCGCGGACCCCAATCACCCGCCCGCGCTCGCCGCCCAGAGGAGCGCGCTGAAGCTCGCTCTCGAGGCTCGCTCGCAGGTGGACGCGCTGAACAGGATGCTGAACCGCATCAGCGCGATGCAGTCGCAGCTCGCCGCGTACCGCAAGACCGTCGAGGCGGAGGCCAACAACGGCATCGATCCCTCGCAGCGCGCGCTCGCGAAATCGCAGGCGCCGCTCCTCGAGCGCGGCGAGGCGCTGGGCAAGGAGCTCGGGAAGCTCAAGGATGCGGTCTACAACCCGAAGGTGCAGCACAAGGTCATCGAGGACAACCTGCACCAGCTCATGGATCTGCACGATTCGCTCGAGATGAACGCCTCGCAGCTCGCGAGCCTCGGCGTGCAGGCGCCCACCGGGCCTCTGGTGCGCATCCAGGATGAGCTGACCGGCGAGCTCGACGCGAAGCTGGCGGCATACAACGCGCTGCTCTCGGGCGACGTCGCCGCGTACAACGAGGCCGCCTATGCGGCGGGTGCGCCGACCCTCGCGGCCGGCAAGCCGATCACGGTGGCCGCGCCGCCGCCGATCCATTGATCGCCTGGAGCGCGGCATCCCCGGGGATGCCGCGCTCCCGCTCAGCGTGGCGCGAGGCCGGCGGTCATCCAACGTCTCCGCGCCGGAAACCTCGCCGTTCACGGCGAGGAGGAGGCGCGCTCTCGGCGGCGAATGCGGCTGCGTATCGAGGGCGAGGGACGCCTATCGTCGAGCGTCGACCCAGGGCATTGCTGAGGACGGTGCGCACGCACGTTGCCTGATGCATGGTGTTAACTCTGACGCTGCGGACGCGCTGCAGCGCGTGTGAATTCACAGGAAAATTCTGCGTCCGGGTGGTCGATCTCGCATGATCCGACTACCCTGTCGCGATGGTGCTGACCTATCGCTACAGGATCAAGGACGCGAGCTGCGGCCGGCATCTTCACAGGCAGGCTCGGGAGGTGAGCCGGGTCTGGAACTATTGCGGGGAGATCCAGAATGCGGCCCGGCGGCACAACAAGCGCTGGCCCTCGGGCTTCGATCTGATCAAGCTCACCAGCGGCAGCAGCCAGCTGCTCGGCCTGCACTCGGATACCGTGCAGGCGGTGTGCAAGCAGTTCGCGATCTCGCGCGATGCCTGCGGCAAACGGCCGCGATGGCGGGGAAGAAAGTCCTTGGGGTGGATCCCCTTCCAGGCGGCACGGGCCATTCGAGTGCAGGGCGATGCGGTGATCTTCCTCGGACAGCGGTACCGGCTCTGGTTGAGCCGGCCGATCGAGGGGAAGATCCTCTGCGGCGGCTTCGGCGAGGACACCCGGGGCCGCTGGTACCTGAATCTGCAGGTCGAGGTGCGAGAGGACAGCCGGCACGGGAGCGGGGAGATCGGCATCGATCTTGGCCTGAAGTTCCTGGTCGCCCTCTCGACGGGCGAGAAGATCGAGGCCCCGCGCCTCTACCGCAAGCACGAGCAGGCCCTCGCCATCGCCCAGCGCGCCGGCCGCAAGCCCAGGGCTCGGGCCATCCACGCCAGGATCGCGAACTGTCGCAA
>DAHUXV010000283.1 GCA_027306985.1 Gammaproteobacteria bacterium | reverse complement strand
GCCCGACGAGAACAGCCCCTACGCCGCGGACCTCATGCGCCTCGAGCGCAAGGTGAATCTGCTCCTCGACCTGGTCGGCCAGATCCTCGCCGCGAACCGTCCGCGTCCGACACCCGCCTCCGTGCGATTCAATGCGCTCGGCGCCGTCTGGCGCGGCGCGCCCCCGCTGCCGGAGACCGGCGCCCAGGGCACCCTCGAGGTCTATCTGCACGAGTGCCTGGCGCAGCCGCTGCGCCTTCCCGGACGTGTGACCAGCGTCACGCCGGACGGCAACGTCAAGGCAAGATTCATCCCCCTCGGCGAGCCCGTCGCCGATCTCATCGAGAAGATGGCATTCCGCCGCCATCGCCGGCAGATCGCCGGCACGCGCGCCCGTCCGCGCAGCGCATCCGACTAGATCGGGCGGCGCGGCTCATGCCTGTGCCGGCGGCCGTACTGCGCGCCGCCCTGTGATTGCCGTCACGAAGCACGAGCTGGGCTGTCGCCACTTGCACACAACCGGAAGCGCTTCACAGCTGCGGCTCGCCCCGCTGCGCAACATGGCGCCCACGGGGACGAGGTTCCATCGCGAAGGCCGGACGGCCATCGCCCCAAGAGCCGCGGTACCTGCGAACAAGAGCATGAGATGAGTACGCGGGAGTCCAAATGTCGGCAGCGCAATGTTTCTCGGGCCTCGCACCGGTCGGAGATGAGAGCGCGCCAGTCGAGCTGACCGCCGCCGCGGCGGCACGGCTGCCCACGGGCGGCTCGGCCGCCATCCGCGAGGTCATCGCCCTCATCCGCCAGGTCGCGGTGCACGACTCCACGGTGCTCATCCTCGGCGAGTCGGGCACCGGCAAGGAGGTCGTCGCGCGCGCGGTTCATGACCTGAGCCCCCGGCGCAACCGGCCGTTCGTCGCGGTCAACTGCGGCGCCATTCCGGCCGAGCTCCTCGAATCCGAGCTCTTCGGCCACGAGAAAGGCTCCTTCACCGGCGCGATCGCCGCCCGCAAGGGCCGCTTCGAGATCGCCGAGGGCGGCACGCTGTTCCTCGACGAGATCGGCGACATGAGCCCGTCGATGCAGGTGAAGCTGCTGCGCGTGCTGCAGGAGCGCGTGTTCGAGCGTGTCGGCAACCATGTGCCGATCCGGTGCAACGTGCGCATCATCGCCGCGACCCACCGCAATCTCGAGGACTCGATCGTTCGCGGCACCTTCCGCGAGGATCTCTTTCACCGCCTCAACGTATTTCCGATCGACATGCCGCCGCTGCGCGGGCGTATCGAGGATCTGCCGCTGCTCGTGCGCGACTTCGTGGCGCAGAACGTGGCGGGCGGGCGCCCGGCGGTGCAGTTCGCACGGCGCACCCTCGCCGCGCTGGCGCTGCACCCGTGGACCGGCAACGTCCGCGAGCTCGGCAACCTCATCGAGCGCCTGTCGATCATCTCCGGCGGACGCATCGTGCAGATCGAGGATCTGCCGTCGAAGTATCGCCCGCACGAGGGCTGGGTATGGGAAGAGCAGGAGCCGCCCGCCGCGGACGATGACACTGCGCTCGGCGAGGAGGAAACCCTCGAGCTGCTCGAGAGAGGCACGATCGCCGCCGCCCCGGCGGGACCGCCCGCGGCCGGCGTGCCCGCCACGCTCACCTGCCTGCCGGAGGCGGGCCTCGATCTGCGCGCGCACCTGCTGTCGATCGAGCGCGCGCTCGTCCAGCAGGCGCTCGATCGCGCCAACGGCACCGTGGCGCACGCCGCGCGCCTCCTCAGCCTGCGCCGCACGACGCTCGTCGAGAAGCTGCGCAAGCTCGGCATCGAGGCGGCGACGGAAGTTTGACGCACGGGCGGCGGATTCCTGCCGCCAACGTGACAGCCTTCACGCTTTCCCGCCGGTTTGCGCCCGGCACGCCTTTTGCACCCCACCTCACCACGAAGCGCCCCGCACGTGGGAGGTTGGATGTTCGAGACTGACGAAACACCGTTGGCGTGCCCCGCCGGCGAGGAGCCATGCGCCCGCCGCGCCGAATCCGCTCCGGCCGCGCCCGCGCCCGGCGCCCGCCGCGCCGAATCCGACCCGGTCGCCCTCGCGCCGAGCTCCCGGCGCCTCGTCGAGCTCGCCCGCCGCGTCGCGCTGAGCGATTGCACGGTGCTGGTGGTCGGCGAGTCCGGCACCGGCAAGGAAGTCCTGGCGCGCTACATCCATCGCCGCTCGCCGCGCGCCGGACGGCCGCTCATCGCCGTCAACTGCGCCGCCATCCCGGAGAACATGTTGGAAGCGATGCTCTTCGGTTACGAGCGCGGCAGCTTCACCGGCGCCCACGCAGCGCACCCCGGCAAGTTCGAGCAGGCCCAGGGCGGAACGCTCCTCCTCGACGAGGTGACCGAGATGCCTCTCGGCCTGCAGGCGAAGCTCCTGCGCGTCCTGCAGGAGCGGGAAGTCGAGCGCCTCGGCGGCCGCATGCCCGTGAGCCTCGACGTGCGCGTCATCGCCACGACCAACCGGCGGCTGCGCGAGGAAGTCGCGGCCGGCCGCTTCCGCGAGGACCTCTATTACCGGCTGAACGTGTTCCCCCTGGCGATCGCGCCCCTGCGGCTGCGGCGGGACGACGTGCTGCCGCTCGCCATGCAGCTGCTGACCGCGCGCTGCCGGGCGGGCCAGCCGATTCCGGCGCTCAGCGCCGAGGCCGCCCACCTGCTCCTCACCTACCCGTGGCCTGGCAACGTACGCGAGCTCGACAACCTGCTGCAGCGCGCGCTCATCCTGCTCAACGGCCCGGTGATCCGGCCCGAGCACATTCAGTTCGAGCTCGCCAACGAGTCGCCGCCGCCGGCCGCCGGCGGCGGCCTCGAGGCCCTGCAGCCGCTGGCCGGCTCGCTGGTGCAGGCGGAGCGCGATCTCATTCTGGATGCGCTGCGCAGCCATCAGGGCAGCCGCCGCGAGGCGGCCGAGCGCCTGGGCATCAGCGCACGCACCCTGCGCTACAAGCTCGCACGCCTGCGCGAGGCGGGCATCGACGTCCCGGCTGCCTGAGGAGCCCAGCATGAGCCAGATGGAAATCGACCGGGTACTCGCCCAGATCCGCAGCCTCTCGACCCAGCTCGGGCCCAACGCGCCGCGGCCCGCGGCCGCGCAGGCGAGCGGGCCGAGCGAGTTCGCGAACATCCTGCGCCAGGGCATCGACCAGGTGAACCAGAGCCAGCAGAGCGCCAACCAGCTCGCCGGCGCCTTCGCCCGCGGCGCGCCGGGCGTCGAGCTGCCGCAGGTGATGGTGCAGATGGAAAAGGCGAGCGTGTCCTTTCGGGCGCTGACGGAGGTGCGCAATCGCCTCATCAGCGCCTACCAGGACATCATGAACATGCAAATGTAACGACACAAAGTAACTCCCGAACATGGCTGCCGATTCCGCGACCCTTTCAAACAGTCTCGCCAGCAGTGCGGGCAACGCCCCGAGCCAGATGGCCGGGCTGCCCGCGACGCTGCGTCCGCTGCTGCTCCTGATCGGCATCGCCGCCGCCGTCGCGGCCGGTGTCTGGATCGTGCTGTGGACCCGCAGCCCGACCTACAGCCTCCTCTATGCCAATCTCTCCGCGCAGGATGAGGCTCAGGTCGCGCAGGCCCTGGATGCGGCGCAGATCCCCTACAAGCTGGACGCGGGCTCGAACGGCATCGAGGTCCCGGCCGAGCGTCTGGACGAGGCGCGGCTGAAGCTCGCCGGCCAGGGGCTCACGGGCAACGACAGCTTCGCCGCCCTGGAGAAGAGCTCCGGCTTCGGCGTCAGCCAGTTCATGGAGAACGTGCGTTACCAGCACGCGCTCGAGATGGAGCTCGCACGCACCATCGCCAGCATGCAGCCCATCGCCGGCGCCCGGGTCAACCTGGCCGAGCCCCGGCAGTCGGTCTTCGTCAGCGAGGACCGGCGCGCCAGCGCCTCGGTCTTCGTGCAGCTGAAGCCCGGAGCGACGGTCGGTCCCGAGCAGGTGCAGGCCATCGTCAACCTGATCGCCTCCAGCGTGCCGAATCTCTCCCCCAAGGAGGTCACCGTCGTCGATCAGCGGGGGAATCTCCTCTCCGCGCCCAATGGCCACGACCCGTACGCGATCGACGAGCGCGAGTACGACATCGTCCATCGGATCGAGACCGATTACGCGCACCGCATCGAGGCGCTCCTCACCCCTCTCGTCGGCCCCGGGCTGGTGCACGCGCAGGTGGTCGCCGAGCTCAACATGGGTGCCAGGGAGCAGGCCAAGGAGCTGTACAAGCCCAACAGCCAGATCGTGCGCAGCGAGCAGATCTCGCAGCAGACCGCGGGCGGCCCCGCCAGCGGCGGCGTGCCCGGATCGCTCTCCAATGAGCCTCCCGCGCCCGGCGTGATCGCGCCGCCCCCGGCCGCGAAGCCGGGCGCCAAAGGCGCGCTGAAGGGAGCCGCCGCAGCGGGCGCCGCCGCCGGCAAGAGCGCCGCGGCCGCGGCCGCCTCGCCGCAACCGGCGACCGAGCCCGTCGGCGGCGCGGTGGGCGCGCCTGGCGGCAACACGGTCTCCAGCAATATCACCCGCAACTACGAGATCGACCGCACTCTCGATTACTCCAACCACCCGGCGGGCACCATTCGCCGGCTGACCGTCGCCGTGCTGATCGGCGATCGTACGCAGACCCTGCCGGACGGCAAGGTGAAGAAGGTGCCGCTCAGTGCACCGGAGCTGGCGCGCGTCACCCAGCTCGTCAAGGATGCCGTGGGGTTCGACTCCTCGCGCGGCGACAGCGTCAGCGTCGTGAATGCATCGCTCGATACGCCGAGCGCTGCCGCCAGCGGCGACGGCGGCGGCTTCCAGTCGCCGCCGCTCTGGCAGAGTCCTTTCGTCTGGAGCCTGCTACGGATCGTCGCCGGTCTGGTGGTGGTGCTGGTGCTGGTTCTCGCCGTGCTGCGGCCGCTCGTCAGAACGCTGATCGCGCCCATGCGCGTTGGGCCCGCCGGGGCCCCGCAGAGCCTGCCGGGCGCCTCGCCCGGCGGAGCCGCGACGGCCGCGCTGCCCGCGGCCCAGAAGGAGGTCGTGACGGCGCTGTCGCACGAGCAGCAGCTCACCCAGGCGCGCACGCTCGTGGGGCAGGATCCGAAGCGGGTCGCACAGGTGGTGCGCGGCTGGGTAGGCAACGATGAGTGAGCGCACCGACCGGCGCGAGGCCGCGCGCGGCGGCACCGAGCGCGCCGCCATCCTGCTACTGTCCCTCGGCGAGACCGAGGCGGCCCAGGTGCTCAAGCACATGGGCGCGAAGGAGGTGCAGCGCATCGGCTCGGCGATGGCCAAGCTCTCCAACGTCTCGCGCGAGGAAGTGCACAGCATCGTCGCGGACTTCGCCAAGACGGTCGAGAGTCAGACCTCGGTCGGCGTGGGCGCCGATGAATTCCTGCGCAAGGTGCTGGTCGATGCCCTCGGCCAGGACAAGGCCTCGAGCATCATCGACCGGATCAACATCGGCCGCTCCACCAAGGGACTGGAGGCGCTGAAATGGATGGACCCGCGCGCGGTGTCCGAGCTCATCCGGCTCGAGCACCCGCAGATCATCGCCATCGTGCTCGCGTACCTGGATCCCGACCAGTCGGCCGAGGTGCTCGCGTTCCTGCCGGCGAACGTGCGCCCGGAGGTCGTCGCGCGCATCGCCACCCTCGATGGCGTGCAGCCGAGCGCGCTCTCGGAGCTCGACGACATCATGGAGAAGCAGTTCGCCGGCAAATCCGGCGGCAAGACCTCGGTCCTGGGCGGCGCCAAGGCGGCCGCCAACATCATCAACTTCCTCGAGCCGAGCCAGGAGAGCGCGCTCATGGAGCAGATCGAGAAGAGCGATCAGGCGCTCGCCGCGCGCATCCAGGATCTCGTGTTCGTGTTCGACAACCTGCTCGACCTCGACGACCGCAGCATGCAGGAGCTGCTGCGCCAGGTGGCCGCCGAGAGGCTGCTGCTGGCCCTGAAGGGCGCGGACGAGGCGCTGAAGGAGAAGATCTTCAAGAACATGTCGCAGCGCGCCGCCGAGATGCTGCGCGACGACCTCGAGGCGAAGGGCCCGGTGCGTGTCTCGGAGGTGGAGGCGGCGCAGAAGGAGATCCTGCAGACCGCCCGCAAGCTGGCCGAGGCCGGAACCATCGCGCTCGGCGGCAAGGGGGAGGAATTCGTTTGAAACGCGCCGCCACCGGCCGCCCCTGCCGTCACAGCCGCCCGGCCCGCACGTTTCGCCGTGCCGTCCGTGCTGCGCGAAAGCCCGGGGCGGACTCCTTGTCCGCCCGCCCGTCGCTTCGCGACGAGCCCGCCTGCGGGCGCTCGCCGGCACCAGGACCCATCCCGTGGCAACGCTGAAATTCACCGGCTCGCCGGCGGGGGCGACGATCGAGCGCTGGCGATTGCCGGAAGTCGAAGGTCCCATCGTCGGCAGCTCGCGCGAGGGGCGCCGGGCCGCGGCGGCCGAGGAGTCGGCGCGCCTCGCCCAGAAAGAGGCGGAGGCGCGCGGGTACGAGGCCGGCTGCGCACGCGCGCGCGCCGAATCGAGCGCGCGGCTCGCGGCGCTCGAGGAGCGGGTGACGCGTCTCGATGCGGCGCTGCAGCTGCTCTCGCGCCCGCTCGAGCAGCTCGACGCCGACATCGAGAGCGAGCTGGCGCAGCTTGCGCTTGCCGTCGGCAAGCAGCTCGCCCGGCGCGAGCTGCGCATCGAGCCCGCGCAGGTGATCGCGATCCTGCGGGAATCTCTGGCGCTTCTGCCGGCCGCGGCGCGCGAAGTGCGGGTGCACCTGCATCCGCAAGACGCCGCGACCGTCCGGGAGCACCTGTCCGTCCCGTCGAGCGAGCGGGCCTGGACGATCGTCGAGGATCCGACGCTGTCCCGTGGCGGGTGTGTCATTCACAACCAGTCCTCGCGCATCGATGCCAGGCTCGAAGCGCGCATCGCGGCCGTTGCCGCGAGCGTGCTCGGCGATGAGCGGGCGCCCGAGCGGGAGGCTCCATGACCGGGACGGGGCCCCGCAACGCATCGCCCGATCTGGCGCGCGGCGCAACCTGGCGCCAGGACCTGCAACGGCGAATTCGCGCGGTCCGGGAGACGGAGCCTCCGGCAGTCGAGGGCTCCCTCACCCGCATGGTCGGATTGACGCTCGAGGCCGCCGGCTGCCAGGCCTCGGTCGGCGATTGTTGCGACGTCATTGCCGGCGACGGCTCGAGGACGGCGACGGAAGTGGTCGGCTTTGCCGGCGACCGGCTGTTCCTCATGCCTTCAGGCGATGCGCATGGTCTCGGACCCAACGCTCGCGTCATCCCCCGGCAGCGCGCAGGGACCGTCCGCGTCGGACCCGAGCTTCTCGGCCGCATCGTCGACGGCGCCGCGCAGCCGCTCGATGACCTCGGCCCGCTCTCTTGCAGCGAGTCCGTCCGCCTCACAGGGCGGCCGATCAACCCGCTGTCGCGCCATCCGATCAGCGAGCCGCTCGATGTCGGCGTCCGATGCATCAACTCCCTCCTCACCATCGGACGCGGCCAACGCGTCGGACTCTTCGCCGGCAGCGGCGTAGGCAAGAGCGTTTTGCTCGGCATGATGGCCCGCTACACGAGCGCGGATGTGATCGTCGTCGGGCTGATCGGCGAGCGCGGCCGCGAAGTGAAGGAATTCGTCGAGCGCATCCTGGGTCCTGAGGACCGCTCCCGCGCAGTGGTCGTCGCCACGCCGGCGGACCATCCGCCGCTGATGCGGCTGCACGGAGCCTGGCTCGCCACCGCGATCGCCGAATACTTCCGCGATCGCGGCGCAAGCGTGCTGCTGCTGATGGATTCGCTGACCCGCTTCGCCCAGGCGCAGCGCGAGATCGCGCTCGCGATCGGCGAGGCGCCGGCCACGAAGGGATACCCGCCCTCGGTGTTCGCGCGCTTGCCGCAGCTCGTCGAGCGCGCGGGCAATGGCGCCACGGGCGCGGGCTCCATCACCGCTTTCTATACCGTTCTCACCGAGGGTGACGACCAGCAGGATCCGATCGCGGACTCCGCCCGAGCCATCCTCGACGGCCACATCGTGCTCTCGCGCCGGATCGCCGAGAGCGGCCATTTTCCGGCGATCGACGTCGAGGCCTCGATCAGCCGGGTCATGCACGAGATCGCCCCGAGCTCACAGCTTGCGGCGGCACGACAGTTCCGCCAGGCGCTCTCCACCTATCAGCAGCACCGTGACCTCATCGCGATCGGCGCCTACCAGCGCGGCAGCGATCCGCGCGTGGATCAGGCGCTCGCGCTCTGGCCGCGCATGCAGCGCTTCCTGCAGCAGGACATGCGCGAGCGGGTCGACCTCGCGGCGGGCCTCGCCGCCCTCAATGAGACACTCTCCGAGCCAACCCAATGAAGAAAACTGAGCGAATCGGCATGGTGCGGCGCGTCGTGGACGACATCGAGCGGCGCAAGGCGCAAGCGCTGGCAACCTGCGAGAAGACCGTGGCGGCGGCGCAAGCGAAGCTCGACGAGCTCGAAGTCTATCGCGCCGCGTACGTGCGCGATTTCACGCACCGCGCCGGCTCCGGCATGAGCGGCGCGGGCATGCGCGAGTATCAGGTCTTCCTCAACCGCCTCGAGGAGGCGCTGCGGCAGCAGACCCAGATCCTCGCGCAGGCGCACCTGCAGCGCGGCGCCGAGCTCGAGAGCTGGCGCAACGCCGCCCGGCGGGCGGCGGCCGTCGGCAACCTCGCCACCCACTGGCAGGCGCAGGAGCGTCTGGCCGCCGACAAGGTCGAGCAGAAGGAGAGCGACGAGCGCTCGCAGCAGCTCTGGTCGCGCCGGACCGTGGCTCATGGCAGCTGATTCCGTGCTGAGCATTTCCAACCTGCCACTGCCCGCCGCCGCGACATCCTCGGGGCCCGCGTCCACCGGCACGCCCGCGATCGCAGCATCGCCGGCCGCACCGGACCCGCAAGGCGGCGCACGCGCACTCGGGACGGCAGAGGCCTCCTCACAGCAGACCTCGCAATCGCCGACCGACGGATCCTCGCAGACGGACGGATCGGCCGCAGGCGGCCCGAATTCCTCAGGCTCCGGTGCCTCGGCCAAGCCGCGCTCCAGCGAGCGTGACGGGTCCGCCGCCGACTCACGCTCCGCGCGGCGGGCGGCCGGCGCCTCGGGCTCCTCTTCGACGCCCGCGCCCAAGGCATCGGGTGGCGCGGCCGGCGGCGAGGACGGATTCTCCGCGGCACTCGCGCAGTCGCTCGCCGCAACGCCGGCGGATCGTCCCGCTCCCGGCCGCACCCCCGCGAAAGCGGGCACCGAATCCTCGCCGGACTCCTCCGGCAAGGACCATTCGGGCGCGCACTCCGCTAAGGATTCAACGTCGGATCCCGTGTCGACCGCCCTGATGCTCCTCGAGCACTCCCTGGCCGGCGTGCTGGCGGGCGCTCCATCGGCCGCGGCCGCCGGCAAGAGCGCCGCGGGGGCTTCCGGCGGCGCCTCCGCGCCGGGCGGTCGGTCCGCAGCCGCCGCCCGGAGCACGGCTGTCGCGCTCGAGACCCGGCTCGCCCTGAGTCCGGGGTCGGACGCCAAGGCCGCTGCCTCCGCTCCCCCGGCAGCGAGCGGCGCGCCCACGGCCGCCGCTTCCGCAACGGCCGCGGGCGCGGCCACCGCCGCGCTGCTGACCGCGGGATCGCAATTCGCACTGCAGCAGGCGAAGTCCGCTCCCGCTCCCGCACCCCTCACCTCGCCCGTCGGCTCGAGCGCCTGGACGGACGAGCTCGGCACCCGACTCACGTGGATGGCGCACCAGGGGATCCAGTCCGCTTCCCTGCAGCTCTCCCCGGAGCATCTCGGGCCGCTGCAGGTGAGCATCTCGGTACACAACGGGCAAGCCAGCGTCTGGTTCGGCGCGGCACAGGCGGACACCCGCACGGCGCTGCAGCAGTCGCTGCCGCAGCTGCGTCAGCTCTTCGCCAACCAGGGGCTCACGCTGGCGGACGCCGGCGTCTCGCGGGAGTCACCGCGGGGACAGACTCAGCAAAGCCCAGCGCGGGCCGCGACGGGGGTCGCCGCCGTGGCGGCCGCCAGCTCCGACGGCTCCGCCGGGCGCGCCCTGGCCGCGGGCGGACTGGGTCTCGTCGACACCTACGTCTGAACCGCCAATAAACCGTCGCCCCCTCCCGACTGCGACGCGTCTCACACTCCTCCTTCTGCCGCAAACCCTTTATCGCTCAGTCACTTAACCGCGTCTCCCCACCCGTGGCATGGGCGTTGCAGCTACGGGTCACGAACCCAGAGGCGCGTGCGCGGTGCGACGCGCAGGAGACGACAGAGCGATGCCCGATGTATCCGTTCTCGACCCGACGGCCAACCCGGCCGGCGCCGCAACACCCGCGGCCGGCAAACCCCGCCTTCCCCGGCTGATCATCATCATCGGCGCGGCGCTGCTCGTCGTAGGGCTCGGCGCCGCATTCCTGCTGACCCACGTCTTCGGCCACGCGGGCGCGGGCCACGCCAGGAGCGCCGCGGCGCACGTCCCGTCCGGACCGCCGCACTATCTGGCGCTCGACCCGTCCTTCGTCGTCAACTTCCAGGCCAATCAGATCGTGCGCTTCCTGCAGGTGTCGGTGGAGGTGATGTCGCACGACCCCAAGGCCCTGAAGCTTCTGCAGCAAAACGATCCGGTGGTGCGTAACGACCTCCTGATCCTCTTCGGCAACCAGAAGTACGCCACGCTCGCCACGCCCGCCGGCAAGGAGCAGCTGCGCGCCGATGCGCTGGGCGCCATTCGCAAGGTGTTCGCGCGGACCGGCGGCGATCCGAAGAAGATCGAGGCCGTGTACTTCACGAGCTTCGTGATGCAGTAGCACGAGGCCGCCGGTTCCATCCATGAGCCAAGAGAAGATACTCGACCAGGCCGAGATCGACGCCCTCATCCACGGCGTCGACACCGGAGCGGTGAGCACCGAGTCGCAGGCGGCCCCGGGAGAGGCCCGCTCGTACGACTTCAACAACCAGATGCGCATCGTGCGCGGGCGGATGCCCACGCTCGAGATGATCAACGAGCGCTTCGCCCGCCTCAACCGCGTGAGCCTCTACAACCTGCTGCGCCGCTCGCCGGAAATCTCGGTCAGCGCGGTCGACATCAAGAAGTTCAGCGAGTACGTGCACACTCTGCACGTGCCGACGAGCCTCAACCTCGTCAAGATCAACCCCTTTCGCGGCACGGCGCTCATCGTGCTCGACCCCAAGCTGGTGTTCGCGGTGGTCGACAACTTCTTCGGCGGCACCGGCCGGCACGCCAAGATCGAAGGCCGCGAGTTCACCGCCACCGAGCAGCGCATCATTCACATCGTGCTGCGCAGCGTGTTCGCCGACCTGCGCGAAGCATGGTCGCACGTCGCCGCCATCGAGCTCGAGTACCTGAACTCCGAGATCAACCCGCACTTCGCCAACATCGTCTCACCGTCGGAGATCGTGGTCGTCAGCACCTTCCACGTCGAGCTCGACGGCGCCGGCGGCAACCTCCACGTGACCATGCCCTACGCGATGATCGAGCCGTTGCGCGAGATACTCGATGCGGGCGTCGCGAGCGACCGGGTGGAGAAGGACGAGCGCTGGATGATGTGCCTGCGCGAAGAGATGGAAGATGCGGAAATCGAGCTCACCACCGTCCTCGGGCGCTCCTCGGTGACGCTGGCGGAGCTCATCAACTTCAAGCCCGGCGATGTGCTGCCGTGCGACTTCACCGGCAAGGTGACGGTCGTCGCCGAGGACGTGCCGGTGTTTCGAGGCGGCCTCGGCGTCTCGCGCGGCCGCCAGGCGGTGAAAGTGCAGGAGCGCGTCCGCCGCAGCAAGGTCGGCACCGAGTCCGCGTCCCTTCCGGGCAAGTAACGAGAGCAATCGAGGTCCCCCATGTCCGCCAATCCTGCCGAGGTGCGCCCCGCCGAGCTGAACGAGCTCACCGAAGACGGTGCGCCGGTAGCCAACCCCGACGTCAACCTCGAGGTCATTCTCGACGTCCCCGTGACGCTTTCCATGGAAGTCGGGCGCACGCGCATCCCGATCCGCAATCTCCTGCAGCTCAACCAGGGCTCGGTCGTCGAGCTCGAGCGCGCAGCCGGCGAGCCGTTGGATGTATTCGTGAACGGCACGCTGGTCGCTCACGGCGAGGTCGTCGTGGTCAACGAAAGGTTCGGCATCCGCCTCACCGATGTCATCAGCCCGGCAGAGCGTCTGCGCAAGCTGAAATGAAGCACCTCTTCGCCGCTCCCCACGCCGCCGCCGCCGCGGCGCCTGTCGGCGCGGGCGGACTCGCCTCCGTCACGCTCGCGCTGCTGCTCGTGCTCGCCGCGATTTTCGCGGTGGCCTGGCTGGCGCGCCGGGTGCGCGGGATCGGCAATCGCGCCGGCAACGCCATCGACGTGCTGGCCGACATGCCGCTCGGCCCGAAGGAGCGCGCCGTACTGCTCAAAGTCGGCACCGAGCAGATCCTGATCGGCGTCGCCCCCGGCCGCGTGAGCGCGCTGCACGTACTGCGCGAGCCCATTGAAATCCCGAAGGCGGCCGCGGCCGCCGCGCCGGCCGGGACCTCCTTCGGCGCGCTGCTCAAACGGAGTCTGGGGAAGTGAAGGCATTGCGCAGGATCCTGCCGCTCGCGCTGCTGCTGGTTCCCACAGTGAGCCTGGCGGCGCCCGGCATTCCCGCCTTCAGCGTCCAGACCGCCGCCGGCGGCGGCCAGACCTACACCCTGACGCTGCAGGTCCTGGCGCTGATGACGGCGCTGACCCTGCTGCCCGCCATTCTCCTCATGATGACGGCCTTCACCCGC
>DAHUXV010000261.1 GCA_027306985.1 Gammaproteobacteria bacterium | reverse complement strand
CGGCTTCGACAGCCGGAACCACTGCGCCGGCAGCGTCAGCCCGAGCACCCCGGCCAGCGAGCGCAGCTCGGCGGCGAGCCCGGCGGCGCGCCGCATGTCGTGCGCATCCTTCGCGGTATTGATCTCGCGCGTGATCGCCTGTAGAACCGCTATGGCTTCCGGCGTGTTGAAATCATCGTCCATCGCCTCGTGGAAACGCGCGGCATGGTCGGACATCGCCGGCGCCGCCTCCGGCACGTCGCGCAGCGCCATCATGATCCTTTCCAGCGCCGCATCCGCCTGCTCGAGCTGCTCGAGCGACTAGTTGATCGGTCCGCGGTAGTGGCTCGAGAGCACGAAGTAGCGCAGCACTTGCGGATGCCGCACCGCCTTGTCGAGCACCTCGCGCACCGTGAAGAAGTTGCCGAGCGACTTCGACATCTTCTCGTTGTCGATGTTGACGAAGCCGTTGTGCATCCAGATCTCGGCGAAGCGCTCGCCCGTGGCCGCGCAGGTCTGCGCGATCTCGTTCTCGTGATGCGGGAACTTGAGGTCGAGGCCGCCGCCGTGGATGTCGAAATGCGGGCCGAGAAGCGCCACCGACATGGCGGAGCACTCGATGTGCCACCCGGGGCGGCCGCTGCCCCAGGGCGAGTCCCACGCCGGCTCGCCCGGCTTGGCGTGCTTCCAGAGCACGAAGTCGAGCGGGTCGCGCTTGGACTCGTCGACCTCGACCCGGGCGCCGGCGCGCAGATCGGCCAGGCGCTTGCCGGAGAGCCGCCCGTAGCCGTCGAACTTCGCCACCGCGTACATGACATCGCCGTTCGGGGCCAGGTAGGCGTAGCCGCCCCGGACGAGCTCCTCCACCATCGCGACGATGGCCGGCAGGTAGCGGGTGGCGCGCGGCTCCTCGTCCGGACGGACGAGGCCGAGCCGGTCGCAGTCCGCGTGCATCGCGGCGATGAACCGCCCGGTGAGCGCGTCGATGGACTCGCCGTTCTGCGCGGCCCGCCTGATGATCTTGTCGTCGATGTCCGTGATGTTGCGCACGTACGTGAGGCGATAGCCGCGGTGGCGCAGATAGCGGCTGACCATGTCGAACACGACCAGCATCCGCGCGTGCCCGACGTGGATGTAGTCGTACACCGTGATTCCGCAGACATACATGCGGACCTCGCCGGGCGTGACGGGCTCGAGGGGCTGCTTCTCTCCGGTGAGCGAGTTGTGGATGCGGATCATTTCGTCTGCGCCGTCGGAAATGGGAGCGACCGGAGGATCAGGCAAAGCGCGCCAGGCGCGCCTGCGCCTGGCCCGCCGGCATGGCCTTCAGGAGCGGCGCGAGCTCCGGCCCGTGGCTGCGCCCCGTGAGCGCGAGGCGCAGCGGCATGTAGAGCTCCGCGCCTTTGCGGCCGGTCGCCGTGCGCACCGCCGCGGCGATGGCCTGCAGGTCGTTGCCGCTCTGCGCCGCCGCCTGCGCCGCGGCGGCGAAGAACCGCTCGCCGGCCTCGCGAACGATCTGCTCGCCGTCGGGCTCGAGCGCCGGCGCCGGACCGAAGACGATCCGCTCCCACGGCCGCGCGTCTTCCGGCAGCACCACATTGGGCAGGATGGCGGCGACGAAGGCGCTGGCGGCGGACTCGCCGAGTCCCGCCGGCAGAGCCGGCGCGAGCCAGGCGCGCGCCTCGCTCGCGGGCAGCCGATGCGCCGCCTCCTTCTGCCACACCCGCAGCTGCTGCGCATCGAAGTGCGCCGGCGCCCGCCCGAGGCGCGCGGGATCGAACGCGCGGGCCATGGCCTCGAGATCGAGCAGGCCGTGCTCGCCGCTCGAGTGGCCGAGGCGAAACAGATGGTTCACCAGAGCCTCCGGGCGATAGCCGCTGTCGCGATACTCCCGGACGCTGGTCGCGCCGTGCCGCTTGGAAAGGGGCGTCCCGTCGGGACCGAGAATGAGCGACACGTGCCCGTAGCCCGGAAGCGGCAGGCCGAGCGCTTCCAGGATCAGCAGCTGTCTCGGGGTGTTGGCCAGGTGGTCCTCGCCGCGCAGCACCTGCGTGACGCCCATGGCGGCGTCGTCGACCGCGTTGCTGAAAAAGAAAGCGGCCGTGCCGTCGGCGCGCCGGATGACGAAATCCCCGATGTCGTCCGACAGGAAGCTCTGCGGACCGTGGACCAGATCCACGAACTCGATGCGCCGCCCGGCGGGGACGCGAAAGCGAGTCGTGGCGGGCAGACCCTGCGCCCGCTTGCCGCGGCGCTGCTCCTGCGAGAGCGCCCGGCAGGTGCCGGCATATCGCGGCGGCCGTCCCGAGCCGAGCTGCGCGCGGCGCGCCGCCTCGAGCTCGAGCGGCGTGCAGAAGCAGGGATAGACCGCCTGCTGGCGCTCCAGCGCCTCGAAATACCGTTCGTAGAGCGCGCCCCGCTGCGACTGGCGGTAGGGTCCGCGGCCGTCGTCCCGGTCCGGCCCGGCGTCCCAGTCCAACCCGAGCCAGCGCAGGTCCTCGAGCACCGCCGCCAGATGCGATTCCTGGCTGCGCTGCGCGTCGGTGTCCTCGATCCGCAGCAGGAAGCGGCCGCCGGCGCGGCGCGCCAGCAGAAAGTTAAACAGTGCCGTGCGCGCGTTGCCGAGGTGCAACGCCCCCGTCGGGCTCGGCGCAAAGCGCGTCACCGCACCGCGGTCGAACCCTGCGGCAGCTGTGCTGTCCATTCCGGTCATGCGGCAATGGTACGGGGTTTACCGCGGGAGCGACATCGCCCAGCCCCCGCGCCCCCGGCACTGCTAAGATTCCCGCCTCAACGACGTACGCGACGGAGACTCAATGCGCGCCCAGAACCGGACCCTGATCGCCGCATGCGCCCTGACGGCCGCTTTCGCCAGCCTCCTGCTCGTACTGCCGGCGGCACGCGCGGACGAGGCCGCCCACACCGATCCCGAGGTGCGGGTCACCACGAACATGGGCTCCTTCGTCATCGAGCTGCGGCCCGACCGGGCGCCGCTCACCGTGGCCAATTTCCTGCGCTACTCGCGCGCCGGCTTCTACAACAACACCCTCTTCCACCGCGTGGTGGCCAACTTCGTCATCCAGGGCGGCGGCCATGAGGCCACCTCGCCCTACGCCCTGAAACCCACGTATCCGCCGATCGACAACGAGTCCGGCAACGGGCTGCAGAACAAGCGCGGCGCGGTGGGCCTCGCCCGCGCCGCCGCTCCCGATACCGGCAATTCCCAGTTCTATATCGATCTCGTCGACAATCCGGAGCTCGACCCGCTGCCCACGCGCTGGGGTTACGCGGTATTCGGCAAGGTGGTGGAGGGAATGAGCGTCGTCGACAGCATCGGCGTCGTCCCGACGGGCGCCTTCGGCCCCTTCAAGTCCGACGCGCCCCTGAAGCCGGTGATCATCGAGAGCATCCAGGAAATCACGCCGCCGCAGCTCTCCGCGCCCGCACCGGGCGCGCCGGCCGCCGCGCCTTCGGGAGCGCCGCCTTCCGGCACGCAGCCCTCGGGAACATCGGCCTCGGGGACTTCGAGCTCTGGAACGTCGGGCTCGGGCTCGCAAGCCTCGAAGCCGGCGGCCCCGCCGCAGGGATCGCCTCCATCACAGCCCGGCAGTCAGGGCGCGGCGAGCCCGGCTCCCTCGAGCACCAAGCCCGCCACACCGCCGCCGGCGGGCGCCCAGTCATCGAGCACGACGCCACCGCAGGGGAAATCGCCCTCGCAGGCACAGGCGCAAAAGTCGGGTGACAGCGGCCAGCCCGGCGGCGGCTCATCGCGGCGATGACGACGGCTCCGGACCCCGCGATGTCGCGGGCTCCGGGCCCGGCGCCCGCGCGCCACCTCTTCGTCTCCGATGTCCATCTCGATGACGGGGCGCCGGAGGCGCAGCGGCAATTCCTCGACTTTCTGCGCACCGAGGCCGCCGGCGCCCGCGCGCTCTACATTCTGGGCGATCTGTTCGAGGCCTGGGTAGGGGATGACGATGGCTCGGGCGACAGGGCCAGCGTCCTCGCCGCGCTGCGGGACCTGACCGGAAGCGGCGTCGCCTGCTTCCTGCTGCACGGCAATCGGGATTTTCTCATCGGCGATGATTTCTGCCGCCGGACCGGCTGTCAGCTGTTGCCCGACCCGGTGATCGCCGAGCTCGACGGCGAGCGCGTGCTGCTGACGCACGGCGATGCGCTCTGCACCGACGACCACGCCTACCAGGAGCTGCGCACCACCGTCAGGACGCCCATCTGGCAGCGCCGGTTCCTCAGCCTGCCGCTGCCGGACCGGCAGCTGCTTGCCAGCGAGGCGCGCGCCGGCAGCCGCGCGCATACCACACGCACCATCCCGCAGATCATGGACGTCAACGCCGCGGCGGTCGCGGCGGCATTCGCGGCTGCGCGCGTCAGCCGCATGATCCATGGCCACACCCACAGGCCCGCCGTGCACGATGCGCTGCTGGAGGGTCGCCCCGTTCAGCGCATCGTGCTGGGCGCCTGGTACGAGCAGGGCAGCTATCTGATACGCGAGGCCGGACGGTACGAGCTGCGGACCTTGCCCCGCTGAAGGCTCACTGCGGCGGCGGTCCCCCGCCCCCGCCCTGCATCATCATGCCGGGCATCGTGGCGCCGTGCATCATCATGGCGCCCATCATCATGCGCGGCCCGGGCATCAGCACCTTGAATTTCTTCATCTGCTCCGGGCTCAACACCGTCGCGAGCCTCTCGAGCGTGTCCTTGCGGACGAGGCGATGGGTTTCCCGGATCTGCCGCATCGCCTGCTCCATCGTCTTCCTCATGCGGGCATGCTCCGCGGCGAGAACGGCCTGCACCTTCTGTTGCTGCGCAGGTGTCAGATCGAGGAGCACGGTCATCTGCTCCATCCGGCGCTGCTCCATCCGCTGCATCATGGCGCCCCCGCCGTGCCACGCATGAGGCGGCGGCGCAGGAGGTGTCTGGGCCAGCGCCATGCCGGAAGCGCAAAGCAGCGCGATCGCCGCAACACCGCATCTGCCCAGCCTCGTCCCTGCGCCGAGCCCTTTGGGCCGGCTGCCGCCGCCCGAAACCGATCCAGACGATTTTGTCATCATCGCGAGAGTCCCCTGTACGGGCCTGATGAGGTGGACTCTAGCGCGGTTGCACGGGCCGCAACGTAAGCAATTCTGCTAATCCCGCCTCGGCAGCGTGAGCCGGGCCTCGAGCCCGGCTTCGGGACGGTTGCGCAGCGCGAGCGAGCCCCCGTGGGCCTGCGCCACGTCGCGCGCGATGCTCAGCCCGAGGCCCGTCCCGCCCGTGTCGCGGTTGCGGGAGGACTCCAGGCGATAGAAGGGCTCGAACACCTTCTCGAGCTCCTCGGGGGGGATGCCCGGACCTTCGTCGCAGACTCTGATCTCGAGCCGCGCGCCGTCGCGCACCAGAATGCGCGCGCGGGCGCCGAAGTTGACGGCGTTGCCGACCAGGTTGGTGATGCATCGCTTCAACGCCTGCGGCTTTCCGGGCAAAGGCCGCAGAGCGCGTCCCTCCACCGTCACGTCCTTGCCCATCTCCACGAATTCGCCGCGCACGGTGTCGAGCAGCAGGTTGAAGTCGACCGGCTCCAGCGATTCCTCGTCGTTGAGACCCCGGAAGAGCGCCAGCGCTCCGCGCACCATCCCTTCCATCTCGTCGAGCTCCCTGCCGAAGCGCGCCTGCAGCGCCGGATCCTCGATCTGGGTCTCGACCTGAAGCCGCAAGCGTGTGAGCGGGGTCTTGAGATCATGCGACATCGCGGCCAGAACGCGCGTGCGGCTGTCGAGATAGCGGTTCAGGCGGTCCTGCATGCTGTTGAAAGCGCGTGCCGCATGGCGCAGCTCGCGTGCGCCCTCCTCTTCCAGCTTCGGCTGCCGCACCCCGCGGCCGATGTCGTCCGCGGCGCTCGCGAGCCGCGACAGCGGGCGGGTGATGCCGCGGGCCGCGAAGTAGAGGGCAATGACGAGCAGGACCACCAGCAGGATCACGTTGAGCATCAGACTGGGCGGCAGCTGCGCTCCGGGATCGATGCGCCGCACCCGGTAAACGAGGCTGGAGCGGTCCGGCAGGCGGACGACGACATCGTAAGCCTGGGCGGGACGAGCGGCCGGCAGGGTGACGAAGGGCGACGGGATCGGAATGACCATCGCGCCCGGCGCGCTCGCCCGCCGCACCGTCACGTCGTAGCCCCCGCCAAGCTCCGCCCGCAGCTGGCGGGTCAGCACTGCCTTCAGATCCGTGTCATCGGAGACGAAGGGAAGCTGTATGAAGACGTGCGGCCATGAGTGCGGGCGCAGGAGCGAGGCCGGGTGCGGCGCCCCGGGTCCCGCCTCGCGGTCAGGGGCTCCGGCATCCCGGCGCGCCGGCGCGGCGGATGGCGCCCCGCCGGGAGCGACAGGCGGCAACAGGCCGGGCGCTCGCCGCCAGACACGCGCCCGCAGCCTCGGCGCCCGCCGCTCGCGGTGAAGCGCGAGCCGCGCCGCCTGCTCCTTCAGCCGCTCGATCGTGGGGGCGCGCCGATCCGGCGGCAGCTGCTCGAGCAGCAGCGTGATCTCGGTGATCCGCCGCGACCACACCCACACGCTGGTATCGAGCGTGAATCGCTCCAAGTGGCGTGCGAAAAGGTAAAGCGTCGCCACCTGCGCCAGCACGACGGCGATCACCAAGGCGGCGATCAGGCGGCCGAACAGCGATTGCGGCCAGGGGAGGATGCGCATGAGGGGCGTTGCTGCCTCAGGCGCTCTCGACCGGCACGCCGATGACGTAACCCTCGCCGTACACGGTCTTGATGATCTGCGGCGCGCGCGCGTCATCGCCCAGGATCTGCCGCAGGCGGCTGACCCGCACGTCGATGCTGCGATCGAAGGGGTCCGCTTCGCGCCCCCGCAGCAGCTCCGTCAGCTGCGCCCGCGACAGGACGCGATTGCCGGCGGAAAGCAGCACTGCGAGCAGGCGGTACTCCGCTCCGCTCAGGGCGGCATCCTTGCCGCTCGCGTCGGTGAGCGTGCGTCGCGTCGTATCCAGGCGCCAGCCGCCGAACGAGAAGCCGCGGACCAACAGCGGATCCGGGTCGCGGGGCGTGTGCGCGGCGCGCCGCAGCACCGCCCGGATCCGCACCAGGAGCTCGCGCGGATTGAAGGGCTTCGGCAGGTAGTCGTCGGCGCCGACTTCCAGGCCGACGATGCGATCGACGTCCTCGCCGCGCGCGGTCAGCATGATCACGGGCATCTGCGAATGGGTGCGCAGCTCGCGGCAGAGGGTCAGGCCGTCCTCGCCGGGCAGCATCAGATCGAGCACGATGAGGTCGATCGCGGAACGCTCCAGGACGCGCCGCATCTCGCGCCCGTCCGCCACCGCCGTGGTGCGAAACTCGTTCTTCTCGAGATATTGACCCAACAGCGAGCGGATCTCGCGGTCGTCGTCGACGATGAGGAGGTGCGGGCGGTCGGCCATCGCGAGAAAGATAATCGTGCTGTGCGCGGCTGTTGTAACGAACTGTTATTCCACACCTTCCGGCACGGGCACCGGCGGCGGACCGGAGTGGAACCGCAGCTGCGGATCCGGCGCGGTGGCGAGCCGCGCCTCGTGCGCGGCGAGCTCCTGCAGCCGCCGCCGCCACTGCGGCGGCGCCGCCCGCTGCGCCAGCTCGAGGTACTGCTCGAAGTGTCGTGCCTCGGACCGCGCGAGCTGCGCGTAGAACCCGCCCGCTTGCGCGGGCAGCCGCGGCGCGAGCAGCCCGAAGCGCTCGCAGGACCGCGCCTCGATCAGCGCCCCGGTCAGCAGCAGGTCGAGCTTGCGCCCGGGGTCCGCGGTGCGCAGCGCCGTACGCAGACCCGCGGCATAGCGGCCCGGCCGCTGGCGCTCGAACGGGACCCCGAGCTCCGTCATGAGCTTCTGCACCTGCTCGAAGTGGCGCAGCTCCTCGCGCGCCAGGCGCGACAGAGCCGCCGCCAGGGGGCGGTCCTGCGGATACGCGAACATCAGCGCCAGGGCCGTCGAGGCCGCCTTCTTCTCGCACTGCGCATGATCGTTGAGGAGCTCCCGCCAGCGGACGGAGGCCGCCGCCACCCAGGCCTCGGGTGTCGGCGCGAGCAGGACCTCGGACAGGCCGTTCACGCCCTCTGCAGGAATCGCTCGAGCTGCCGGTCGAGCGCCGCGGCGGCCGCGAGCGCGCTCGTGAAGCGCTCCTCGGGCCGCTTCGCGAGCAGCCGCTCGAGCAGGGGCTGCAGTCCCTCGAGGCCCGCGGCGAGCTGCGGCACCGGCTCCTTGCGATGCTTGTAGATGACCGCCATGGGATTCTCGGCGCGATACGGCTTGCCGCCGGTCAGCATCTCGTAAAGGATGACGCCCAGGCTGTAGAGGTCGCTGCGGGCATCGGTCGGCTCGCCGTGCCCCTGCTCCGGGCTCATGTAATGCGGCGTGCCGAAGATCAGCCCGCGCTCGGTCAGGTCGTGCCCCTGCTGCGCATCCTTCGACATGCCGAAGTCGATCAGCGCGATGCTCCCATCCTCGCGCAGCATCACGTTGCCGGGCTTGAGGTCGCGATGCACCACGCCTGCGGCATGCAGCGCCTCGAGCGCGCGCGCGATCGCCGCCGCGACGCGCACGGCCCACCGCGGCGCGACCTGCGATTTCATCCGCCGCCGCAGGTCGCCGCGCGGAAAGTACTCCATCACCAGCCACGCGTGCTCGTCGCTGACACCGAGGTCGAACAGCCGCACGATGCCCGGATGGCGGATGCGCTGCGCGATCTCGTATTCCTGCAGGAACCTGAGAAAC
>DAHUXV010000090.1 GCA_027306985.1 Gammaproteobacteria bacterium | reverse complement strand
GGACTTGCCGCCGCTCGTGAGCATCCAGGGCTGCCGCTGCAGAGGCCACATGCCGGCGATCAGCACCTGGGGATTGCCGGGCTCGAAGGCCATGGTGCTGCAGCCGGTGTGGTCGTTGAGATACAGCACGCGCTGCCAGTGCGCGCCGCCGTCGGTGCTCATGAACACCCCGCGCCGCGGTCCCGGCTTCCACAGATCCCCCTCGGCGCAGGCGAATACCGTGTTGGTATCGTCCGGGTCGACCGCGATGGCGGCGATCTGGCCGGCATTGTGCAGTCCCCGGTCGACCCAGGTCTTGCCGCCGTCGGGGGAGAAGTACACGCCGTCCCCGTCGAGGACGTCGTTGCGCGGATTGCCTTCGCCCGTGCCCACCCAGAGCCAGTTCGGGTTGCCGCCGGCGAGCGCGAGCGCGCCGATCGACTGCGTGGGCTCGTGGTTGAAGATCGGCTTCCAGGTATCGCCACCGTCCTGGGTCTTCCACACACCACCGCCGGCCGTGCCGACGTAGTAGAGCGATGCGTCGCCGGCGACGCCGAGCACGCTGGTGACGCGGCCTCCGGCCGCCGCAGGTCCGATCTCGCGGAACTTGAGCGCGTGGAAAGGTCCCGGCTCGTGCTTTGCTTTGGGAGCGGCCGCGTGGGCCGCCAGGCTGCCGCCGAGCCATACTGCGGCCGTCAAAGCCAGGAAATGTCGCATGCGGACTCTCCGCGCCGGACCGATGGGGCTGCGACTGTAGCGTCCGCGCCGCATCCGTGCAGCCTGCCGCCTCTCCGCCCGTCGCGGAATTCTCTCGGCCGGGCGCCGTTTCCGGTGATATTTTCGTGCCGATGTCCGAGCCTCCGATCGGGATGCGCATACCCCCATAGGGAGGCTCTGCCGGATGCCCCAGATACCATCACTGGTAGACGATCGGGTCCTGAGGCCGGCGCATACGGCGCTCGGGCTCGGCCTGGTGAGCCGCATGGACCTGCTGCGGCTCAAGAGCATCGCCCGCGTCTACGCCCGGGGGCTGCCGCCGGAGCTGACGTGGGAGGACATGCTGCAGGAGGCGCTCACCCGCATCGTCACCGGCTCGCGCCGGCGGCCCGACGGCCTGACCACGGTGGCATTCGTGGCCGGTATCCTGAGGAGCCTCAGGGCGGAGTACTGGCGCCGCGCGACGCACGGGTCCCTCGGCAACGGCCGGGTCCCGATGGATCGCGCGGGCGAGGAGTCGCTCGCGCTGGCGTTACCGGACCCGGCGCCGGGACCCGAGCGCGCCTTGAGCGCGCGCCAGGAGCTCGTCGCGATCAGGCAGCTCTTCGCCGGCGATCCGACCGCATTGAGGATCATCGAAGGGCTGGGCGAGGGCCTGTCCGCCGAGCAGATCCGACGAGCCGCGGGACTTTCCAGGACGGACTACGACTCCGCCCGCCGGCGCATGCGCCGCACGCTGCTGCGCGAGGGATTGACATGCCGACCCAGGTGAGAAAAGGCTCCTCCGAGCTGGTGTTGATCCGCATCCTGGACGGGTTCGCGGGCGAGCTCATCGACGCGCCGGAGGAGGAGATCCGCGCAGCGGCGAAGGATCTCGGCATGGATCCCGAGGCGAGGATGTCGGCGGCTTTTGCGGGCGTGACGTATCCCGCGCGGCCGCAGCCGTCCGATTTCTTCGACCTCGAGACGACGACACGACTCACGATCGACAGGAAGATTCCCGGCGAGGAGTGACCGCCTCACCCACTCGCCGTGGCGCTGCCGAGCGCCGTCGCAGGTTGCGCCCAGTACATGGGCGTGCGCTCGATGGCGACGGGCGGCCTCAGACGCCGGGCAGGGCCCCAGCTCGTCTCCTCGGCTCTCCGGTCCGTATCGAGACCGCGCTCCGGCTCGAGTGGCGGATCGGTCAGCCCCTATTGGGGCAGCAGATGCATGAAGGGCTTGGCTTCCTCCAACGCGCGCGCATAGGAGGGGCGCGCCATCAGGCGCTCGAGGTAGGAGATCGCATTCGGATGCGTGTCGCGGAAGGGGCCGAAAAACCGGTTGCCGTAGAAGAGAGCCGGGGCCGCGGCGCAGTCCGCCAGCGTGAACGAATCGCCCATGGCCCACTTGCGGCCTGCCATCTCGGCGTCCACGAGGCCGAGAGCGGTCACGAACATCGACCTCGCTTCCTCCACCCCGCAGGCATCCTTGCTGTCCTCGGGCCGCCTGCGATCGGACGCGAACTTCTGCATCGGCGTATGCAGATAGTTGTCGAAGAATCTGTCGCGCAGGCGGACCTGCCAGGCGAGGTCGGGATCGTCCGGGATCAGCCGCGCGCGTCCGGGGAAGCGGGTGTGCAGGTACTCGATGATGATCGTCGATTCGGGGACCACCCGGCCGCGCTCACGATCGCGCAGGACGGGGAAGCGCTTGAGAGGCGACAGAACCTCGAAGAACTCGCGTGCCACCGCGGGATCGTCGATGCGCTTCGCCTCGAAGGGAAGGTCGCTCTCGTAGAGGGCGATCAACACCTTGTGGCAGTACGAGGACAGGGGGTGCAGGAAAAGCTCCAGTGACATCGCGCGCTCCATCGGTTGGACGACTGCGTATGGCACGCATTATCGTCGAGGTTCGGGAGTATGGAATCCAGGCCGAGGGGCAGGGGCCGTCGGTGATGGGAGGCTCCTCATCGGCTGCGGCCTGCTGCGCGCGCGTCGCGGCGGTCACGCGCTCGTCCTTGCGGTCGCGGCCCACTCGCGCAGAGTCGGCGCGGCGCGCGCCGCGACCTGCCTGACATGGGCGTGAGCATAGGAGGCGGCCCAGTGCGAATCGGCCAGGGCCAGCGGGGCGGTGGCGAGAATCGCGCCCGCGAGAGTGATGGTGAGAAAACGCATGCCAATCCGCAACTATCTCTTTCGCAAGGCGTTTGGCCGCAATGCGGTTGGTTTTGAACTGTCCGCGGACGTGTCCGGGTGCGGACGGCGGGTGAGGCTCACCGCGACCGTCGCGATGAAGTTGATGCAGAGCGCGATGAACCCGGCATTCAGTCCCGCGACCGGGTCGAGTCCGGCGGACATCAGCGCGATCGCGGCGAGCATGCCGGCGATCATGCCGGTGAGAACGCCGGCCGCCGTGGCTCGCTTCCAGTAGAGGCCGAGCACGACGCCCGGGAAGCATTGCGCAATCAGCGCATAGCCGGTGAGGAGCAGGGCGACCAGGGTGTCGGAGCCGTGGATCGCAAGTCCCAGGCTGATCGCGCCCAGCAGGACCACCATGGCGCGGGCCAGGCGCGCCACCGCCGCGTCGGTCATCGCCGGAGCGAAGAGCGGCCGGTACAGGTTCTTGGCGAAAAGCGTCGCCGCCGTGAGGATGAGGATGGCGGCGGGAACCATCGCCGTCAGCGCGCCTGCCCCGCCGATCATGCCGAGAAACCACGGCGGAAAGGTCTGACGGGCGACCGTCAGGAGCGCGAGGTCGCCGTCCCGCAGATGCGGCAGGATGAGCAGTGTCGCGAACCCGGCGAAGATGACCAGCGCGAAGGTCAGTGTATAGAGCGGCATCACCACCGCATTGCGCCGCAGCGTATCGGCGCTCCTGGCCGTGAATGTCGCGCTGAACGTGTGCGGCCACATGTAGAACCCGCAGGCGGTCAGCAGCACCGTGGTGATGTACCAGGCGTGGCCGAGACTCCTCGTCGCGCCGGGCAGCGTCAGGTGCCCGGGGTGCGCGTGCACCAGCGCCGTGAACATCGCGCCGATGCCGCCGAAATGCGCGAGCGGGATGCCGATGCCGATCGCGACCGCGGCAATGATCATCAGGAGGTCCTTGACGACGCTCACCCATGCGACTGCGCGCACACCGTTCGCGAATACGAACGCGACGACGAGCGCGGTGGCGACGGCCATCGCGGGAACGCGCCCGATGTGGCCGAAGCTCGCCACGGAGACGATGATGCCGACGCCATCGAGCTGAAGTTGCAGGTAGGGAATGAATGCCAGGATCCCCACCACGCAGACGAAGCCCGCCAGATACCGGTTGCCATAGCGCGCATCGAAGAAGTCCGGCTGAGTCTGCAGGCGGTGCCTGCGGCCGGCTTCCCACAGCGGCGGCAGGATGAAGAACGAAATGACGTAGCCGAGCGTGACATACGCCAGCACGTACAGAACCGGGCCGCCGCGGCTGTAGGCCCAGCCGCTCACGCCGAGAAACGCGAAGGTGGTGTAGACCTCGCCGGCCATCAACAGGAAGACGAGCAGGGTGCCGAAGCCGCGGCCGCCGACGGTCCATTGCTCGAGGTCCATGCGGCGGCGGGAGCCCGCGAGGAAGCCGACCGCCGTGCCGACCGCCACGATGGCGATCATCACCGTGAGGGCGGTCGCCGCGGGACTCATCCGGCGCGATTCGCGCGCCGCTCGGCGGCGCTTTCGATGCGGTAGGCGCCCCACATGCAGCAGGGCGTCAGCAGCATCCACAGGGTCAGCCAGAAGAGATTGAACGGCAGGCCGAGGATGAGCGGCCGCACACGGTCCCAGAGCGGCACCGTGAAGCACATGGCGATGAAGGGGATGAGCCCCAGTGTGAGCGCCCCGATGGACGGCCTTCTCACGGCGCCGGCCGGATCACCTGCCCGGTGGCCGCGGCCCTTTGGCCGGGGTGACCAGGGCGATGACGCCGAACGCCGGGTGATCGTAATAGTTGCGTTGATAGAAGCGCACGCGCCGGGACTCGTTCATCACGAAGGTGGTGCCGGGCGGGGCGTCGAGTCCGGGCGGCGGATTCTGCATGGTGTAGTCGAGCGTCATCCCGAGATGCAGGAACTCGCCGCGCTCGAAGAAGATCACGCCGGTGAGGCCGGGCACGGCGATGCCGAGGGACTGGAGCGAGAAGCCGGCACGGGTCCCCCACGCGCTTGCGGTCTGCACCCAGGCGGCGTGCGCAACGGTGACGTACGTGCCGCTCGAGCGCAGCTCGGAGGCGATGGAGGTCAGGCGATAGTCGGACGAGGGCAGGACCGTCAACAGCCTGCCCACCGTGCCCGAGTCGCTCGCGGCTTCTGCGCCGGCCACGGTCGCCGTGGTGCCGGTCTCGGCCGCCCAGCTCTCCGGTTGGCCGAGGGCGGCTTTGGCGCGAAAGATCACCACCTCGATGTCGTAGGCCGGCCCGGTGTAGGCCGCTGCGGACGGGGCCGGCGCACCCGATGCGGGGGCCGTTGCGGTCGGGCCATTCGGCGCGATGGCGGCCGCGGGCTTCGCCGCCTTGGCGGGGGCTGCCTGCGGCGTCGTGGCCTGAGAGGGCGCGGCCTGAGCGCGGGCGCTTTGGGACGGCGCGGGCTGGGATGAGCCGGTGGGAGTCGTGGCGGCCGCGGCCCGGGCGAGCACGGCGGGCGGCGCGAGCAGCGCGGCGAGGAGAAGGACGGCGAGCCGGCGGTGCGTGACGCTTCGGGGTGTCATGCCGCCCAGTCTACCCGATGCTCCTTCAGCGCGGCTTGCCCGCCAGACGCTTCATCAGGCTTGCCCCGAAGTCGAACCGCGCCTCCTCGGCCGGCAGGGCGCGCGCGATGCGCAACCGCAGCGGGCCCTCGAGCCGGTATTCGCGCGGCGCCTGCTGGATCAGCCGCACGACCGCCGCCGGCTCGATCGCGTTGCGCTCCTCGAACGTCACCGAGCCGCCCTGCGGCCCGAGATCGAGCCGCCGGATGCCGAGCGCCCGCGCGGTGAGCTTCAGTTTCGCGATGCGGATGAGACTCTGCGCGGGCGGGGGCAGGGCGCCGAAGCGGTCGTGGACTTCCGCGGTGAGATCGTCGAGCGCCTCGGGGCTCGCGGCGGCGGCGATGCGCTTGTAGAGGCCGAGCCGCACGTGGACGTCGGCGATGAACGCCTCCGGCAGGAAGGCGGGCAGGCGCAGCTCGACTTCCGTGGCCGCGGCGAGCGGCTTGTCGAGCGCGGGCTCGCGGCCTTCCTTCAGCGCCTTGACGGCATGCTCCAACAGGTCGAGATACATCGCGAGCCCGATCTCGGTCATCTGGCCGCTCTGCTGCTCGCCCAAGAGCTCGCCCGCGCCGCGGATCTCGAGGTCGTGGGTCGCGAGCACGAAGCCGGCGCCGAGCTCCTCCATCGATTCGATGGCCTCGAGCCGCTTGGCCGCATCGCCCGTCAGCGCCTTGCGCGGCGGGGCGATGAGATAGGCGTAGGCGCGGTGGTGCGAGCGCCCGACGCGTCCGCGCAGCTGGTGCAGCTGCGCGAGTCCCATGTGGTCCGCGCGGTTGATCAGGATCGTGTTGGCCGTGGGGACGTCGATGCCGCTCTCGATGATGGTGGTGCACAGGAGCAGATCGAAGCGGCGATGGTAGAAGTCCACCATGAGCTGCTCGAGGTCGCGCTCGCGCATCTGCCCGTGGCCGATCCTGACGCTGGCCTCCGGCACCAGGCCCTGGACCTCGGCGGCGATCTTCTCGATGGTGCGGATCTCGTTGTGCACGAAGTAGATCTGGCCGCCGCGGCGCAGCTCGCGCAGCACCGCCTCGCGCAGCGTGGGACCGTGCCACTCGACGACGAAGGTCTTGATCGCGAGCCGCTCCGCCGGCGGCGTCGTGATGAGCGAGAGATCGCGCAGGCCGCTGAGAGCCATGTTGAGCGTCCGCGGGATGGGGGTCGCGGTGAGCGTCAACACGTGCACGTTCGCCCGCAGCGCCTGCAGCCGCTCCTTGTCGCGCACGCCGAACCGATGCTCCTCATCGACGATGAGGAGCCCTAAGTCCTTGAAGCGGGCGTGAGCGTGCAGCAGCCTGTGAGTGGCGATGACGATGTCGACGGAGCCCCGCTCGATGCCCTCGAGGGTCGCCTGCGTCTCCTTGGCATTGCCGAACCGCGACAGGCCCTCGATCCGCACCGGCCAGTCGGCGAAGCGGTCGCGGAAGTTGGCGAGGTGCTGCTGCACCAGGAGGGTGGTGGGCGCGAGCACCGCGACCTGCTTGCCGGCCTGCGCGGCGACGAAGGCCGCGCGCATGGCCACCTCCGTCTTGCCGAAGCCGACATCGCCGCAGACGATGCGGTCCATCGGGCGGTCGGTCTGCAGATCGGCGAGCACTTTGCGGATGGCCTCGGCCTGATCCTCCGTCTCCTCGAAGGGGAAGGCGTCGGCGAACGCCTGGTACTCGGTCTCGCTCAGTCCGAGTTTCAGGCCCTTCTGCGCCTTGCGCCGCGCATAGAGGTCGAGGAGCTCCGCCGCCACATCGCGGATCTGCTCGGCGGCGCGCTTGCGCGCCTTGGCCCACTGGTCCGTGCCGAGCTTGTGCAGCGGAGCGCTCTCGGGCGCGGCGCCGGTGTAGCGGCTGACGAGGTGCAGCGCGTTCACCGGCACGTAGATCCGATCGCCGTCCAGGTACTCGAGGACCAGGAACTCTCCGGGCTGGCCCGCGACCTCCATCGACTGCAGGCCGACGTAGCGGCCGACACCATATTCCTCGTGCACCACCGGTGCTCCGGGATTGAGGTCCTGCAGGTCGCGGAGAATGGCCTCCGGGTCGACGGCGGCGCGCTTGCGGCGGCGCTCCTGGCGCGCGCGCGCGCCGAAGAGCTGCGCCTCGGAGACGATCGCGAGCCGCGGCTCCGTCAGCGCCAGCCCGCCGACATCGGGGGCGACGGTCAGGGCGAGCGCCGCGGTGCCCTCCGAGAACGCCTCCCAACCCGCTACCGCCTCGAGGGAGTGCCCGTGCCCGCGCAGCATCTCATTCAGCACCTCGCGCCTGCCGGGCGAGTCGGCGGCAATCAGCACGCGGCCGTCGAAGTCTGCCAGGAAGCCGTCCAGGGCCGACAGCGGCGACTCCGCCCGCGCGTCGATGCGCAGCTCGCGCGGCGCGACGGTCGGGAAGTTGCGCACGCTGTCGGCCGCTGCGCCCAACGTCGTGTCGGCCTCGAACGCCTCCAGAGTGATGGCGGCGAAGCCCTCGAGCCGCGTCTCGAGCTCGCCCGGCTCGACGAAAAGCTCCGCGGGGGCGAGCACCGGGCGCTCGATGTCGTGGCGGCGGTCCTCGTACCGCGCCGCGATGCCGCTCCAGGCCCTCTTGAGCGCGGCCGGGAGGGCGGCGTCGCGCACGATGACCGCGTTCGCCGGCAGGTAATCGAGCAGCGTCGCGGTCTGCTCGAAGAAGAGCGGCAGGTAGAACTCGA
Source organism: Gammaproteobacteria bacterium (assembly GCA_027306985.1). GTDB lineage: Bacteria > Pseudomonadota > Gammaproteobacteria > Steroidobacterales > Steroidobacteraceae > 13-2-20CM-66-19. Next base: position 12,725 of record DAHUXV010000090.1, on the reverse strand, counting down.
TCCCGGCCGGCGCGAGCCCCTCGCTGACGCTGCGGTAGACGGAGGTTCGGCTGGGATCTCCTTCGAAGCGCGTGCGGAACCGGCGTCGGAACTCCTTGACCGCCTCCGCATCGAGCGGCATCTCCCGCGCGGGCAGGAGCCGCACGCTCTCGAGGACATCGAGGGAGCGCTGCGAATCCGGATCGAAGCGGCGGATGGCCTCGATCTCCTGATCGAAGAGGTCGATGCGCAGCGGCGCCGCTGCGCCCATGGGGAAGACATCGAAGAGCGAGCCGCGCACCGCGAATTCGCCCGGGCTCGTGACCTGGCTGACGCTCGCATAGCCGGCATCCGTCAGTCTCTGGCGGAACGGCTCGAGCTCGAGCGCCTGCCCGCGCGCGAGCTCGAAGGCGCGGCTCTGGACGTACTGCTTCGGCGGCAGGCGCTGCATCAGCGTATCCGCCGGGACGATCAGGCAGCCTTGCCGGGTCTGAGGCAGCTCGAAGAGCGTCCGCAGCCGCTCGGAGATGATGTCAGGGTGGGGCGAGAAGAGGTCGTACGGCAGCACTTCCCAGTCGGGGAAGGCGAGCAGAGTCAGACGCTCGCCCGCGAAGAAGCGCAGCTCCGCCGCCAGCCGGTCGAGCTCGCGGGCCGCATCGGCCACGACGACGTACAGCCGTTGGTCCGAGCGCGTGGCTTCGGCGAGCGCGAGAGCCGCGGCGCTGCCGTGCAGCCGATGCCAGCGCAGATGCCGCCGGGCGGCGCTCGGAACGGGCGGATTGAGGACTCTCAAATCGCGACGGGGACTTCCGTAACCTGCACTCGCTCGGCGACGGGCACACAGAAGATGTCTATCGAGCCGGTGCGGCCCCGCACCTGCATCGGCGGCAGCGGGGTCGCCCCGACGTCGAGCCCGATCGCATCGAGCGATTGCTTCACGCTGCGCGAGAAGAGCATCTCACCGGCGCGGGCGCGCTGACAGAGCCGTGCGGCCACGTTCACCGTGTCGCCGACGAGCGTGTAGCTCATGTACGAGCTCGAGCCGATGTTGCCCGCCACCACGTCGCCCTCGTTGATGCCGATGCCGAGGCCGGCATCGACTCCATACCGCTCCCGCCACGAGTGGGCGAGTCCGCGGAAGCCCTCCAGCATCTCCTGTGCCGCGTGCACGGCGCGGCGCGGGCTGTCCGACTGCTCGAGCGGCACGCCGAAGCCGAGCATCAGACAGTCCCCGGCCATGTGAAAGACCGTGCCGTCGTGGCGGAAGGTGATCTCCGTGAGGAGCGAGAAGTACTCGTTCAGGAGCGGCACGACCTGGCTGGGCTCGAGCCGCTCGGAGATGGTGGTGAAGCCGCGCAGGTCGGCGAAGAGCACCACGGCGTGGGCGCGCAGGTCCTGGGTGGAGAGCAGGGTATCGCGCAGCTGCGCGTCCTCGAGGATCTTGTCGGCGAGCCGCGGGGAGAGATAGCGGCGAAAAGTGCGGCGCAGGACTTCCTCGCGCCGCCGGATCTCCGCCTCGAGTTGCGCGGCCGCGAGCTTGCGGCGCACCGCCCCCGCACGCACCAGCTGCTCGATGCGCGTCTTGAGAGACTCATCGACGGACAATTTGCGATCCCCGGAATTCTTTTATCAAATTCCAAGGGTATCACAGCTCGCGGGCCACGCAGGCGGGCCGCGAGCCGGGCGGGGCGGCAGTGCGGATCGGCGCCGCGCGCTATCCGTGCACGACCGAATCGACGACCCGGTTGTACTCGAAGAAGACCGAGAAGGCCGGATAGTCCCAGCGGGTGATCGGCGGCTTGCCGACGGCCGGATAGCGCTTCTGCGGCGCCCCGAACTTCGCTTTCACCTCGCGCATGGTGGTGCCCCGCCCGGGCCGCGCGATCGAGGACGATGCGACCTGCAGGTGGCCGTTGACCACGACGGTCTCCGCGGCCGCTCCTGCGGTCATTGCGCAGCCGATCAGCAATGCCAGTAATTTTGCCGAGCGCATACGGAACCTCCACCGATCCGGCGCGACTATACACCCGGCGGGAATCTGTCAAAGCCGGCCGCCCCGCGCGCGCCTCCGATCTGTGAAGCCCATCAAGGTGTGGGGCGGCCGCCGGCCCCGATATGGTTAAATGACCAGGATGTTCCATCCGCTGTCGCTGTTCGTGGGGCTGCGCTACGTGCGCGCCCGGTCCCACAAGTTCTTCGTCTCCTTCATCACCTGGACCTCCCTCGCGGGCGTCTGCGTGGGCGTTGCGGCGCTCATCGTCATCCTCTCCGTGATGAACGGCTTCGAGGGCGACCTCAGGCAGCGGCTCCTGGCTCTGGATGCCGATGCGCGGGTGGTGCCGGTGCAGACGCAGGGCGCGGCGGCTCCGGGTCCGGGGGAGTGGCGGCGCGCGGCCCGGGCGATCCGCGGCTCCCCGGGTGTCGTCGGCGTGGCGCCCTATGCCCAGATCCAGGCGCTGGCCGTGCGCACCCCGGAGATGCTCCCCGTGCAGCTGCGCGGAATCGATCCGCGGGCCGAGCCTTCCGTCACGCGGCTCGCCGGCGCGATCACGGAAGGCAGGCTGTCGGATCTCACGGCCGGCTCCGACAAGGTCATCCTGGGTCAGGTGATCGCCGAGGAGCTCGGGCTCTCCCCGGGCGACTCGCTGACTCTCCTCATCCCCACCGTCAGCGCGGGGGGCGTGCCGACGCCGAAGCTGCGGCAGTTCAAGGTGGCGGGCGTGTTCGAAGTCGGTCTGTCGGACAGCGACGCCTCGCTGGTATTCGCCAACATCGCCGACGTGCGCGCGCTCGGTCCCTCGGCCCGGGCGGACCAGGGCCTCAGGGTCCGCTACCGCGACGCCCTCGATGCGCCGGCGGTCTCCGCCGGGCTGCGCGCCAGGGTCCCGAAGGGTTTCCAGGTCATCGATTGGACGCAGGACAACGCGGACTACTTCCACGCGGTGCGCATCGAGAAGACGATGATGTCCCTCATCCTGCTGCTCATCGTGGCGGTGGCGGCATTCAACATCGTGGCGATGCTCGTCATGGTGGTCACCGACAAGCGCACGGACATCGCGATCCTGCGCACCTTCGGCGCCTCGCCGCGGCGCGTCATGGGCGTGTTCCTCACCCAGGGCCTGGTCATCGGCTGGCTGGGTGTCGCGCTCGGGGTGGCGCTCGGCCTCGCGCTCGCGTTCAACGTCGGCACCATCGTGCCCTTCCTGCAGAACACCTTCGGGTTCCAGATCTTCAGCTCCAGCGTCTACTACATCACCACCGTGCCCTCGGTGGTGAAGTGGAGCAACGTGGTGACGATCAGCATCGCCGCGCTCCTGCTCACGGCCGCGGCGACCGTGTACCCGGCGGTGCGCGCCGCGCGCACGGCGCCCGCCGAAGCGCTGCGTTACGAGTAGGCCGGCCATGAGCTCCTGGTACGAATGGCTGATCGGCACCCGCTACCTGCGCTCCACCCATCGGCGCGGCTTCGTGTCGTTCGTGTCGCTGATGTCCGTCTGCGGGCTGGCGCTCGGCGTCGCCACCCTGATCGTGGTCCTCTCGGTCATGAACGGCTTCGGGCGCGAGCTGCGCAGCCGGATCCTGAGCGTCACTTCGGACGCGACCATCATGGGCCTGCAGGGCACGATCCCCGACTGGCGGGCGATCCAGAAGCGGGTGGAGCGTGAGCCCGGGGTGCGGGTGGCCGTGCCCTATGTCGAGCAGAAGGGCATGCTGACGCACGGTGAGCGCGTCACCGGCGCTTCGGTGCGCGGCATCCTGCCGCAGGAGGAGCGGCGTGCGACGGGGCTGTCCCGCAAGCTGACCGAAGGGAGCCTGGCGGACCTGCAGCCCGGCCGCTACCGCGTGATCCTCGGCGATGCGCTGGCGAAGTCGCTGCACGTGCGGGTCGGGCAGTCGGTCGTGTTGATCGCGCCGCAAGGCGTGGCGACTCCGACCGGGGTGATGCCCCGCATGCGCCGGTTCCGGGTCGTGGGCCTCTTTCACTCCGGGATGTACGAGTACGACCGGGGCCTCGCGCTGGTGAACCTCACCGATGCGGAGCGCCTCTTCGGCCTGGCGCCGGGCGAGGTCACCGGCATGCGCCTCTCGCTCGCGGATCCGTGGCAGGCGCCCACGGTGGTGAGGCGGGTGGCATACGACCTCGGCGGCGCGGGATACTACGTCAGCGACTGGACCGACAAGCATGCAAATTTCTTCCGCTCCATCGAGTCGACCAAGTCGATGATGTTCGTCATGCTCTCGATGATCGTCGCGGTGGCGGCATTCAACATCGTCGCCACCCTCGTCATGATCGTCAAGGAGAAGCAGACCGACATCGCGATCCTGCGCACCTTCGGCGCCGGGCCGCGCAACGTGCTCGTCATCTTCGCGATCCAGGGCGTCATCATCGGCCTCGCCGGGACGCTGCTCGGGGCGGGGCTCGGCGACCTGCTCGCCCGCAACCTGCAGTCGATCGTCGGCGCTCTCGAGCGGCTGTTCCATACTCAGTTCCTCAATCCGCGGGTGTACTACATGAGTGAGCTTCCGGCCTACGTGGAGTGGCTCGATGTGCTGCGCGTCTGCGGCGTGGCGTTCCTGCTGTGCGCGCTGGCGACGGTCTATCCGGCCTGGCGCGCCGGCCGCACGGCTCCGGCGCAGGCGCTGCGGCATGAGTAGGCTGCCGGGAGCGGCTGACGAGGAGGCGCGCGAGCGTGTCGGCCCCCGCGGCAGCGGCAGCGGGCCAGAGGATGGGCCGGGCGAGAGATCCTCAGTGCTCGAGGCGCGCGCGGTCTCGAAGAGCTTTCGCCAGGGACCGGTGCTCCTCGAGGTGCTTCAGGGTGCCGCGCTCTCGGTTGCGGCCGGGGAGCGGGTGGCGATCGTCGGCGCCTCCGGCTCCGGCAAGACCACGCTGCTGCAGATCCTGGGCGGGCTCGACCGGCCGAGCAGCGGCCAGGTGCTGGTCGACGGGCGGGACATTCACCGCCTGACGGAGAAGGAGCGGGGGGAGCTGCGCAACCGCGCGCTCGGGTTCGTCTATCAGTTCCACCATCTGCTGCCCGAGTTCTCCGCCCTGGAGAACGTGGCGATGCCGCTGCTCGTGCGGCGCGTCCCGGTGGCCGAGGCCCGCAAGTCGGCCCGCGAGATCCTGGAGCGCGTCGGCCTCGGCCAGCGGCTCGAGCATCGGCCGCACCAGCTCTCGGGCGGCGAGCGCCAGCGCGCTGCGGTCGCGCGCGCCCTGGTGACGCAACCGAAAATCATTCTCGCCGACGAGCCGACCGGCAACCTGGACGGCCTCAATGCGGAGTCGGTGTTCGCGCTGATGCTGGAGCTCAACCGCGAGCGCGGCACGAGCCTCGTCGTGGTCACTCACGATACCCGCCTGGCGGACCGGATGGAGCGGATCTACGAGATCGAGAAGGGGAGACTGTCGGAGCGTCTCACGCCGCCGTTGCGACGTGGCGAGTCCTGTACCGGGACGTGACGTTCCAGCGCCAGATGAGCTCCAGGCACGCCCAGCCGAGCAGGCCGAGAACCACGGCGCAGACGACGCAGCCGATCAGAAACGGCCGCCACATGGGCCCGAGGCCGGTCTCCAGCCACTGCCAGCTCAAATGGAACGCGAAGCTCTGCGGCGGGACCCGCAGGAGCGCCGCGCCCACCCGGTAGGCCAGGTAGTAGGTCGGCATCATCGTGAGCGGGTTGACCAGGAGGGTCGTTCCGTAGAGCGCCGGCACGTTGAGCCGCCAGACGATGGCGATCAGGACCGCGACCAGGAGGTGCACCGGCAGCGGGATGAAGCAGATGGCAATGCCCACGCCGAAGGCCCCGGTGATGGCGCGGCGGTGCAGCGCCCAGAGGCGGGGGTCGAGCAGCCGCTCCCCGAAATGCCGCAGCAGCCAGTGCCCCTGCAGCCGGCTCGGGGAGGGAAGGAGCTTCTTCAGCATGCGACGGGGCATCGGGCTGCAGACTGTACCAGATCGGCGACGGGGCGGCGTTGGGGGAGGCCTCGCAGTTCTCTTGCCCGGCCCGCAGGGCCGGCTGCACGGACGGGGTTCCCCGCTGGGGCGCGACGCGCGTAATAAGTCACCTTGAGGACGCGCGCCTCTCGGGTATCATGCGCCGTCGCAGTTTTCTTGGGTTCCGTGCCCCGGGGTCGCTGGATGTGGGAAATCGTGCGGGCCGGCGGCCCGCTCATGTGGCCGATCATTCTCTGCTCGATCACCGCGGCCGCGATCGTGCTCGAGCGGTCGTGGACGCTGCAGGACCGGCGGGTTCTGCCGCGCGAGCTGCCGCAGAAGGTCTGGCAGCTGATCGAGGCCAATCAGGTCAACGATAAGGTCATCGCCGCGCTCGAGCAGAACTCGCCCCTGGGGAGGCTTCTCGCCGCGGGACTCGCCAACCGGCACCGGCCGCGCGAGATCCTGATGGAGCGCCTGGAGGACACCGGCCGGCACGTGGTGTACGAGCTCGAGCGCTTCCTCAATACCCTCGGCACGATCGCCGGCGTCTGCCCGCTCCTCGGGCTCCTCGGCACCGTGACCGGCATCATCCGTGCCTTCAACGCCATCCAGGCGGGCGGCATGGGCGATCCGCGGGTGCTCTCCGGCGGCATCGCCGAGGCGCTGATCGCCACCGCGGCCGGCCTCTGCGTCGCCATTCCCTCGCTCATCGCCTACCGCTTTCTGCGCGGCAAGGTGGAGCGCATCGTGATGGAGATGGAGAAGCAGGCCATCCGCATGGCGGACGTGGTCGAGGCGGCCGGCGCACGCGCCGGGCGCTCGGCCGCGGCCTGACCGCCCGCCGATGAACCTCAAGCCGCGACGCCACGAGGAGCCGGAGATCAACATCGTCTCCCTCATCGATGTGGTGCTGCTGCTCGTCGTCTTCTTCATGCTGTCGAGCAAATTCACCGATGAGGGGCGGCTGCACGTCGAGCTGCCGCGGGCGAGCGCGGTCCCGGCCGCCGCCCGGCAGAGCGAGCCGCTCGTGGTGTCGGTGACGGAGGCCGGGAGCTATCTCGTCAACGGCCGGGAGCTCATCAACTCGAGTCCCGACACGCTGCGCGCCGCGCTGCTCAAGGAGGCGGGCGCCGGCCGCAACATGACCGTGACGATCCGCGCCGACGCGCGCGCGACCCAACAGTCGGTGGTCACGGCGATGGACGTGCTCGGACAGCTCGGCTTCGTCCGGCTCAACATCGCGACGATCAGGGACGAGCGGGCGGGCGCCCCTTGAACGATGTGGCGAGCCGCCCGCCGCAGGCGCCGGCGAGCGTGTCGGCCACCTACCGGCGGCTGCTCGGGTATCTCAAGCCGCACAAGGGCATGTTCGCCCTCGGCATCCTGGGGGGCGCGATCTATTCCGCTTCCACGGCGAGCTTCGCCTGGCTCGGCAAGCGCTTCGGCGACTGGGTCGCCCATCCCGAGCCGCGGATGATCTTCCTCATCCCGATCGCGCTCGTGGTCATCTTCATCGGCCGCGGCATCGGCAACTTCACGCAGACCTATTGCATGGGGTATGTCGGCCGCAGCATCGTCAAACGGATGCGCACGGAGGTCTTCCGCAGCGTGCTCGACCTGCCGGCCGCCTATTTCGACCGCGCCTCCTCGGGCGCGCTCCTGTCGAAACTCACCTACAACAGCGAACAGGTCGGCAACGCCTGCACCACCTCGATCGTCATCCTGGTGCGCGCGGCGCTCACCGTCGCCGCCATGATCTTCTATCTGTTCTGGCTGAACTGGCGGCTCGCGCTGATCTCCCTCGGCACCGGGCCGCTCGCCGGCTGGCTGGTCTCGGTGGTCAACCGGAACTTCCGCCGCTACGGGCGGCGGATCCAGGACTCGATGGGCGATGTCACGCGCATCGCCAAGGAGGCTTTCGAGGCGCCGCGCCTGGTGAAGGTCTACGAGGCGCAGCCCCACCTGCGCGCCCAGTTCGAGCGCGTCAACGAGCACAACCGCAGCTCCTTCATGCGCATGATCCTCACCCGCGGGCTGGCGAATCCCACGGTGCAGCTGGTCACCGCGCTCGGCGGCGCCCTGGTGCTGGGGCTGGCCATCCGCGACACGGTCAACGGGCAGATGACGCCGGGGGAGCTCTTCGGCTTCTTCACCGCGCTCAGCATGATCGCGCAGCCGCTGCGCGAGCTCGTGAGCGTGGCCGATCCGCTGCAGCAGGGCGTCGCGGCGGCGGAGAGCCTCTTCGAGCTGATCGACGAGCCCGGTGAACCCCGCGGCGGCAGCTACGTCGCCGGCCGGGTGCGCGGTGACGTGGAGTTTCGCGACGTGACGTTCTCCTACCCGCAGGGGACGGGAATCGCGCTGCACGGCGTATCGCTCACGGCGCCCGCGGGCACCCGCCTCGCGATCGTGGGGCGCTCCGGCAGTGGCAAATCGACGCTGGTGAGCCTGCTGCCGCGGTTCTATGAGCTCGCCGCGGGCGCGATCCTGATCGACGGCCGCGACATCCGCGACTACGAGCTCTCGAGCCTGCGCCGCCAGATCGCCGTCGTCAGCCAGGACGTCACGCTCTTCGATGACACCATCCGCAACAACATCGCCTTCGGCCGCCAGGTGTCGGAGGGCGACCTCCTGCGAGTCGCCGAGGCGGCGCACGTGCTGGAATTCACCTCAGGCCTGCCGGCCGGGCTCGACACGATGGTGGGCGAGCGCGGCGTGATGCTCTCGGGCGGCCAGCGCCAGCGCATCTCGATCGCGCGGGCGCTGCTCAAGGACGCGCCGATCCTCATTCTCGACGAGGCGACTTCCGCTCTCGACACCGAGTCGGAGCGTCACATCCAGGCGGCGCTGGCGGAACTCGTGCGCGACCGCACGACCTTCGTCATCGCGCACCGGCTCTCGACCGTGGAGCAGGCGGACCGGATCGTGGTGCTGGATGCGGGCGAGCTGGTCGAGAGCGGCACCCACGCGCAGCTGCTGGCGCGCGAGGGGCGGTATGCCCAGCTCCACAGGCTGCAGTTCGCGGACTGAAGGAATGTTCACGGCAAGCGAGGAAGCCGGCAGAGACCGCGCTTTTTGCCGGCGGGACGAGCCGAGGTCACACGGCGGGCCGCCCGGGCGGCCGCCGGCCTGTGGGGGCCCATGAGCGATCGGCTTTTCAAGCTCTGGTACGAGGAGCCGCCCGGGATCTCGGTGTGGCAGCCGCTCTCATGGCTCTACGGCGCGGCCGTGTCGGCGCGCCGCGCCGCGTACCGGCGGGGCTGGGCCCGCTCGCAGGCCGTTGGAGTGCCCGTGATCGTCGTCGGCAATCTCACGGTCGGCGGCACGGGCAAGACGCCGTTGACCGTCTGGCTCGCCCGGCAGTTGCGCCAGCGCGGGCTCGAGGTGGGCCTCGCATCGCGCGGCTACGGTCGGACGGAGGGCGGCCTGCGCGTCGTGGCGGCGGGCTCTTCCTGGCAGCAGGTCGGGGATGAGCCGCTGATCCTCCACCGCAGCACAGGGTGCATGACCGTCGTCGGCAGCGACCGCGTTGCGGCCGCGAGGACGCTGGCCGCGCACGGAGCTAGGGTCATCCTCGCCGATGACGGCCTGCAGCATCTGCGGATGCGGCGTGATTGCGAGATCGTCGTGGTCGACGGCACCCGGGGTTTCGGCAACGGGCGCGTGCTGCCGGCGGGCCCTCTGCGCGAGAGCGCCGCCCGGGCGCGGGCCGCCGATATCCTGGTCGTGAACGGCGGGCCCGGGAGCGGCCCGGTCCGGGGCGTTCCCGCGGAGCTCGCCGCGGCCGCCCCGCGCATGCGGCTCGCGGCGGCCGAGGCGCGCCAGCTGGCCGGGCCGGGAAGGGCGCAGCCCCTCGAGGCCTTTCGCGGGCAGCCGGTGCACGCCGTCGCCGGCATCGGCAATCCGCAGCGCTTCTTCGGCGATTTGCGCGCCCGGGGCCTGGAGGTCATCGGGCACGCCTTCCCCGATCATTACGCGCTCGCGGCGGCCGATCTCGCCTTCGGCGACGGCCTGGCCGTGCTCATGACGGAAAAGGATGCCGTAAAATGCGGCGAGCTCGCGGACGCGCGGCTCTGGTATGTCCCGGTCGAGGCGGCCTTCAGCGAGGCCGACTCGCTGCGGCTCCTCGAGAGCGTGACCCGCAAGATCGACTCCTTCACCGCTGCCGGAGGTTAGATTCCCGATGGACGCCCGCCTGCTCGACATCCTGGCCTGTCCGGTCTGCAAGGGCACGCTGCTCTACCGGCGCGAGCAGCAGGTGCTCGTCTGTCGCCTCGACCGGCTCGCCTACCCGATCCGCGACGACGTTCCCATCATGCTCGAGGAGGAGGCGCGGCAGTTGGGCGCCGACGATCCGCTCCTCGAGCGCTGATACGGCCTCACCAGGAGCGTTTGCAGCGTGAGCGTGTCCGGCTCCTTTCACGTCGCCATCCCCGCGCGCCATGCCTCGGCCCGCCTGCCGGGGAAGATGCTGGCGCCGCTCGGCGGCAAGCCGATGCTGCAGTGGGTCTACGAGCGTGCCCGAGCCTCGGGCGCCCGCGACGTGTTGATTGCGACCGACGATGCGGCGATCCTGGCCGCCGCCGCCGCCTTCGGCGCAACGGCGCGGATGACCTCCTTCGCGCACGCATCCGGAACCGACCGCCTCGCGGAGCTCGCCGCGATCGAGCACTGGCCGGAGACCGACATCGTGGTCAACGTGCAGGGCGATGAGCCGCTCATTCCGCCGGCGATCATCAGTCAGGTCGCGGCTCTGTTGGAATCGGATCCCGAGGCGGCGATCGCCACGCTGGCCACGCCGGTGGAGTCGCTGGCGGAGTTCCTGGATCCGAACGCGGTGAAGGTGGTCGCGGACTCGAAGGGGAGGGCGCTCTACTTCAGCCGCGCGCCGATCCCCTGGAACCGCGACGGCGCGCCGGCGGGGCTCTCGAGCCAGCAGATGTTCGCGGGCGCGCGCCGTCACGTCGGGATCTACGCATACCGCGTCAGCGCATTGCGGCAGCTCACCTCCCTGGCGCCGGCGGCGCTGGAGAAGGCGGAGAAGCTGGAGCAGCTGCGCGCGCTGGACAACGGTCTGCTCATCCGCGTGGCGGATGCCACCGAGAAGCCGGGGCCCGACGTCAATACGGCGGAAGACCTGGAGCGCGTTGCCAGGCTGATTGCGCCCTGAGGGGGCTGTGCGCCGCCGGGTCCGAGCGCTGTACCTCAGTTTCCGCGTTTCCCGGGCGGGTGAGACGGGGTCATCCCCGGGCGGCGGTATAATCGGGCCACCTCATGGCAAACGCCCAGCCCAGGTTGTCAACCCGTAATCCGCCCCCACGTTCAGCGGGACCAGCGGGTTCGCCAAACGGAAAAACCATGCGTTTCAAATTGTTGCAAGTGACGCCGGCCCTGAGGGCCCTCGCCGGGATGGCCGCTCTGTCGGTCCTCGTGTCGGGCCTGGCGGGCTGCGAGACCGTCCCGGCCCGGCCGCAGGGGCCGCCCGCAGGCTGGGGACCCGGGCCGTATGGCACCGGCGCGCCGCAGCCGCCACCCCCCAATACCACGGTTTACGCCTATCCCGAGCGCGGCCAGTCGCCCGGGCAGCAGAGCAAGGACCGGTATGAGTGCAGCCTCTGGGCGGTCCGCCAGACGGGCTTCGACCCGAGCGCGCCCAATGTTCCCGCCTACGATCGCGTGGTCGTGAGCGGTCCGCCCCCGGGCACGGGCACCGCCATCGGAGCCATTGCGGGCGCGGTTCTCGGCGCCGCGCTTTCGGGCGACGATGACCGGGGCGCGGGAGCCCTCTTCGGCGGTATCACCGGCGCCATGATCGGCAGTGCCAGCGATGCCTCCCGGGAGCAGCAGAACCAGGAGATGATGAGCGCGCAGGAGCAGCAGCAAGCGGCTGAGATGGCGCACAAGGCCTCGAACTACCGCCGCGCCATCGGCGCGTGCCTGGAAGGCCGCGGCTACAGCGTAAAATAGGCCGCCGTGAGGATTCTCTTCGTCTGTCTCGGCAATATCTGCCGCTCGCCGACCGCGGAGGTCGTCTTTCGTGCCGTGGCGTCGCGCGAGGCGCCGGATATGGCCCTCGAGATCGACTCCGCCGGCACGGCCGGCTACCACGTGGGGGAGGCCCCGGACCGCCGCACGCGTGAGGCGGCGGCACGGCGCGGATATGACCTGTCGGCGCTGCGCGCGCGCGTGGTCGAGCCGCGCGACTTCGAGTATTTCGATCTCATTCTCGCGATGGACCGGGTGAATCTGCGCGCGCTCGAGCGCCGCTCGCCCGCGCACACGCGCGAGCGGCTGCGGCTTTTCCTGGAGTTCGCGCCCGATGCCGGGGTGAGCGAGGTTCCGGATCCTTACTACGGCGGACCCAATGGCTTCGAGGACGTGTTGGATCTGATCGAGGCCGCGGCGCGCGGGCTCGTCGATCACCTTCGCCGCCGCTCCCAGGCGGCGTGAGCCGGCACCGGCGCGCAGGCGCGCCGGTGCCGACGGACGCGATCGGGAATCCTCTATTCCTCCGGCCCGTGGCTGCCGCCGGAGGCGGCCTGATCCGACGGCGTCGAGGACCACACCACGTAAGGCTTCGTCTCGCGCGGCGCGTTGCTTTCGGTCGGCGGCGACGGCTCGAAATGCGCCAGCGGCGCTGCCGGCTCCTCGTGACGAACGGGTACTTCACGCGGCTCACGAAGCTCACGCGGCTCGGACCGAGCCGATGACTCCGGCGCCGCGGCGGGCTCGTGGTGCTGCTCGTAGGACCCGTTGGAGGGTGTGCCGGCGGCGGATTCGGCCGCGCTGCCTTCCTGAGCGGGTGCG
>DAHUXV010000235.1 GCA_027306985.1 Gammaproteobacteria bacterium | reverse complement strand
CCCGATACCTACGCAAAGGCCAAGGCGGCGAACCGGATCAATGAGATCCCGACCAACCACAATCCACGATTTCTGCCGGTCATCCATCCAACTCTCGAAATCGGTGTCGAGGCGTTGGTCGCCGCCACGCTGGCCTGGTTGTCCGCCTGAAGGCAACGAGCGCCCGAACATGGCTCAAGATCGTCAGGGACGAACGCAAGGGGGTGATCGAGTATGGCTGTGACACACGTCCTGCTGATGGTGCTGGATCTTGGGGGCACGTTCGTATTTGCCATCAGCGGTGCAGTGGCCGCGGTCAAACACAGGCTCGATATCTTCGGCATCATGGTGCTCGCGTTCGCTGCGGGGAATGCGGGCGGCGTCACCCGCGATGTCCTGATCGGTGCAACGCCACCTGCGGCCATGGCCGATTGGAAGTACCTCGGAGTATCCGTGCTCGCCGGGCTCGTTGTCTTCTTCTGGTACCCAATCCTAGCGCGGCTCAGCAATCCGGTGCTGTGGTTCGACGCCATCGGCCTGGCATTCTTTGCGGTTGCCGGCGCGCAGAAGGCGCTGGTGTACGGACTCAATCCGGTGATGGCCGCGCTGCTCGGCATGCTGACGGGCATTGGTGGCGGCATGGTGCGGGACGTGCTGGTGAACCAGATACCTACGGTATTGCGCGCCGATCTTTACGCGCTTGCGGCCCTCGCCGGGGCGGCGGTGGTGGTAGGAGGTCGGCTGCTCGCCCTTGCGCCGGTGCCCACGGCGATCGTTGGCGGGGTGCTATGCTTCGCGTTGCGCTACATGGCCATCGAGCACGGCTGGCATCTGCCGGCTGCCCGCCGCCTGGGTCGCTACGCTGAGCATCCTGCCAAAGAGCGGAGCAGCTAACGAAGCTTCCGCTGTAGACGCCCTGCGGGTGATGATGCGGATAGGCGGCGGCGTTCCCGAAGCACAGCACCTTAAATGGGGTGCTGGCCGGAACACCTCCTCGTCACTGGCGCACTCGAGCGCTTCGCGCAGCGAGACGGTGAGAGCGGCCGAAAGGGCGACTCGCTCTCCAGTTCGCCTTCCCGAATGAGCGTCATTCCTGCCGAACCTTGATTTCGGTCGGTCTGGTCGTCTCCACCTCACTCTCGGGAACGAGTAGTGACCACGCCGTCTTTCGAGTCGGAGTGTATGGCCTGTGCTTCGACCCCTTCGGGTAGCGCCGGACGGTGCTCCGTCAATTGCGAGGCTATCGCCGAGAGGATGTACTGCGCGCATCCTTGCGCCTCACGGTCAAGACTTTGAGCGCGGCCGGCGGCCTTTGATCGCGCGGGCATCCGTGTCTCGCGCAAGCTATTGCCTTTACACGGGGTTCGCCACTACACTGAGTTGTTTGTAACTGACAACCGGTCATCAAAAGAAGCCGAGGCCCATTATGAAACAGTCCGAGGTCAAAAGTAGGGACGGCATGTTGTTGGTAGCGCGGGTATTGATAGCGCTCCTCTTCCTCATATTCGGGTGGCAGAAGCTGCTCGATCATTCCGGCACAGTGCAATACATGATCCATGCGGGCGTTCCGCTGCCGGCGCTCGCGACAGTTATCGCGGTCATAATGGAGTTCTTCGTCTCAATCGCCATCATTCTCGGCGCTGCGACCAGGCCTCTTGCCTTGTTGCTGGCGCTCTATACGTTGGCAACTGCATTCATAGGTCATCGTTACTGGACGATGACCGGCATGGCCCGCTTCGAGAATGAAATCAACTTTTACAAGAACATAAGCATCATCGGCGGCTTGCTGGCCCTTTACGTCGCGGGGCCCGGCCGCTATGCCCTCGACGGGATGTGGCAGAGGAAGAGTGAGACCTAGGTCGTAAGGGGTAGCTGTCGGACAGGAACCTGCCTCGCCAGTACGCGCTGTACGATCTCGGAATCCGGGGCCGCTGCCGAGGCGGGAGCGGCCCCGGATCGGCGGTGGTCCTGCGCCCATGCAGGATCGGATTTCGCCGCCTCGGAGGCTGAGAGTGACGGAGACTGCTTGCTCGTGCCGGAGGATCGGATCGAGGCGGCATTGAAGGCGCCCGAGGACCTCGAGCAACCGGGATGGCGGCCGGCGGCTCGTGGACTGCGCGCCCTGCCGCCCGGCACTCGGCGAGCGCCTTGCCCGGATCGCGACCGGCCCGGCCTTCGACATCCCGAATCAAAACCGCGCTGAGGCGGCATGTTCAGGCGCTCGAGCTTCGAGTAGAGTCTTGCCGCATCGGACTCGCTCCGTAGCCAACACAAGGTCCGCCGCGCATGAAATCCACTCGCGCCGTTCTGGTCGCACTGATCGCATTCACGGCGGTACTGCCGGCGCTGGCCCCTGCGCGGCAGCTCACGGACGCGGATTACGCGCGCGCGGCAAAGTTTCTGCTCGACAGCACCGACCCGTTGGTCGGTCATTTCGCCGACCCACGGGTCGATCACGATGTGCGGCACGTGAAGTGGCTGGATGCGGCGCACTTCTGGTACCGCGATCACGGTGCCCGAGGCGACCGGGTCCTGGAAATGGACGCCGTCACCGGGAAGGTGTCGCCGGCGTTCGACCCGGTGAAGCTGGCGGCCGCTCTCGGCAAGGCGCGCGGCAAGCCCATGAATCCCGGGAAATGGCCCGCGTTCGGCTTCGACTTTCGGCGGCTGCCGGATGGCGCGCTGAACGTCCAACTCGGCAAGAAGAGCTTCCGCTGCAACCTCTCGGGCGCCGGTGTCTGCACGCTGCGCACGGACCACTCGAAATCGTCGAAGGAGAAGGGCGAATTCGGCAAGGGGCCGCACGCGCTCTCGCCGAACGGCAGGTTTCGGGTCTTCGTGCGCGACTGGAACCTGTGGATCCGCAACGTCGCCACCGACGAGGAGACGCGCCTCACCACCGATGGCGTGAAGAACTACGGTTACGGGATGAAGAAGGACGGCCCCGCGATCGTCAGCTGGTCGCCGGATTCCAGGATGCTGGTGGCGTATCGGCAGGACCAGCGCCAGGTCAAGGACATGTATCAGATCGTGACGCGGGTTGGGCATCCGACGTTGAAGACCCAGCCTTATCCGCTGCCGGGCGACAAGCACGTGTTCATGATTCATCCGGTCGTGATCGATGTCGCGACCCGCAAGGCGGTGCCGCTCGAGATGGCGCCCGAGCAGCGTCTGGGCAGCTGGAGCGATGCGCGCTGGTCGCCCGACGGCAGGACCTTCGCGCTGGTCTCGACCTCGCGCGACCAGCGGCACGAGCGCTTCCGCATCGCCGATGCGGCCACGGGAAAGGTCCGCACGGCATTCGAATACACGGCCAGGGATTACTACCAGGGCTGGTACGGCCGGCCCGATTGGCAGTACCTGCCGCGCCGCGATCAGGCCATCTGGCCGACCGAGCAGAGCAATTGGATGAACCTGTATCTCTACAGCCTCAAGACGGGAGGGATGCTGCGCCCGATCACCACGGGCACAGGCGATGTCATTCAGGTTCTGCACCTCGATCGCAAGACGGGGACCTTGTGGTACGTGGGCGTGGGCCGCACGCCGGGCATGAATCCGTACTACCGGCAGGTGTTCAAGGTCGACATCGGCACCGGCAGGACGACACTGCTGACGCCGGAGGATGCCGACCACGCCGTCACGATGTCGCCCGGGGGCCGGTACTTCGTGGACTCGTACTCGACACCGACCCGGCCGCCCGTCACCGTGCTGCGCTCGGCCGCGAACGGCCATGTGATTGCGACCGTCGCCAAAGCCGATATCTCACGCCTGAAGGCCATGGGATGGGTGCCGCCGGTTCCCTTCACCGTGAAGGCGCGGAACGGCAAGACCACGCTCTACGGGCTGATGTTCAAGCCGACCGACTTCGATCCGCACAAGAAATACCCGGTCGTCGACTTCGTCTATCCCGGCCCTCAGATCGGCTCCATCGCCACGTTCGGCTTCCGCTCGGAGAGCGGGGGCAATCAGGCGCTGGCCGAGCTCGGATTCATCGTGGTGACGATCGACGGCCTGGGGACGCCGTACCGGTCGGCGAGCTTCCAGCGTTACTGGTACGGCGACATGGGCGATGACACCATTCCAGACCAGGTCACCGGCATCAGGCAGCTGGCGGCGCGGTATCCGTGGATGGACATCACTCGCGTCGGCATCTGGGGCACTCGGGCGGCGGCAATGCCACGGTCTCCGCGATGCTCCACTATCCCGATTTCTTCAAGGTCGGCTGGGCGGAGAGCGGCAATTATGACAACCGCGATTATTCCTACGGCTGGGGTGAGCGGTGGGAAGGTCCGCTGGTGAAGCACAGGAACGGCACGAGCAGCTACGACAATCAGGCGAGCGAGCTGCTGGCCAAGAACCTGAAGGGACGCCTGATGCTGGTGACGGGATCGATCGACAACAACGTGCCGCCGAGCAACACCTATCTGATGGTCAATGCCCTCATGAACGCGAACAGGAATTTCAGCATGCTGGTGGTGCCGAATGAGCGGCATCACTACGGCCCGCACACGCCGTACGTGACCCGGCGGTGTTGGGATTTCTTCGTCAGGCACCTGGCGGGCAACACGCCGCCCGCCGCTTTCGATGGAATGCCCAAGACGCTCGACAAGTGAGGGCCGATCGCGGCAAGGTGGCGCCGGCGCACGGCGACGCCGTCGGCGCAGCCTGACGCGAGACCGACGGACCCGATCCTAGGGGATCATCTAGCGCTTGCGGCCGGCGCCGGAAAGGTGCTCGTGCCGCGCGCATTCCAGTTGCCAGGCGGCGTGGCACAGGAAATGGAAGCGGTGGATCCGGGTGCTCTCGCCGGCGACGCTCTCGACCTCGTACTCGATATCTTCCTTGCCGATGAGCTTGTCGCACAGAGAGCAGGGCGCATCGTTGCCGCGCCCGGCCCAGGCGCGGGCCGGCACGCTGCTGGGCAGACGCCCTTCCTGGATTCGGTTGCGTGCGAGGAGCCGGAGCTCGTTTTCGAGCGCTTTAAGCGGCATGGCTCACGTAAGGCTTCACTGGTCCCGACGGCCCGGCGCCCACTTGGGAAGGCGTTCGACTCTGACGTCAGCGTAGCCATAAATGTTACCGGCGCGCGCTGTTGCGGACAAGAGAGATGGCGCAGCCGACCGAGCCGGCGGCGGACTGGCTCGCACGAGAGTTGGCCTCGAATACCCGCCAGCCTCACCGGGACCTCGGCCGGGATCGCCCCCGCTCCCGAGCGGATCGATTCCGCTGACGGGACGACCGCGGCCGCGAGCGCCGCCCGGCGCTCAGAGCACATCATTCAGGTGGCGGCGGCGTATGCGGCGCTCGGCCATGAAGGCCACGACGCCGACACGAGACAGCGCCTGGCTCAGCGGCCCTCGAGCCCGCGGCGCGACGGGGATGGCCCGGAAGGCGACGGGCGCCGGATGTCGCGCTTCGGGCCGAGTCGCGGAACGGCCGGCCTGATGATCGGCCGCGGGGTCGAAGCGCATCGGATCGCCCGGAGGCCGGCTTGTCCGATCCAAGGGTTTCGCGCACTGCGGATAGCCTGGATGCAACGCGCCGATCTGCTCACGCCAAAGCGCCGAGCTTTCGGGATCGCCGAGCAGCGGCGGGATCGCGGGCAGGCGGCCGGATTGCCTCCCATAACCGAATTCATCGGCGTAGCCGCCCGCGAGGTAGGAATTCCGATCCGCTTCCCGCAGTGAGCCGGGCCCCGCCGGCCGGTCCGCCCATTCGGGAAAGTAGCGGTGGGTCTCGCCGGTTGTGCCGTCCGCGTCCGCGGTCATGGGGGCTGCTCAGGGCGGGGGATCGCTCTGCGCCACCTGCACGGGCGGCTGTCCGTGCACCAGCGGCCCGCCGTGGCGCGCGAGCTCCCCGTCGATGAGTCCCTGCAGACGGGCTAGGACCTGCGGCCGCTCCTTGGCGAGGTTGACGTTCTCGTCGGGGTCGGTCGCCAGATCGTAGAGCTGATCGTGCAGCGGCGGCATGAAGGGGTAGTGCAGATGGCCCATGTAATGGATGAGCGTCCAGCGGCCGTCCATCACCGCCACCGATCCGGTCCTGAGCGCCGCATAGCGCGGATTCTGCTCGAAGTTCATGCTGAAAATGGGTCGGTCCTCGGCGGCGCTGCCGGGCGCGGCGGAACAGGCTCCCAGAAGAGAGCGCCCCTCCCAGTCCGCAGGCGCCGCAACGCCCGCGAGCGCGGCGAGAGTGGGCGCGATGTCCACCTGTTGCGCAGGCGCATTGCAGCGCCTGCCTGCCGTCTCGTACGGCAGCTTGACGAGGAGCGGGATGTGGATGATCTCGTTGTAGAGCCCAGGTCCCGTGTGCGCGCCGTAGCCGTGGGAGAAGCTCTCACCGTGATCGCTGCTGACGATCACCACGGTGTCGGGTCCGAGAATCCGCAGCGCATGCCGGAGGAAGGGGCCCGCGTAGTGATCGACGTACGCGAGGTTCTCGTCGTAGCGGGCTTCGAGAGCCGCCACGTGCTGCCGCGACAGCTGCGACAGCTGCCACGCCCAATACGGCTGCGTCAGCGCGGCCGTGTCGTCCCGCTTCGTCGGATCGAAGCGGCCGAGCCCGGGGGGCGGCGCCGCGTAGGGTGAGTGCGGAGGAAACAGATGGACCCACAGGAAAATCGGGCGGTCGCGCTTCACGGTCTTCAGCCAGTGGATCGCCGGATCGAGAGCCAGCTGCGGCGCGTGCTCCTGGTTGCCGGCCGAGCCTTCCATCCTGTAGACGATGCCGTCCAGGAACTCGAGCGGGCGCAGCTCCGTGGCCGCGCAGACATATCGCAGATAAGCGGACAGGGCATCGTTGCAGATGAGTGTGTGACGGGAGCGGTCCATGCTCGTGAACTGGAAGTATTGGCCCATTCCCTCCCTCGAAGCGCCGGCGTATACGTTGCTCGAGACGTATCCCAGCCGATACCCGGCGCTTCGAAGAGCGGCGGGAAGCGAAGTGCGGCGGGTGCTCGCCCTCGGCCAGGTCGGCAGCTCCAGCGCGCGGTTGGTCCAGGGCCGGGTGCCCGTGAGAATGGATGCGATGCCGGGCGTGGTGAAGTTGGCGTTCGCATAGGCGTGCTCAAACACCATCGCGCCGCGCGCGAACCGCGCCAGCTGCGGAGTGGTCGGACGCGAGTAGCCGTATAGGGACATGTGCTGCGCGGAGAGCGCATCCATAGTGAGGATCACGATATTCGGCCGCGCCGCGGTGGCGGGCGGAACGATCGCCGCGGTTTTCAGGGGGCCGGGCTCATTGGACGCGGTGCTCGGGATCCCTGCGGGCGCGATGCCGACATTGGCCGGCGGCAGCGCAAGCGCGGATGTGGCGCGAGGCCAGCCGAACATCGGCAGGGTTACGAGCGACAGCGCGCCGATCGCGGTGCAGACCGCGGCGGTGGGCCACACCGCCATGACGGCGGATCGACCGGTCGCGGTGACCGCCGCGAGGACGCCGATTCCCACGGAGATCCACCACGTCCCGTTAGCCGAGAACGGCTGGGAGCTCCCGAACGTTCCCAGCCAGACCCTCAGGCAATGGAGCAGGTTCGCGGCGATGATCGCGGCCGCGATGCCGATGAGGGCGCTGCGGGCGATCCGGAGAATGAGAGGACCGGGTGGACGGCGCAATGCCTCGAGCGCCCGCAGGCCGACGGTCAGGAGCACCCAGGCGGGGATCAGTGCGGCCGCGAGCACCAGCCACGCCGTCGCATAAATGGGCAAGAGCCCGATCGGCCGGACATCATAGAGGTACTGGTCGCAGTGGCTGGCGAACGCCAGCGGCAATGCCACCCCGAGCACCGCCAGCGCCGGGAGCGCGGTGACCCGCCACCCGCGCATATCAGTGCGCAAGTTCGCCCGCATGCTGCACCCTGGATGCACGCCAACCCGGGGCGACGCCAATTGTCCCGGTCGAGCTCGTCTGCTTCATCCCCATCGCCGGAGCAACAGTCATACCTGTTGGCATCGCGCCCGCGCTCCCGCCTCGGACGGAGCGGCCGGGCGCGCGGCGCAGTTGCGCCCCGGCCCTCCGAACCCGAAGCTAGCCTCGCGCCAGCGGAATGAAGAGAGCCAGGGCGATGACTTGAGTGGCGGCCGTAAAACGGATCGTGGCGGTCAACGAGTGGTCATACCGTGCGCCGATAACCGACGAGCCAGGCCGGCCCGTAAAGCGGTGAAGATGCCGTAGGCGGTTCCCGGGAGGCCTCTCCGCGCACCCTGTCGGCGACCGCACCGCATCGGCGTGAGCCGGTTGGACGATCGCTCAGGTTGCGTGCGAGCTCGCCGTCATCTTGAACTTCGCGCGGCTTGCGCCGGCTCGTCAGCGCGTGGCCGGCGTCGCATCCGCCTTCAGTGTATCGCGGTAGAAGGTATCCAGGGTGGAATGCATCGCCTTCAGCGCGCCCGGGTTCAGATAGATCATGTGGCCCGACTTGAAGTAAGCGAAGGTGATGTGCCGGCGCAGCCTCGAATTCAGCAGCGCGTGATCCACATCGTATTCGGTCTCGTGAAACGGCGTGGCCAGGTCGAAGTAGCCGTTTTCCGACAACACCCGCAGGTACGGATTCTTGCGCATCGCCGCCGCGAGGTCACCCGCGACGTAGGGCTTTGCCAGGTGGTCATGCTTCCAGTCCCACTTCTTGTAGGCCTGGTTGCTGCCTTCCTTGTAGAGGCGGTCGGTGTGGTACTTCAGGACGTTGTGCAGGTACCACTCGAAGGCCGCGGCGAAGGGCGCTCCGGTGAACTGGTTGGAGGGGTCGAACGAGTTCCGGGAGCTGACCGCGTCGGCATCGGAGGCGGCGAAGCGCGCGTCGTAGCGTCCGATGTGCTCGCGCTGCGGCAACAGCAGCTGCTTGCGGAAGTGCGGCGGCGACACGCGCAGGTTGGCGCGCTCGAGATAGCCGACCGGCAGGCCCGTGAAAGTGTGCAGCTGCTGCGCCACCGAGTCGAGCTGGCTCTTCGGCAACAGGTCGCCCTGCCGCAGCGCGTCGGCGTACGGGCCGTCGGCGAATTCGCGCGCCTGCTGCACGAAAGCGGACAGACTCGCGGGCTTGCCCGGCAGCCTGTCGTGATACCACGCGATCGCGGCATACGACGGCAGGTAGAAGATGTATTTGTTGTCGGAGCCCGGCGCCCAGTCGAAATAATTGAGCACCGACGATTGCAGGATGACGCCGTTGAGCGCAATGCCCTGGTCCTGGAGGTAATCGGCCAGAGCCGCGGAACGCGTGGTGCCGTAGCTCTCGCCGTAGAGGAACTTGGGCGACTGCCACCGGTTGTATTTCTTCAGATAGCGGTAGATGAACTGGGCGAAGGACTTTACATCCTGATCGACGCCCCAGAACATCTTGCCTTTGCCCTTGCCCACGACATGGCTGTAGCCGGTCCCCATCGCATCGATGAAGACGAGGTCGGAATCGTCGAGCAGGCTTTCGCGGCTGGGCGTGATCGAGTACGGCGCTGGCGGGGTGGCGCGGCCGTTCGTCATGTTGACCCGGTACGGTCCGAGTCCGCCCATCTGGATCCAGTCGGACGAGGCGCCGGGGCCGCCGTTGTAGAGAAAAGTCACCGGGCGGCGGCCGGGATCGCGCACGCCGTCCTCGGTATAGGCGACGTAGAACATACTGCCGATCGGCCTGTTGCTCTTGTCGCGCAGCAGAATCGTCCCGGCCGTGGCCGTGTAGCGGATCGTGCGGCCGTCGATGGTCACGCTGTGCTGCGTGCTCACGGCCCGCTCCTTGGGCGCCGGGGCGGGGGTGCTCGCGGCAGGCTTGGGTGGAGCCGCGAGCGCGGCCATGGATGCCATCAAAAGGCACAGGGAAGGCAGGGCGATCAGGCGTGGCATGCGCAGTCTTTTATCACAGGGCGAGCCTCGGCCCGTGCCGGCGCAAAGGAAATGCGACGGTGCGTGCGCCGCTCGCGCCAAACGGGAAAGCGCCGCCCGCCCTCGGGCCCGGTGGCAGCGGTCGGGGCTCGCGACCTTCACCCGGGCGGCGAGGATGTCCTGTCTCGGTGCGGAATGTCGAGGTTGAGTTGGTTCGGCCGCCATCGGCGGTGGGATGCGCCTCCCCCGAGCCGTGATTGAACGGACACTTGCCGTCGAGGGGTGCGCAAGCCGTCACCGACAGCGGGCGACGGGAGCTCGCCTGGCCGGCCGGCGCGATCTGCTACAATTCCCGCTATGAAAGCCGGGACTTTGGCGACTCTCGTGGCGGGACTGGCCGTCGGTGCGACCGCCTTCGCGGTGCACTTCGAGCTCAGCGCGCGCTCGCGCGTCGACAGCGAGCTGCGGGGACTGCGCGCCGAGGCGACCGCGGATCTCTCCGACCACCGGATCACCCCGTCACAGGCCGCCGCCATCGAGCGCCGGCTCGGGCAGGCGCAGCGGCAGATCGAGGACGACAACGTACGCAAGGCGCAGATGCTGCTGCGCGGCGTCAAGGCGGATCTCAGCTCCGGTACGCGCGCGGCCTGATCAGCCCGATCGCCTGCGCTTCGCGATCCGCCGGGCGGCGGGCGGAGATCCTCTGACGAAGTCGATGAACGCCCGCAGCGGTGCGGGCACCAGCCGCCGTCCGGAGTAGTAGAGGAACGGCCCCGGGAATCGCTGCCACCACGGCTCGAGGACGGGCTCGAGGGCGCCGCGCTCGAAGTGCGGGCGAAGCCAGTCCTCGAAGAGACTGATGAGGCCGCCCCCGGCGATCGCGGTCTCCACCGCCAGATCGGTCGCGGTACCCAGGCTCACGAGCAGCGGTCCCTTCGGCTCGATCCGCACCACCTCGCCGGCACGCTCGAATTCCCATACCGGCATCGCGCCGCTCTCGAAGCGGCCGCACAGGCAGGCGTGCTCGAGGAGCTCACGCGGATGTCCGGGGCGGCCGTGACGATCGAGGTAGGCGGGCGCCGCGGC
>DAHUXV010000220.1 GCA_027306985.1 Gammaproteobacteria bacterium | reverse complement strand
TTGCCCGCCTCGATGGTGTCCTTGATCATCGACTCGTTGATGATCTGGGTGACCTTCACGTCCGGCAGCCGGTCGCGGCAGAGCGGCGTGAAGACCTGCACCATGAGGGGCGCGGTGTGGATGAGGCAGATCCTGCGTGGGCTCAAGTCCGTTGTCTCCTGAAGTCGTAGTGTCCCGAGCCGAGCTCGATCACGAAGTGCGAGCCTTCGCTCCCGATGAGTCTTTGCGCCGCGTGCCCGAGCGGACGGCCGCCCTCGGTCCACTCGTGCGGCCGCCCCGGCAGGCGCACCTCCGCCGTCGAGTTGGCGGGCAGCTCGAGCCCGAGCCGCGACAGGCCGCCGCGATCGCCCTGGATGTCGGTGGCGATCGGCCCGAGGCAGGAATCGTAGCGGGCGCGCACCCGCCCGAGGCGCCGGTCGAAGATCGGATCGACCGCGATGCGCCGAAAGCCCGGCGCCGCCTCGGCGATGCCGGCGAGGCGCCGGTACATGAAGCCGGCCACCGCGCCGTAGGCGTAGTGATTGTAGGAATTCATCGACGCGTCCACGATGCCGCCGTTCCAGCGCTCCCACATGGTGGTCGCGCCCCTCTCGATCATGAATCCCCACGACGGGTATTTCGTCTGCAGCAGGAGCGAGACGGCGAGGCGCTCGTGGCCGGTGTCGGCGAGCGCATCGAGCAGATACGGCGTGCCGAGAAAGCCGGTGGAGAGGAGCGTGCCGCGCCGCACGATGTCGGCCGCGAGCCGCTCGCCGGCGGCGGCCTTGAGCGGCGCCGGCACCAGCCCGAAGCGAAGTGCCAGCGAGTAGGAGGTCTGGCTGTCGTTGCCCACCAGGCCGTCGGGCCGGACGAACTCGCGCGCGAACGCCTGCTCGATGTGGGCACGCATGCGCGCGTAGCGGGCGGCATCGTCCGCATGGCCGATCGCCGCCGCCATCTCCGCCATGAGGCTGGCGCAGCGGGCCCAGAACGCGGTTGCGACCAGCGCCTTCGGCGTGGTCGCATCCGAGGGGCTCTTCGCATCCACCGACAGCCAGTCCCCGAGGTCGAGACCGCGGCGGTGGCGCCAGATGAAGTCCGGGTTGGCATCCGCCACGTAGTCGAGCCAGCGCTGCATCGGCTGCCAGTTCTCCTCGACCACCGCCGTATCCCCGTAACGCCGATAGAGCGTCCAGGGCAGGATCACGCCCGCATCGCTCCACCCCGCGGTCACGAGCTGCGCGAACGAGCGCGGCTGCGGCGTCACGATGGGGAATGCCCCGTCCGGGGTCTGGCCGGCGCGCACCTCGCCCATGAAGCGGCGGATGAAGGAATCGACGTCCATGTTGAATGCCGCGGCGTCGAGGAACACCTGGATGTCGCCCATCCAGCCCATGCGCTCGTCGCGCTGCGGACAGTCGGTCGGCACCCCGAAGAAGTTCGAGCGCTGGCTCCAGAGCGCGTTGTGCCAGATCCGCTGCGCGAGGCGATTGTCCACCGCCAGCGTTCCGGTGGGCGGCGCGTCCGTGTGCACGACGATACCCTCGAGCGTGGCGAGGTCCGGCTTTCCCGGATAGCCCGTGAGCTCCACGTAGCGGAAGCCGTGGTAGGTGAAGCGAGGCTCGTACACCTCCCCGGCCGGATCGCCGCGCAGCGTGTAGGTGTCGGTGGCGCGGGCATCGCGCAGGTTGGTCGTGTTGATCTCGCCGCTCGGGTAGAGGATCTCCGCGTGGCGCAGGCGCACGACGGTGCCGGCGGGGCCTTTCACCCGCAGCCGGCACCAGCCGGCGAAGTTCTGGCCGAAGTCGAAGACGAACGTGCCCGGCCGCGGCCGGGTCATCCTGCGGGGGGCGAGCGCCTGTATGGGGCGGATGGGCGGATCGATCTGCGCCACGAGCCGCATCCCGGGCGCATCGCCTATCGCGGCGGTCCGCCAGGCGTTGGCATCGGCGCCGGCATCGGCATGCGCACCTTCCTTCCCGCCCCCGAGGCTCTCCCTGCGGGCGTCGTAGTCCTCACCGTTGTAGATCTCCGATGAGCGCACGGCGGAGGGTCCGAGACGCCAGCTCCCGTCCGTCGCGATCAGCTCGCGGCTGCCGTCCGCATAGTCCAACACCAGCTGGGCGAGAAACCGGCGCGGGCTGCCGGCGAGGGCGTAGCGCTCGTTGAGCCAGCTGAATGCGGATGCGTACCAGCCGTCCCCGATGAGGGCGGCCACGGCATTCGAGCCGTGCTGCAGCAGCGGCGTTGCGTCGTAACACTGATAGAGCACGTGATCCGCCGCCACCGTGATCTCGGGCGCCAGATGCGCCGTGCCGAGGCGCGTGCCGTTGATGTGGATCTCGTAGGCCCCGAGGGCGGTGGCGTAGAGGCGCGCCCGCTCGAGGGGCTTGGCAATGCCGACTTCCCGGCGGGCCCAGAGCGCCGCGCGCGGCGGGCGCGGATCGCAGGGAGGCGGGGTCGGGGCCGCCCTGGCCCGCGGCCACGACCCGTCGTCGAATTCCAACGTCTGCCAGCCCGCGGGCGCCGCGCCCGAGGCGCGCCAGTCCCCGCCCGTCGCGAGCCTGCGGATGCTGCCGTCCGCCTCGCGCACCTTCACCAGCGCGGCGAGCGCGCCGCCCGTGCCCGGCATGAAGCCGCCGCTATCCGCCTTCGCCTGCACGGCGATGAGGCGGGCGCCGGCCGCGGCCGGGATCGCGAAGCGCATCATGGTGCCCCAGTAGGTCTTGACGGGCAGCGGCACCGCCTTGCCGTCGATCCAGAGGCCGAGCAGATCGTCCTTCGCGGAAAGAAGGAGCTCCGCCTCGCGTGCCCCCGGCGGCAGCTCGAGCCGGTAACGGAACTGCTGCGGGGCGGGCGCCAGAGGATGCGCCTCGCTCCAGATCCAGTGGATCCCGGCGGCGCGGTCCGCGCGCTCCTCCGGGTCCTCGATGTCGAGCCACTGCGCCTGCCAGTCCGACGGCTGCAGCAAACCCATCTCCAGCCACGTCGCGGCGCTCGGCGCGCAGGCGCGGCCGGCCTCATCCCATACCTGGACGCGCCACCAGACGCGCTGCCCCGAATGCAACACCTTGCCGTCGTACTCGACGTCGAAGCAACGATCAGAGGCAACGCGTCCGCTGTCCCAGAGGTCCGCCTCGCCCGCCTCCAGCCGCTCGCGGCTCGAGGCGGCCGTGATCCGGTACGCGCTCTGGCGGGCGCCCCGCCCTGCGCTCGCCGCCGACCAGGAGAGCCGCGGCCGCGTGACCTCGAGCCCCAGCGGACGCTCGACTCGCTCGGCCCAGAGCCGTCCCACGGTCAGTGCCGCATCGCCGGGCGGTGTGCCCGCGTACTCCTCCGGCGCGCCGGTCGCAGTTGCGTCGGCCGCTGCCGCCGCGTTTGCTGTGCGCAGGACGCGCGGCGCGACGGTCAGCAGACCCGTGCCGAAGAGGAGGCGCCGTCGGTCGACTTTTGCCATCGGTGCCGCCCTCAGCCGGCCGGCGCGCGGCCGGCTGCCGACTCAAACAGGCGTTTGAAAGCCAACTCGGCCATGGCGTGGTAGCCGGCGTCGTTGGGATGCAGGTCATCGCCGCATTGATCCGCGCCCCGAAAGTGCCGCGGACTCGCCGGATCGCGCAACGCGGCATCGAAGTCGACGACGCCGTCGAACCCGTGCCCCCTGCGAATCCACGCGTTGACCTCCTCCCGCACCTTCTCGCCCTGGGGACGCGAGTACGTCGCGCCCTCGTAAGGCGTGAGCGTGCCGAGGAAGATCTTCAGGCCCTTCGCATGCGCCTGGCGGATGAGTGTCTTGTAGGCGGC
Source organism: Gammaproteobacteria bacterium (assembly GCA_027306985.1). Lineage (GTDB taxonomy): Bacteria > Pseudomonadota > Gammaproteobacteria > Steroidobacterales > Steroidobacteraceae > 13-2-20CM-66-19. The sequence goes on along the minus strand of DAHUXV010000220.1, from coordinate 25,457 downwards.
GATGATGTCCCGCGCGCTGAGCGGCGGGCTGTCGCCCGCGGAATCGAAGGCCCAGCCGATGTCGTTGATGCCTTCCAGCAGCAGGACGGCCTTCACGCCCGGGACATCGAGCGCGTCCCGCTCGAAGCGATCGAGCGCTTTCGGCCCCGCGCCCTCGCGCAGCAGGCGGTTGCCGCTGATCCCGGAGTTGATGACGACCCAGGACCGGTCGCTCCCCGGATGGCGGGCCAAGAGATCCGCCAGCTCCTCCGGATAGTCGCGATGCGTGCCGGGCGTGGAGCAGAAGCCCTCGGTGATGGAGTCGCCGAAGGCCACCAGCACCTTGCGCGGCGCCGCGCTCGCGACTTCGACGCCGCTCGCGAGAGCCGGCGCCTGCGAGCGGCCGGCCTGCGGCCAGACCGGCTCGGCGGTGTGATCGCCGGGCGGGGAGATCTCGAGCTCGTGCAGGTGACCGGCCGGAGCCGCCCCGCCCGGGTAATAGACCGAGATCGCCAAGTCCTCAAAGCGCCGTACCGGGAGGCTCACCGGGTCGCTGACGAGCGCCTTGCCGCGCGGGATGGTCGCGCCGCGCTTTCCGCCGAAGGTGACGATGCGGTCGGTGCCGGGCTCGGTCACCCCGTTAGGCGAGGCGAGCGCCACGCGCACCTCGCCGAACTTCAGCGGCCCGAGGCCGAGCTCGTTGGTCAGGCGGATGCGCAGGCGCTCGCCGCCGGCCTCGAGCCGCACGACCTGACGGACGGTCTGATGACTGAAGGTGCGGACCTGATTGCAGCCCCAGATCGCCGTTTCCGGAAACGGCGGCGAGTACCACGCGGCCACCCAAGGGCCGCGGGCCGCCGCCTCAGCGCGCGGGACGGCCCTGCCGAAGCCGAGCACGGCGGCGCCGGCGAGCGTCACCGCGGCGAGCAAGCCCCGGGACGAGCTCACCCGCGCACCACGAGGTAGTTGCCCCAGCCGATCACGACGGTGGCGCCGATGAGGACGATCAGGCCGAGCGTCATGACGCCGAGGCTGCGTGCGCTCGCGCCCTTCCATTCCTTCAGGGCTAGGCCCCAGAGCGTGGCGAAGATGATGATGCTCGACATGTGCAGGGTCCAACTCGAGAAGGCGTACCGCCCCATCTGACTTTCCCCCATGGTGTAGAAGAAGAACTGCAGGTACCAGGCCGTGCCCCCGAGCGCGCACAGGAGGTAATTGCGGGTGAGCGGCACCACCGCGTCGGCGCCCGCGACCTTCACCTCGCCCCGCAGCTCGCGCGCGCTCGCATTCCTGAAGATGAGCCAGCCGCACCAGATGGCGTTGGTGGTGAAGCCGCCGAGGAGCACGACCACGAGCACCGGCAGTCCCTGCGCCAGGGTATCCGTGCCGTGCGCGAGCGTCAGGTGCCGGATCGGGCCGCCGGCGTCGAGCCCGTAGGCGAAGCAGCTGCTCATGATCCCGGAGAACACGGCCACCGCGATTCCCTTGCGGAAATCCCGCGCCTGCGGCTGGCCGCTGTCGCCCGCCGGCAGATCGAGGTGCCGCGCCGCCTGCTCGAGCTCCTTGTCGTGGCCCGCCTTGCCGACGATGGCGATGCCGGCGAGCGCGACCGCGACGCCGCCCAACACCACCCGTCCGCCGAGCGTATGGATCAGGCTGCCGAAGAGCTGGCCGCTGACGAGCGGCGGGATCAGGGTCCCGAACGCCGCCGTGAGCCCGAGGGCCACCGCGGTGCCCAGGGAGATCCCGAGATAGCGCATGCTGAGGCCGAAGGTGAGACCGCCGAATCCCCAGAGGAAGCCGAAGAGGTAGCACAGCTCGAGGGTGCGCGGCGGCGTCGCCGCCAGCACCGCGATGAGATCGTGCGTATGCAGCCCGGCGAAGAGCCAGGGCGCGACGATCCAGCTGAACAGGCCGCCGACCAGCCAGAACACCTCCCACGACCAGCCGCGCACGGAGCGGTAAGGGACGTAGAAGCTGGCGGAGGCGAGGCCGCCCACCCAGTGGAAGAAGACCCCGAGAAGTGGATTGGGTGTCATAGGTTGTCAGATCTTGTAGATGCGCTCGGCGTTGCGCGCGAAGAGCTTGGAGCGCTCGCTCTCGCTGGCGCCGCCGAGCAGCGAGAGATAGGCGCCGGTGAAGCCGGCGAAGGTGCCGAACAGGCGATCGACGGGGAAGTTGCTCGCGATCATCACGCGCTCGGCGCCGAAGGTCTCGAGCGTCTCCAGGACGAAGGGCTTCAGGCTGTCGCGGGTCCAGCGCCAGTCGAGCATGGCGAGGCCGGAGATCTTGACGGAGACGTTCGGTTGCGCTGCGAGGGCGCGCATGCCGGTGCGCCAGGCCTCGATGCCGGCGGCGTCCTTGTCGCAGGGCATGCCGGTGTGGTTGAGGATCATCGGCGTGTCGGGATGGCGGGCGGCGAGGCGCGCGGCCGACGGCATCTGCGACGGATAGATCTGCAGGTCGAACGACAGGCCGTAGCGGGCGAGGAGCGCGAAGCCGCGCTGCCAGGACTCATCGGCGAGCAGGTCGCGGGGGGTGTAGGTCTTGGCGGGGTCGGGGTGCCAGTTGATGATCTGGCGGATGCCGCGCACGTTGCGGTGGGCGGCGTGGTCGGCCAGCAGGGTGGCGACCTCGGGCTTCTCGAGCTCGGCGTGGGCGACGATGGCGTGGGGAAAGCCGCGGGTGTCGGCCAGGCTTTGCAGCCAGCGGGTCTCGGCGAGGGAGTGGGCGGAGTGGGCGCCGGCTTCCACGTGGACGATCTTGGCGACTCGCACGCGGCTGTCGTGGGCGGCGGCGTCGCGCAGGTAGTCATCGAGGAGATAGGGACTGGCGATGGGGGTGACATCGCCGGTGATGCCTGCGGGGAGGGGGGCAGTGAGCCAGGGGTAGGAGATGCGGGCGAGGTCCCACAGGTGCATGTGGGCGTCTACGGCTTCAATCTCGGGTGTCACTAGATCGGGCTCCGGCGACTCACTTGAAGAAGAATTTCCCGGACCGCCGTGAATCCAGACACCACGGCCCCCGTTTGCTTGGATCAGTAGGTGGTGCGGCCGCCGGAGATGTCGAAGGTGGCGGCGGTGGAGAAGGAGCACTCCTCGCTCGCGAGCCAGCAGACGAGCGCTGCCACTTCCTCGACCTCGCCCAGGCGGCCCATGGGGATTTTCGACTTCATGTAATCGATCTGGGACTGGGGGAGCTGGGCGAGGATGGGGCTCTTGAAGGTGGCGGGGGTGATGCAGTTGACGCGCACGCCGGTGGGGGCGAGCTCTTTGCCCAGGGATTTGGTGAGGCCGATGACGCCGGCTTTGGCGGTGGAGTAGGCGGAGGCGTTGGGGTTGCCTTCCTTGCCGGCCACGGAGCTGATGTTGACGATGCGGCCGTAGTCGTTCTTCAGCATCAGCGGGACGACGGCGCGGCAGCTGTTGAAGATGCCGTGCAGGTCGATGTCGATCACGCGGCGCCACTCCTCGATGGGGTATTCCCAGAGGGGGGCGGTGGGGCCGGTGATGCCGGCGCTCGCGACCAGGATGTCCAGGCGGCCGTGGGCGCGGAAGGCGGCTTCGGCCGCACGGGCCACGTCCGCCGCGTCGGCGACGTCGACCCGCGCGGTCTGCGCGCCGGGGATGGCGGCGGCCGCGGCGGCGAGCGCTCTCTCGTCGCGATCCCACAGGAAGACGCGGCCGCCTTCGGCGGCTATGCGGGCGGCGGCCTCACGGCCGACGCCGGAGGCGCCGCCGGTGATGGCGGCTACGCGGTGTTGGAAACGTCCGGAAATGACCGTCATGCCTTGCCTCCGCTCAGGTGCGCCGCCAGGCGATGACGGTCTGGCGCTGCTCGCCCAGTCTCGAGATGCCGAGCCGTATGGTGTCCCCGGGCGCGAGATAGACCGGCTCGGGCTTGCGGCCCATGCCGACGCCGGGCGGGGTGCCGGTGGTGATGATGTCGCCCGGCTCCAGCGTCATGAACTGGCTGACGTAGCTGACGATCTTGCTCACGGGGAAGATCATGGTGCGCGTGTTGCCTGTCTGCATGCGCTCGCCGTTGACATCGAGCCACATGTCGAGGTCCTGCACGTCGCCTGCCTCGTCGCGGGTCACGAGCCAGGGGCCCACGGGACCGAAGGTGTCGCAGCCCTTGCCCTTGTCCCAGGTGCCGCCGCGCTCGATCTGGTATTCGCGCTCGGAGAGGTCGTTGATGAGGCAGTAGCCGGCGACGTGCTCGAGCGCGGTACGCTCCTCCACGTAGCGGGCCGTGGTGCCGATCACGACGCCGAGCTCGACTTCCCAGTCGGTCTTCTTCGAGCCTCTGGGGATCATGACCTCGTCGTTCGGGCCCTGCAGGCAGCTCACCGCCTTGGTGAAGACGACCGGCTCGGTGGGGATCGGGAGGTTCGACTCCGCGGCGTGGTCGGCGTAGTTCAGGCCGATGGCGATGAACTTGCGGGTGCCGGCGACGGGCACGCCGAGGCGCGGGCTGCCGGGCACGGCCGGAAGGGAGGCCGGATCGATGGCCGCGAGCTTCGCCAGCCCGGCAGCCGAGAGATGCTGCGGCGTCAGATCGGGAATGCTGCCCGCGAGGGAGCGGATCCGGCCGTGGGAGTCGAGGAGTCCGGGCTGTTCGTGGCCGGCGGGGCCGTAACGCAGCAGTCTCATGGGTGTCCTGGGGTGCTCGAGTCTGGCGAAGGGTTGTCTCGGAGAGTCGCGGAGCGCGGCTGAGGAGTGCTCAGCCGTGCGGATAGGGCCGGTGCAGGGGGAGCGAGCGGTTGAGCTCCACGCCGAAGCCCGGCGTGTCGGGAAGCTTCAGGCGGCCGTTGACCGGCACCGGCTCGCCGAGGAGCTGCGGATGAAACATCGGCACCACCCGGTCGGCCTCGGGCGCCATCATCAGGAACTCGGCGAACGGGCTGTTGTGGCGGGTGATGACGAAGTGGTAGCTGTAGACGCTCGAGCCGTGGGGCACGACCATCACGCCGCGGCTGTCGGCGAGCGCGGCGATCTTGATGAGCTCGGTGATGCCGCCGCACCAGCCGACGTCGGGCTGGATGATGTCGCAGCATTCCATCTCGAGCAGCATGCGAAAGCCCCAGCGGGTGGCCTCGTGCTCGCCCGTGGTCACCAGCATGCCGGGGGGCATGCTACGCTTCAGCTGCGCATATCCCCAGTAATCATCGGGCGACAACGCCTCCTCGATCCACTTCAATCCGTGTTCGCGCGCCCCATGCGAGAGCCTCACCGCGTACGGCAGATCGAGGCTCATCCAGCAATCGAGCATCAGCCAGAAATCCGGCCCGACGCGGCTGCGCATCTGCCCGAGCGCCTCGAGATTGCGCTTGAGGCCCTCCTCGCCTTCGGCCGGCCCGTGGTGCAGCGGCAGCTTGCCGCCGATGAAGCCGAGCTGCTGCGCGAGGTCCGGGCGGGAGCCGGTCGCATAGAAGACGAGCTCATCGCGCACCGCGCCGCCCAGGAGCTGATAGACCGGCTCGCCCCGCAGCTTGCCGAGCAGATCCCAGAGCGCCAGATCGACTCCCGAGATGGCGTTGACGACCAGGCCCTTGCGCCCGTAATACTGGGTGGCGAAGTACATCTGGTCCCAGATCTTCTCGATGGCGGTGGGATCGCGGCCTTCGAGGAAGCGGGCGAGATGGCGCTCCACGATGAAGGCGGCGGGCTCGCCGCCGGTGGTGACGGCGAAGCCGACGGTGCCGTCCGCGGCCTCGATCTCCACCACCAGGGTGCCGAGCACGTTGATGCCGAAGCTGCGCCGGCTCTGGCGGTACTCCGGATAGCGGCTCATGGGAGTGGCGATGTGATCGTCGATCCAGTGCCCGCCCTGCTGGTCGTGGTAGTCGGCGCCGCCGCCGCGCAGCACGTACGCGCGGACCTGTTTGATTGCGGGGAAGCTCATGTCGTCTGCCGCCGTGCCTCGTCATTCACCGGGGTTCGGCCCGCGCCGGGTTGCGGCCGCGGGCCTCGTCCCACATACTAATACGGGTACCACATAATGAGAAGCACGCGCATCCCCGGCAGACCCGAGCAGGCCGCTCCTGCGGAGCGGCGCGCTGCCGGTGCGGATGACCCCGGCGAGACATCGTCCGCCGCGCGCGCGCGCCTCGGCAGCCAGACGCTCTTTCGCGGCCTCGACGTGATCGATGTCGTCGCCGAAGGCCCGATCAAGCTCGCCGACCTGGCCACGCGCCTCGGCCTCACCCGCAGCACCACGCACCGGCTGGCCTCCGCCCTGGCCGACCGGCGCTATCTCAGCTTCGTCCCGCACAGCGGCTACAGCCTCGGTCCGAAGCTCCTCGAGCTCGGCTTTCGCGTGCGCGATGAGCTCGACCTGCCGCGCATCGCCGCGCCGCACATCGAGCGGCTCGCCCTCCTCACCGAGGATACCGTGCACCTGGGCGTGCTCGACCGCGGCCGCGTGCTCTATCTCGACAAGGTGCCGGGCAAGCGCCGCATCAACATCAGCTCGCGGATCGGCGAGCTGCAGCCGGTGACCTCCACCGGCTTGGGCAAGGCCCTGATCCTCGATCTCGACGAGGACGCCTGGGTGCAGCTCTTTCGCACGGAGCACGGCGAGAGCGCCCGGCAGGGCGTGCGCCGGCGCGCGGAGATCTCGCAGCAGGAATGGGTGGCGCGCATGCGCGTCTACGTGCAGGCCGGCTACGCCTTCGACCTGGAGGAGAACGAGGACCAGATCCGCTGCATCGCCGCGCCCATCCGCGATGTCGCCGGGCGCACCGTCGCCGCCATCAGCGTCTCGAGCGCCGCCCAGTACATGAGCGACCATCGCATGCAGTCGCTCAGCAAGGACGTCATGGCGGCGGCGCACCGGATCAGCGAGGGTCTCGGCTGGACCGGCCGCCACCCCGCCCAGCCGCTGACATCCGACGGCGCGGGTGCGGACAAACTCCTGGCGCCGGCGTCCAAGGCGAGCGGCCGCCGCCGCGGTGGCCGGCGCGCGCGGCCGCGGTGATCTCCACCGCAAGAGGGTTCCCCAGCACGCCGAGCGCCGCGCAAAGAGCACGAATGCCGACCCGCAGGGGTGGTGCGTCCCCTTTCTCGCGCCCCAGCGCCAGCGTCCCGGCACCCATCTCGCCGTCTTCGATCCGCGGCTTACGCGCGCTCTCGTACGGGGAGCGATCGAGGCCCCTCACGTGCCGCGCTGGTTCCGGGGCGCCGAGTTCGGCATCTTCATCCACTTAGGTGTCCTCTCGGTGCTCGAGGACCTCATTGCGCGCTTCACCATGGCCAAGCGCGCCTGTGGAAACCTGCGGCGCCAGGCAAAATGAGCCCGGGTCTGCCCGGCAGGACGCGTCCGGACTGGTTACGGGATTCGGCGCAAGGCGGACCGGTCACCCCTCGCTCACCAGATACTCCGGCTGCGGCAACGCTACGCCAAAAGCGCTCTGCCTCACGCTTCCGCTTCGAGATATTCCACAATCTCCAAGCCGAAACCCGACAGCGCGTTGAAGCGTAGAGGCGCGCTCAACAAACGCATCTTGCGGACCCCCAACGCCTTCAGGATCTGGGACCCGGTGCCTATATTGCGATACGTGCGCAACTCTCCTTGCCGTTTGCGCGGGCGCTCTTCGCCCTTGAAAAACCCTTCCACCTGATCCAGCAACGGCGCGCCGTCGTCGTCGTGGCCCAGAATCACGACCACTGCCAGCTCGCTGCGCGCCGCCGCCTCCAACACCAGATTCAAACTCCACCCGGTGCGCCCATTGCGCATCCCTCCCATCAGATCTCTTACCGCATCAACCTGATGGACACGCACGAGAGCTGGCGCCTCCCCGGTGATCTCGCCCTTGACCAGCGCCAAGTGTATATGCTCGTCGACGGTATCGCGAAATGCCGTAAGTCGAAATGGTCCATACGTGGTCTCCAATGTGTGCTCAAAGACCACCTCAATGGTCTTCTCATGCATGGCACGATATTGGATCAAGCTGGCAATGGTGCAAATCTTGAGCCCATGACGTTTGGCGAACACCAACAGCTCATCGCGGCGAGCCATGGAACCGTCATCATTCATCACCTCGCAGATCACCGCGGCGGGTTGGCACCCGGCCATGACCGCCAGATCGCAGGCCGCTTCCGTGTGTCCCACGCGCCGCAGCACGCCGCCCGGCTCGGCCATTAGCGGAAACATGTGCCCAGGTTGCACGAGCGCTCTGGGATCCGGGTCACGTGCGGCCGCCACCCTCGCCGTATGAGCACGGTCAGCAGCGGAGATGCCGGTCGTAATCCCTTCCCGTGCCTCGATAGTCACAGTAAACTTGGTCCCGAACCCGCTGCCATTATTTTGCACCATCAGTGGCAAACCCAGCCGCTCGCAACGCTCCTTCGACATAGGCAAGCAGATCAATCCCCGTCCGTACTTGGCCATGAAGTTTATGGCCTCGGCTGTCACATGCTCGGCCGCGATGATCAGATCACCTTCGTTCTCGCGATCCTCGTCGTCCATGAGGATCACCATCTTGCCTTGACGGATTTCGTCCACGAGTTCGCCGACTGTGCTCAGCTGCATAGCCGAGGGATTCTCGCCTTCAGGATGCGGGATGGTATCCATTGCTGCGCCTATACCGGGTGAAGTAGATTGGAATGACGGTCAGCCTACACGAGCGGAGTAGCCGCGAACACGCATCGGACCCGGGACACGTGGCAGAACCACGAGGCCGACCGGATGACGTCGCAACCGCCCCCCCGGGTACGCGCCCAATTACCACGAAAGCTCCGCGGCAGAGCCGCGCAAAGACTCGCAGCCTCGCCCCCACCGATGCACCGGTTGCGCCTCGAAGCCCGCGACCTCCGGTGTCCGACGGATCATCCCGCCGGCGGCTCAGGATCCGGCCTTCATCGACCAATCGGCATACTCGCCTACATTGGCGGGCGTGATCAGAATGCAATCAAGCTGCTTTTTCTCCGGCTCGCCCGTCGAGCCTGTTTTCAGATATCGGTTCGCCTCGATGACAGCTTCCTTCGAGAACGTTGCAACCGGCTGCAGGACATCGGCCTTGATCTGTCCCTTCCTGATGGACCTGACGATATCGGGACTGCCGTCAAATCCGACCACGATCACCTCGGGCCTGTGAGCCGCGAGGAGCGCCGCCTCCGCACCCAATGCCATTGTGTCATTGTCCGCAATGAGCCCCTTGATGTTCGGATGCGCCTGAAGCAACGTCTGTGTGACCCGAAAGCCCTCGGACTGCGACCACTCGGCCGTCTGATTCCCAACCATCTTCATACCACTGAAGTGCTCGAGCACGCTTGCGACACCCTGCGCCCGCACCTTGGCATTGGTATCGGAAGACATGCCCGTAAGCTCCACATAGCTACCCGTATAGCCCATGAGCTTGGCGAACTCCGTCGCCTCGAGTTGAGCGCCTTCGAAATTGTTCGACACGAGCTGTGCCTTCGCAATTCCCTTGGCGTTGATCTCACGATCAATCAGGAAAACGGGAATTCCGGCCTCGGTTGCCGCCGTCACCGCCGTGATCGAGACATCCGCACCCGCATTGTCGAGAACGATCGCCGCAACATGGACGGCAATGGCGGTCTTGATCAGGTTCATTTGCGTGTAGGCATTGCCATCGTGGCTCGCGACCATGGTACCGTAACCGAGCTTGGTGGCCTCCGCGGCGGCGAACTTCTCTTCAGCAACGAAAAATGGGTTGCTGAGCGACGGTACGAAAATCGCAATCGTCTCGTGATTGCTTCCCTCGTGCGATTGCACGACCGTTCGATCGGTTGCCGAGGCCCGGCTCGCCGGTGATAACCCCACCATCGCGCCGATGCACACGGATCCGATAAGGATATTCAGCTTCATGATCGCTCCTCCACAAACTTGCTGCTCATTCCGGCGCTATCACGCCTGCCGGCTCCCGCTAGGACAGGGCCACATTCCTGCGGCCCTTGAGCCACGGAACCTTGATCGTGTCGAGGCGAACCTGATCAATTGCCACGGCAACAATGATCACGAAGCCGGTGATAATCATCTGCCAGAAGTCGGAGATGCCCAGCAGCAGCAGCCCGTCGACCAGCACTGCGATCACGAGCGCGCCGATGACGCTTCCGCTGATCGTGCCTTTGCCCCCCATCAGCGAGGTGCCACCGAGCACGGCGGCCGCGATTGCATTCAATTCATAACCCGCGCCAGCGTCGGCACCGGCGGAGTCGAGCTGAGCGGCGATGACAATGCCGGCGAGCGCCGCCAACGCGCCGGAAATCACATAGACCCGTGCACGCACCGCCGACACCCGCACGCCGGACAGGGCCGCCGCCCGCTCATTGCCGCCGACGGCGTAGACGTGCCGCCCAAATTTCGTCCGCCCGGCGATGCCAGACATGACGACGGTAGTGACCACGAGCAGCCAAATCGGCACCGGGATGCCGAGCAAGAGCCCATTGCCGAGCCAGGGCAGACCGACGTTGCCGTGCGCGCGCACGCCATTGAGGAAGGGAAAGGTTGAGCCGTTATGGCTCAGCAACGCGAGGCCCCGGGCGATGTAGAGTGTGCCCAGGGTCGTGATGAATGGCGCGACCTTCAAGCGTGTGATGACGAAGCCGTTGACGGCGCCGATGCACGCCCCCGCCCCGACACCGATGGCGACGGCTGCCCACGCGTGCGGATAGACCACCACGCCGAGGGCACCTATCGGCACGCCCACATCGATCAGCGCACCGACAATCATGCCACAAAGCCCGGCGGTCGCACCGACGGACAGATCAATGCCGCCAGAGACGATGACCAGGGTCATACCGATGGCGAGGAGTCCGTTAATCGACGACTGCACCACCACCGTAATCAGGTTCGACCAGGTCAGGAAGGACGATGACAAAAATGCAAACAGCACAATCAGCACGATCAGCGCCAGGAAGGCCCGGAAGCGAAGCAACAGAGCCATGAGGGCGGGCTCCCGAGAACGCGCACGGGTCTCGCCTTGATCCGGAAGATGCGGATTCTGCGTCAAATTCATGGTCATATCGCCACCCGCAAGCCAACGGCGTTCAGCATCAGGTCGGTTTCGTCATAAGTACCGCGAGTCAATTCGGCGGTTATCCGTCCTCGCGACATGACCAAGGTCCGATCAGCGAGTGCCACAATCTCCTTCATCTCCGATGACACGAAGAGGATGCCCATGCCCTCGGCGGCGACACGGTTCATGATGGTGAAAACCTCTGCCTTCGCCTTGACGTCGATCCCTCGACCCGGCTCGTCCATCAGCAGCAGGCGTGGCCGGGTCAAGAGCGCCTTACCGATGATTGCCTTCTGCTGGTTGCCGCCGGAAAGAGTCGTGATCATCTGGGTCGGCGAACCCGCCTTGATCGCAAGCTTCTCGATTGCCGCTGCGACATCCTCGGCGCCAAAATTGCGCGGCAGCCACCCCATGCGCTGATAACGATCAAGATTGGCCAACGTGATGTTTTCGCCGAGCGTCATGGTCTGCACGATGCCGGCGGCCTGCCGGTCTTCTGGAATCAGCATCATGCCGCGGGCAATCCGCTGATCCAGTCCGAGCCGGTCGTCGAGCGTTTCGCCGGCCAGCGTCACTTTTCCGCAAGCTTCAGGATGCAGCCCCATCAGACATTCGAGCAGTTCGGTCCGGCCGGCCCCCATCAACCCGAACAGGCCGACTATCTCGCCGCTTTTGACTTCGAACGAAACATGGTCCACCGATACGCCGCTTTCAGTCCGTGGGTAACTGAGATCGTCGACCGTGAGGAGCGGCTCGACTCGCGCTGCATTGCCGTGATGCGGCACGTCGACTCGGGTCTCGCCAAGCATTTGGTGCAGGATCCACGGCATGTCGATCTCGGACATCTCCGCATGGGCGGCGACCCTGCCATCGCGCAGGACGGTTATGTGATCGCCGATCTCCAGCAATTCCTCCAGACGGTGGGAGATGTAGATAATGGCCACGCCCCGCGCCTTCAGATCCCCCATCAGCTCGAACAGCGTCCGCACCTCTTGCGACGAGAGGGAAGAAGTCGGCTCGTCCATGATCAGAACCCTGATGTCATGGCGGAGCGCCTTGGCAATCGCGACGATCTGCTGCTCGCTGACGCGCAGGTCTCCGACCAGACAATCGGGATCGATGTCGTGCTTCAGGTGCGTTACGATCCGCCTCGCGATTTGGGCCTGCCGCTTCCGGTCTATGCAGCCGTTCCTGGTGTGCTCATGCCCGAGAAAGAGGTTTTCGGCCACTGACATATTCGGGCACAGATCGAGCTCCTGGTAGATGATTCCGATCCCTCTGGCCATCGCTTCCGACGGCGTCGTGAAGCTGACGAGCTCGCCCTCGAGCAGTAGCCGCCCTTCGGTCGGCCGCTCGGCACCGGCGAGGATCTTCATCAGGGTCGACTTGCCTGCGCCGTTCTCGCCGACAAGTATGTTTACGCTGCCCGCATAGGCGTCGAAATCGACATGATCCAGAGCAAGCGTTCCAGGAAAGGCTTTGGTCACCTGTTCGGCGCGGAAGAGTATCCGGCTCATCACGGCGCTTCCTTCTCAACACTGAGAATCACCGGGGTGACCGTTATGTCGCGCGGATTGGCTGCGTCATACGTGCAGGCACCCGAGACGTCGACTGTCCGCCCCTTGAGCCGCGCCAATTGCAACGGCGCAACGACCTTTGTCATCACTTCGCTGTTGAGGTCGTCGGCAACTTCGCCATATTGGATCTGATTGAGGAATTCCCCGAAGCTGATGAATTTCAGAGCATCGCGAAGCGACGTTCCGAGGATGACGGGACCCGTTACGACCTTGACCGGAACCACGTGAGTTCCGCTGGCGACATCGACCGTGATGGTTCCGAGCGGCGATGAAGTATCTATCTGGCTCACTTTTCCGCGGAAGCGAATCATCATGTTGTACGAGCCGCTCACCCGGTGGCTGAATGTCCGCAACGCCGCCGATTTGTCCTTGGCCAATGCAGCCAGGAGTTTCGTCAAGGGCGTGCTGTCGTGTCGGGCGGCCGGCAATACCTGCCTGGACCATATCCGAGCGACATATGCTTTCGGGTCGAACGCGAGCCCGCTCGCAGGCGAACTGGTATTGGCCGTCGTCCCGCCCATCGGACGCACTGTCACCACCAGACCTCCGGCGCAGAGCACCGCAGAGAGGGCACCGATGCCGGCGAGGAGCGTGAGTCGCGGATATTTGGTGCAGATGTCCACGAGCCGATTCATGGCGCGCTTCGCCCCCCGTCTGCCCGCAACCCATGAGCTGCTCCGGCCACTGGCCGTCTCAAGACCGAACGGCAATGCAATATCAAGTCTGCGAAATGCAAGATGCCCCCCTCTGGGTACGGCCGGAATCCGCGCCCCCTTTGAGGCTGACGCTCGTTCCTGGAAGTCTGACGCTGTTCTTTCGGTGCCGACGTCCTGGGACATCGCCGCCTATCGGCGCCAAACGATTCCGTCCCGTTATGCCTGCCCGGGTATGGTCGACACCCGCGCGCCCTTTGATGCCGGCGCTCCTCCCCGGAAGTCTGACGCTGATCGCTCGGTGGCAAGAACCCGGGTTATCGCCGCCAACCAACCCGCGACGATTCCTTCCCGCTCTTGGGCGCTCATCCTGGGGTGGAATTGCACGTGCTCGTCCTGGAACAGAGCACCCGCCTCTTCCTCGCCCCAGACACCCCTGCCTATCCCGGCCATGAGGCCAACGCCAACTGCGCTTAGCTCGGCGACGGAATTGCGCCGGACCGGACGGTCAAGCATATCGGCCTGAAGCTGCATGAGCAGCCCATTGCGGCTGGCTCCGCCGTCGGCAGAGAGTTCGCCGATCCGTGCGCCCAGATCCGCCTCCATCGCCCCAAATACGTCCCGAATCTGCAACGTAATCGCCTCCAGCGCTGCCCGGGCAACATGAGCCGGCTTCGTGGCGAGCGACAATCCGGTGATGAGGCCGCGCACGTCGGCGCGCCAATAGGGCGCGCCGAGACCGGCAAAGGCCGGCACACAGCAGACGCCCTCGCTCGAAGGGACTGTCTCTGCGAGGGCCGCCAAGGCATCTTCATCCTCGAGACCGAGAAGCTCACGCATAAAGGCGGCCACCTGCCCCGAGACGGAAATGTTGCCCTCCAGCGCATAGGCAGGCTCCTTTCCCCTCGCCCAGGCGATCGTCGTGGACAACCCATGAGAGGAAGCGCGCGGACGGCCGGTCAGCGTCATCAGCGATGTTCCGGTTCCGTACGTCGCTTTCACCTTGCCCGGCTTGCGTATGCCATGTCCGAAAAGCGCGGCATGTGAATCGCCCATGACCGCAAGAATCGGCACGCCCTTGCGCAGCGGAGCATCACCGCCTGTCGCGCCGAAGACAGAGTCGGATGGCCGGACTTCGGCAAGCACGGAAGCGGGCACGTCGAACAAGGCGGTCAGTTCTCCGTCCCATTGCCTACGATCGATATCAAGGAGCTGAGTGCGCGAGGCATTGCCCACATCGGTTGCATGGACTTGCCGGCCGGTCAGGTTGAACACCAGCCAGCTGTCGACCGTGCCGGCGCATAGCTCGCCGCGCCTCGCCCGCTCACGGAGACCGGGTTCCGAATCAAGCAGCCACGCGATCTTGGCGGCGGAAAACAGGGGATCGAGCGGCAGCCCGGTTTTGGCGGTGATCGTACGCTGCAGGCCGGGTTCGCGCAGGCTATCGAGGCGCGCGGCAGATCGCCTGCACTGCCAGGTCACGCAAGGACCCACTGCGCGCCCGGTCTTGCGGTCCCACAGCAACACCGATTCGCGCTGATTGGAAATGCCGATCGCAGCGATGGTCACCTCTGGTCGCCCCGCCAGACATTCTCTCACCGACTCCACAACGCTGGACCAGATTGCATCAGCCGACTGCTCCACCCATCCGGGCCGCGGATGATGAACCGCCATCGGACGCGACGCCTTGACGATGACCGTTCCCGCAGAATCGATCAGCAGCGCCTTGGTGTTTGTCGTTCCTTGATCGACTGCGAGGACAGCGTGCGTCACCTTGCCCCCCTCGCGGCAATGACCGCGCGGACCGAGGCGGCTATCCCCTCGGCACTCAGACCCGCACGTTCGCAAAGGAACCGCGCCGATCCGGTCGGCTGAAAGCCCGCAAACCCCATGATACGCATATGACAGGGCTTGCATGTCGAAGTGACCTCGGCTACCGCGCTGCCAAGTCCTCCGCGCACCGAATGCTCTTCGACCGTGACCACCGCCCCCGTGTCCGCGGCCGCCAGGACGGCCTCGACATCGAGTGGGGCAATGGTCGACATATTCACCACCCGCACGTCGGCACCATCACCTGCCATTCGTTCCGCCGCTTCCAGTGCGCGACACACCATCGTACCGTTCGCAATAATGACGGCGTCTGAACCCTCGCGCAGGGTTTCAGACTTCCCGATCCGGAAGGTGGCGTCTGCGGCACGCACCAGGTCGGGGACCGGCTCACGGCTCACGCGAATGAACATCGGCCCATCGGATCCGGCGGCGGCCTTGACGGCCTGTGCCGTTTCCCACCGGTCGGCCGGAACGATAATCGTCATGTTCGCAAGGACACGGAGCCAGCCCACATCCTCGATGGAGTGATGCGTCGGGCCGAGCTCCCCATAAGCCACGCCGCTCGAAATGCCGCACAGCTTGACGTTGGCATTGGAGTAGGCGAGATCGGCCTTGATCTGCTCCAGCCCCCTGGCGGTGAGGAAACACGCTGCTCCGCTTACGAATGGCACCTTGCCGCCGTTGGCCAACCCTGCGCCGACGCCGATCATTGTCTGTTCGGCAATGCCGACATTGATCAGCCGATCCGGATAGCGCCGGCGAAAGTTGCCGAGCTTGCTCGACCCGACGCTGTCATTGACCACGGCAACGATCCGGTGGTCGCTCGCCGCGAGAATCTCGAGCGTCTCGGAAAAAGCGCCGCGACAGTCATGAAGCTGATCGGACAGGATCGCCGGGACGTCCATTAAGCAAGCTCCCGCATGGCGATTTCGTACTGTTCTTGATTCGGAATCCCATGGTGCCAGCTCACCTGATCGACCATGTACGAGACACCCATCCCCTTGTGCGTGTGGGCGATGACGCAGCGCGGGCGGTTCGTCCCTGACGCCCCAAGGACCTCGAGCAAGACGGCATGATCGTGACCATCAACCTCGATGACTTCCCAACCGAACGCCCGCCACTTGTCGGCCAGCGGCTCGAGCGCCGAGGTGTCCTCCGTCCGCGCGCCCTGCTGCAGCCCGTTACGGTCGATCACGAGCGTCAGATTGGTCAGCCGACGATGACTGGCCGCCATCGCGGCTTCCCAGTTGCTGCCTTCCTGAAGCTCGCCGTCGCCAACGACAGCGAATACGCGGTAGGTCGCCTTGTCGATCTGGCCTGCAATGGCCATGCCGACCGCAATGGGCAGTCCATGACCGAGAGGACCGGTATTGGTCTCGACGCCTGGCACATAGTTGCGGTTCGGGTGGCCGTTGAGGCGCGACAACGGCTGCATGTAGGTCTTGAGCACTTCGAGCTGGATGAAACCACGCTCGGCCAGAGTGGAATAGAGCGAGCCAGTGCAATGACCCTTGCTGAGTACGAACCGGTCGCGGCCAGGATCATTGGGCTTGGCGGGATCGACATTGAGCACGCCGAAATAGAGCGTGCAAAGGATGTCGGCAACCGACAGATCACCGCCCAAGTGCCCGAGTTTGGCGTCGTATACCATTTGCATGCAATGGCGGCGAACGGCGCGCGATTTCGCGCGAATGCCCGCGATCATAGTGTCAGATCCACGAGGCATGGAGATCTCCGCTGAAGGAGCCCTGGCCCCCGGGGAGGGGCCGATCACAGCAACGCGCGCGGGGCGTCAGCCTCGGGCGCCTCATGACGATAGATGGGCCAATCAAGGTATCGGCGCACCGCCTCCTCGACGATCGACGCGTGCTGGCCGCGCACCATCGCAACGTGATGCTCGAAACCGTTGCGCACGATGAAGCTGAGCAAGGAGCGCAGGCGCTTGATCCGGGTAACGGCAATGCCGCCGTCCATCGGAAACGGATCGTTCGTGAACTCTCCCTCGCCCACATAGGCCTTGAGCATCCCCTGCCCATCATCGCTCGACAGGCGGAAAAACGTCATCGGCCCGGCCTGGACCTTGCCTTTGACGGCGCCGAAGCATTTTTCCGCTCCGATCACGGTTCCCAGCACATCGAGATTCGAGATCTCCGGCGTGGCTCCCATGAAGCTTTTCGGGAAGTTGCCGCAGTGGGTGCAGACGCACATGTCCGCTTGCGCGCCGTAATTATTGTTCCAGTCGAGAATGGCCGGCGGCGCCTGCGAGGCGAGCGCCAGCGCATACATCGAGATGGCCCCCATGACATCGACCTCGCAGGCGCTCGGCATCAGCTTCTCGCCCATCATGCTCATGGTGAGGCAGCTCGCGCAGCCGAAGTTGTCCTGGAGACTGCGCCAGCACTGAATCGAGCTGGCATCGCATTCGTTCTCCTCGATCCAGCGATTGATCACAATGGACAGCCGCGCCTGCCTGGCGATGTTGTCGCGCAGGATGGTGGACGGAACACGCCCGTAGCCCATGATCTCCTCGAGCTTGGCCTTGACTTCAGGGGCATCGGGCGACAGGGCTTCGGCTGCCCCGATGATCTCGGACATATCCGCGGTCACGACCGTGATGCCGCAGGCCTGCAGGAGCTTCTCGCTGTAGCGCATCGTGTGGAAGGCAGAGGTTCTGGCCCCGATGGCGCCGATCCGCGCTCCCCTGAGACCGCGCACGGTCCTGCAGACCCGGCCGAATGCCCGAAGATCCTCCAGGAACTCCTCGCTGTCGACGTCGACCGTATGGGACGTGGTGTCGGTGAAGGCAATGCCGTGCTGATGGAAATTGTTCGCGACCGAGATTTTCCCGCAGAAAGCGTCACGGCGGCTGCGCACGTCGACCTTGTCAATCTCGTCATGGCTGGCCTGAAGCAGGATGGGCACGCCGAGCGAAGCGCGCGTCACGGTCTCGACGATCGCGATCTCGTCGCCGAAGTTCGGCAGCAGGACCACCAGGCCATCGATCCGGTCACGCTGGCGACGGAAGAAATCCGCATAGCGCGCGGCATCCGACCGTGACTGCACCGCGCCGTCCTCGGTCGCCTCCTGAGGAAGAATGAGAGGCTCTATGCCGAGGCGCTCGAGTTGCGAGAGGAGTTGGCGCCGCGCGGCGATGGCCGGCTCTCCATTGAAGAACTGACGGCTCCCTACGACGACGGCGAACGTGAGCGACTTATTGACGGCCCGCATGGAGTTCCACCTGCCAGGCGTCGGCTCCGCCGACGCCAAACGAATCGCGATGATAGAGGGTTTCGATTTCTCGTGAAATTAGCGGAATACTGTCGTAGTATCAATATATGTTTCGCAATGATATATCGACTACTTTCGTTTCGACGCCCTTTCGGGCGACGAGACTGTTCGGGTAGTGTGGCTCAGGCACTTTCGATTCAAAGGGTTATTCAGCCATCGAGCGGTTGCGCCCTCCCGATGGGCGATGGTCGCCCCGCCGTTCTGTGGGAGTGACGATGAGCTTTGATCCGATCAGCGAATCGACGGCCGCCAAGGCGCAGCAGGCAAGCACGCCGCGGACAGCGGACGAGCCCCGTGGCGCGCTTCTGGCCGAGCCGCGCCGCCGGAAGATCTTCGAGTGGCTGCAGGAAGAAGGCAGCGCGCGTGTACGCGACCTGAGCGAAGCCTTCGCGGTTTCGGAAGCGACGATTCGTCAGGATCTCGACCGTCTGAGCACCGACGGACTTGTCGCCCGCGACCATGGCGGCGCTTACCTGAAGTCCGTTCCCCATCAGGTGCAGACGATGTCCCTGCAGCACTTGGGGAACATGGACAAGAAACGCAAGATCGGCCACGCCGCCGCCGCCCTGGTGGCGGACCATGAGACGATCATTCTGGATGCGGGCTCCACGACGACTGAAGTCGCGCGTCACCTCACGCACCGAAAAGATCTGACCATCATCACACCCGGGCTGAACATCGCCTTGATGCTGGGATCGATTCAGTCCTTCGCGGTACACATGCCCGGGGGGCAATTCAAGGCACCGACGTTGTCCCTGAGCGGCGAGAAATCGGCCGAGTACTTCAACAAGATCTTCGTCGGAAAGCTGTTCCTCGCAACGGCGGGCGTCTCCGTTGGCGCGGGACTTACCTATCCGAGCTTTGCCGACCTGCCCATCAAGCGCGCCATGATCAAGGCAGCAAAAGAGGTCTTTCTCGTGGCCGATTCCACCAAGGTCGACAGCAATTCCTTCACCCTGCTGGGCGGATTGGACCTCGTAAACACCTTCGTGACCGACGACGGATTGAGCGACCCGCAAGCCAAGGCATTCGAGAAGGCGGGAATTCGGATCATCATCGCCCGCTGATTGCGACGCTCGCCGCCCGCGCTTACCCGTCCACTGCGCTCGCAGCGGCTCCTCCTGGCTCAATCGGTCCGAGCCGCGGGGAGCCGCACCGTCGCCGCCATCAGCGTCTCGAGCGCCGCTCGATACCCGAGCGACCATCGCATGCGCTCGCTCGGCAAGAACGTGATGGCCGCAGCACGTCGCATCAGCGAAGGCTTCGGGGTTGCACGGGGCCGCCGCCGCCGCGGTGGCCGGGGCGGGCAGGCGCCCCGACCGCAGGTCACAGACTCACCCGCGCCACGCTCCTCACCGTGACAGGGCCCAACACGCCGGCCGGTGAGAGCTTCACGCCCGCTCCTCCGGGCAGCCACGGCTGCCCTTTGCGCAGCATGGGCACGACGAAGGTCTCGCGCTGCGCCGCCGGTTTGCCGTAATCTCCGATCAGCCGGTTGCGCCACGTGTTGGTGACACGCAGGATGAGAGAATTGCGGCCGGCGTGCGCGGCCCCGGTGATCTTCAGGGTAAAGGGCGGCTTCCACAGCACGCCGAGCGCCTTGCCGTTCACCCGGACGGCGGCCATCTCATGCACCTCGCCGAGATCGAGCCACAAAGTCCGGTCCGCGCCGAGGAGCTCGGCCGGCAGCTCGAACCACGTCCGATAGAGGACGGTGCCGGAGAAATAGCGGGCCTCGTTTTCCGACAGCTCGGTCCAGGAGATGAGGTCGGTCAGCCTGACACGCAGCGCGCGCACCGGGCGGCGGCCCGGTGCCGCGGGGGGCCGCGCCGGGAAGGTCAGATTCCAGGGACCCTCGAGCGGCAGCGGCGCCGGCAGCCGCGGCACCTCGAGGCGCTTGCGCACGCCGGCGGCATCGAGCAGCGACCAGCTTCCCTGCGCGGACACCAGCGCGCGCACGGCGCCCCCCGATTCCAACAGGCGCACGGCATCCGGTGCCGCCCCGCCCGAGGATGCGGAATCGATCGATACGAAATGCGGTACGCCGCGGCAGCGGCGCGCGAAGAGCACGAATGCCGACCCGCGCGGATCGAGCTCGAGCGGCACGACGGTGCGTCCGCCGCCCTCGCGCCACAGCCCCAGCGTCTCGGTCTCGCCGGTGTCCGGATGCCAGATCTCGGGCACCCGTCCCGCCACTCGGAATGACACCTCGAGCCGCCGCGCCACGGCTGCCGGATTACTCAGGAAATACAGATCCCAGTCGGCACCCCTGCGGTGTGTCCATTCGATCGCGGACGCCGCGCCAGGGGCCGCGTGAGATCCGGGCGGGCCGGAAGCCGAGACCACCACGTCGGGCGGCGTACCGGCCTGCAGCAGGACCTCGTGCAGCGCCCGCCCCCACACCACTCGCCCGGCGCCGACGCGGCGCTCGGTTAGGGTCACGCCGTCGAGATCCCCCCATAACTCCTGCGCAACCTGCGCGACCGTCCGATCCGCATCCGGAGAGTCGGCGAGGCTCGGAGATCGGCGCGGCCGAGGCCCCACGACAGTCGCGCCGGCATGCACGAACTCTCGCAAGCGCACCGCGATTTCCGGCGTCAGGAGGTGACTGTCCGGCAGCACCAGCACGCGATAGCGCGGCCCGCTCGAGAGCACGATCTCGCCCGCTTCCACCCGCGCGAGGCGCAGCAGGGCGTCGCGGTTGATGGTGTCGAACTCGTAGCCCTCGGGCAGCGGCACGCTCAACTGCCAGCGCAGGAAGGCCCGGGCCGGAATGTTCTCGCCGTTGAAGTAGCACACGTCCGCCACGGCGCGGCCCTGCTGCAGCAGCGCCTGACAGCGGCGCATGTAGTCGAACCACGCCTTGCCGGGGCGCCACCAGGTTTGCGTACGGCTGAAGAAGCTGCCGATGCCATTCAGCGTGATGCCAGGCTCGCGGTGCAGCCAGGGCTGCTGCGCGTAGACGTGGAGGAACAGCCGCCCGATCCCCTGGCAGTAGTTGTGATCGCCCAGGGGCTTCAGCATGTACGGATGCTCGTCCCAGGTGATCAGTCCTTCGGTGAAGGACTCGGCCTGGGCGAAGGGCTTGCCATACAGGCGCGCGGCGCAGACGGCATCCTTGATGTCCGTCGGCTTGTCATTGCGCGGCGTGTGCAGCCAGAACTCGCCCATGGGCTGATCGACGTACTGGAAATGCTGCATGCCGTCCGCGGGGAACGTCGGGTTCGGCGGCTCGGCGCTGAAGAGGCAGCCGTGCCGGTGCGCAAGCTCCCCCATCGTGCGGAAGAACCCGGTGTCCATGAGATCATTGATCGTGCGGCGCACATCGTGCAGCACGCGCTCGGAGACATCGGCGCTCACGAGCGGCACCCCCGTCATCACGGCGATGTACGGCAGAAGGTCGTAGCCGCGAAGGCGCTGAAAGCCGCCCGGGAACACGGGCGACCAGTTCTGCGAGCCCGCCTCCCAGCTGTCCACGTGCATGACGTGCAGCACCTTGCCCGCGAGCCCGGGACCCACCCGCTCGAGCGCCTGGCCGAACCAGCTCTCGAACTGCAGCGTCGCGGCCACGGGGGAGAACTTGTCGCACTCGAGCCCCTGCGCGCCGCCGGCGGCGGAGTTCTCCGAGCCGGTGGTCGTGTACCCGATGCGAAGCACCCGCCAGCGGCCGGCCGGTGGCCTCCAGTCGAGGGTGCCGTCGGGCTGCAGATGCCCGCTCACATCGATGATCGCAGAGAGGGGGATACAAACATCGTCCGGAACGTCCGCGGCGGTCGTGCGGCGGCTGATGGCCCACTGCGCGCCGGACTTGCCCGGCAGCTGATGGATGCGAGGCTCGCTCGAGAGCACGATGCTGAAGAGCCGCAGGCGCAGGTCCTGCCCGAAGTCGTACTCCTCCTCGTAAGGCTGCGGCGGAATCGGATGATGAACCAGCCGGAAGTAACGCGCGGTGGTCTGCGGCAAAGCGTGCGTCAGCGTCGTCAAGTCGGTCTGCCAGCCGTGCTTGGGGTACTCCAGCGCGCCGATCCGCCGGAAGTGCCTGCCGTCATCGCTCGCCTCGACCACGAGGCTGTTGGCTGCACGGTAGACCCCGGGAGCGAAGCCCGGCGGTGACGGGGTGCGCACGGTGATCGAGCGGAGCGTGAACGGACGATCGAAGGCGTATTCGATCCAGGAGGACCGGTCATTCGGCACCCGCTGCCAGTCGATCATCTGCTCGCGGTTGCCGGGATCGGAGATCCGATCCGGATCTTGCGACTTCAGCGGCAGGTCGGTGCTGATGCGCGCGCGGCGGGTGAAGCTCGTCTCCTCCCACTGCGCCGGCCAGGGCAGCGCCAGCGTCGCGATGTCCCGATAATAGTCGTGCTGGCGCGGCGGCGGCGGCAGCGGGCCCTCGATGCGCTGCCCGCCCGCGACGGTCCGATGACTCCACACGACGCATTGCATCGAGAGGTCCGGGGTGATCCAGGGGCCGCTCGCCGTCGCCCAGCCGTCGCAGTCATTGAGCGCGAGATGCATGCCGAGCCGCTCGCACTCGGCGGCGGCGTGCTCCACGAGGTGCCACCAGTGCGGTGTCAGCGCATCGGCGGGCGGATGGATGAGCGTGTCCGGACCGCTCTTGCCGATGGTGAAGAGCATGGGCGTGGAGATTCCGGCCGCATGCATCGCCGCAAGATCGGCGGTTAGCCCCTCGCGTGTCACCTGACCGCCGAGCCAGTACCAGTAGGCGCCGGGGCTCGCGCTCTCGGGAGGACGCGCGAAGAGCGCCGCGAGCGCTTCACGCGAAGGCGATGCCACCGCGCCGCCTGCGGCCGCGGAAGCTCCCGATGCGGGCGCAGCCGCCTTGCCCGAGGCGCCGGCCGGGAGGGGCAAGCCGGCGGCTGCGAGGCCGCCGGCCGCGAGACGAAGGAATTCGCGGCGGTCAGTGGTCATTCCACATTGTGGTCTTTTGTGCCATAAATTGGAATCACCCTCTTGCCAGCGCGCCGCACCCCTGGTATCCGTGCGCTGTCGTCCCGGCGCGGAGGAGCTCATGTCGATCGCACGCATTGGACCGAAGGCCTGGCGCGCCGCCGCACTCCCTCCCCGGGCAACTCCCAGGGTAACTCCCAGGGTAACTCGCCGGGTGGCCCTCGGGGCTGCTTGCGGGCTCCTCTTCTGCGCCGCCGCCGGCGCGGCCCAACCGGCACTGCTCGTCGGCGCCGCCTGGTACCCGGAGCAGTGGCCGCAGTCGCGCTGGCCGAAAGACCTGGCGCTCATGCGGGCCGCGCACCTCGATGTCGTGCGGGTCGGGGAGTTCGCCTGGAGCACCGAGGAGCCTCGCCAGGGCGTCTACCGCTTCGGCTGGCTCGATCGCGCGATCGCCGAGGCCGCCGCTCATCACATCTACGTCGTGATCGGCACGCCGACCGCCGCTCCCCCGGCGTGGCTCACCAGCCGTTATCCCCAGACGCTGCGTGTCCATCAGGACGGGCGGCGCGCGCAGCATGGGAATCGCCAACAGTTCTCCTTCTCGAGCCCCCGCTACCGGGAATTTGCGCGGCGGATCGCCACGCGGCTCGCCGAGCGCTACGGCCGCAATCCCGATGTCATCGGCTGGCAGATCGACAACGAGATGGGGCCGCCCTCCTTCGACGCCGAGACCCGCCGCCAGTTCCACGCCTGGCTCAAGCGCAAGTACGGCACCATCGCGAATCTGAACCGCCACTGGACCACGGCCTACTGGAGCGAGACGTACGATCACTTCTCCGAGGTCCCGATGCGGGCCCGCGATGAGAATCCGGCGCTGCTCCTTGACTTCAAGCGCTTCGTGACGGCCACCTGGGCGAGCTACGTCGAGAATCAGGCGGCGGCGATCCGCGCCCATGCCGCGCCGCGGCAGTTCATCACCACCAACACGACGCACTGGGGCGATCAGTTCGATCAGTACGCCGTGAGCCGCGAGCTCGATAGGGCCTCGTGGGATGAGTACGTGCCGAGCGGCCACTACCGCTGGCTGCACCAGGCGGTGCAGCAGGATCTGGTGCGCGGGTACAAGAACGAGGACTTCTGGGTCATGGAGACGCAGCCCGCCTTCGTCGACTGGTGGCCCGTCAACGCCGCGCTGCCTGCCTACGCCATGCGCGAGCTCGCCTGGCAGGCGGTGGGACACGGCGCCAACGCGATCCTTTACTGGCAGTGGCGCAGCGCGCTCAACGGTCAGGAGCAATACTACGGTACGCTCCTCGGGCCGGACGGCACCCCCGTACCGGCGTATGGCGTCGTGCGGCAGATCGCCGCGCAGATGGCGCGTGCCGCGCCGGCGATCGCCGGCACCTCGCCCGAGAGCGCGGTGGCCATGGTGCAGTCCTACGACAGCCGCTGGGCGATCGGCTTTCAGCGCCAGCAGAAGGACTTCAGCGTCGTGAAGGAATTCGACGCGTTCTACGGCCCGCTCGAGCGCTTTGCGCAATCGGTGGACGTGGTCTCGCCCGATGCGCCGCTCGCGCGCTATCGGCTCGTGGTCGCACCGGCGCTCAACGTCCTCTCGGCGGCCGAGGCGCGGCATCTTGCCGCCTACGTGCGCGCCGGCGGCAATCTCGTGTTGGGTCCGCGCAGCGGCATGAAGGACGGCTGGGACGCCCTCTGGCCGCAGCGTCAGCCGGGCCCGCTCACGAGCCTCCTCGGCGGCCGGGTGCAGCAGTACTACGCGCTCGAGCATCCTGTGCCGCTCTCGGGAGTACTGGGCTCCGGACAGGCGTCCATCTGGGCCGAGGCGCTCTCCACCCACTCCCCGCAGACCCAAGTGCTCATGCGCTACGGCAAGAGCAACGGCTGGCTCGACGGCAAGCCCGCGATCCTCACCCGCAAGGTCGGCAAGGGCAGCATCACGTACATCGGCGCGTGGCTCGATCCGGCCCTGATGCAGAACGTGCTCGATGATTTTCTGCGCAAGGCCCACGTCACCCCGCTCATTCCGGGTGTGTCGAAGAACATCGAGGTCTGCGAGCGCACCGGCGCGGGCAAGCGTGTGTGGATCCTGATCAATCATGGGGACCACGCGCAGACGCTGCGCCTGCCCTCCCCCGCCACGCCCGTGCTGGCGGCCAATGCATCCGGTGAGACCGCGACCGTGATGCTGGCGCCGCACAGCATCCACGTGCTCGA
>DAHUXV010000208.1 GCA_027306985.1 Gammaproteobacteria bacterium | reverse complement strand
GGATCTTCGCGGCGATCTGGATCGCCTCGTTGAGGTCGCGCGCCTCGATCAGGTAGAAGCCGGCGAGCTGCTCCTTCGTCTCCGCGAACGGGCCGTCGGTCACCGACATCCGCCCGTTGCGCACGCGCACCGTGGTCGCCGTGGCGACCGGCTCCAGCGCCTCCGAGGCGATGCACTGGCCGCGCGAGCGCACCTCGGCGTCGTAGGCCAGGCACTTGCGGTCGTCCATCTCGCCGATCTTTTGCTCCTCGCCGTAGACCAGACACAGATATCTCATCGTCGCACCTTCGCCCTGAAGCGCCGAATGTTGGATTCCGGGAGGGTAGCACCCGGCCGCGGCATGGCCTTGCCGCTCATGGGCTCACTCCGCCGGCGCGCCCATCGACCAGCGCACGCCGAAGGGATCGCGCACCTGCCCCCAGCGGTCGCCCCAGAACATGACCTGCAACGGCGTCACGATTTCCAGGCCCGCCGCCACGGCGCGCTGCCACCACGCCTCGACGTCATCGACCTGGAGGTGGAGCGTATATCCCTGGTGCGGCACGAAGGGGCAGCCGTGCTCCGGATAGGGGTCTGAAAGCATAAGGGAGCCGCCGTTGACGTACAGATGCACGTGCATGGTGCGGCCTTTGTCGTCGGGCGGGATGTGGCCGGCCTCGCGCGCACCGAAGGCGCGTTGATAGAGCGCCGCAGCGCGCAGCGCGCCGTCGACGAGCAGGTAGGGGACGGGGCCCCCCAGAACTTGCGGGCGGGGACAGGGGGCCTGGGGCGAGGCATTCATGGTTAGGGTGTCTCCGGATGGGGTCGGGGGACGACCTCCGGCCGTGTCGGACGGAGCATCGCTCTCGCGGAGTAGCCGAGCCGGAAGGGCCGGGATCGACAAGTGAATTGCTCCTTACCGCGGCTACCGCGCCATCCGTGGCGACCGGCGGGCAGGCAGGCTGCGCGGTCAGCCGCCGGCCAGTTGCGCGAGTCGCCGCTCCAGGAACTGCCGCTCGGGTGCCGATTGAGTGAGCGTGAGCGCGCAGGCATAGGCCTCCCGGGCCTCCGCGGACCTGCCGAGCCGCCGGCAGAGGTCGGCGCGGGCCGCATGGGCCATCCTGTACCCGGTCAGCTCGCCCCTTGCGAGCAACCCGTCCACCAGCGCCAGGCCCGCGGCCGGGCCGTCCCGCATGGCCACGGCGACGGCGCGGTTGAGCTCGACGACGGGCGTCGGCTCGATCCGCAGCAGCAGGTCGTAGAGAGAGACGATCTCGCTCCAGTCGGTATCGGCCGCACGGGAAGCGCGGCAATGGACTGCGCCAATGGCGGCCTGCAGGGCATAGGGGCCGAACCGGCGGCTGGCCAGGGCCCGCTCCACCAGCGCCGTCCCTTCCGCGATCTGCGCGCCGTTCCAGAGCGATCGATCCTGGTCCTCGAGCAGGACGAGCTCGCCGCCGCGCGAGGTGCGTGCGGCGCGGCGGGAATCGTGCAGCAACATGAGCGCCAGCAGTCCGATCGCCTCCGTCTCCGGCAGCAGCTCGGCGAGCAGCCGCCCGAGACGGATGGCCTCGCTCGCCAGATCGAGCCGCATCAGCTCCGTGCCGCTGCTCGCCGCATAGCCTTCGTTGAAAACGAGGTAGACGACCCGCAGCACGGTCTCGAGACGCTCGCCCAGCTCCGCGGCGGCAGGAACCTCGTAGGGAATGCGGGCATCGCGGATCTTGCCCTTGGCGCGCACGATCCGCTGCGCCAGGGTCGGCACGGGGGTCAGGAACGCCTGCGCGATCTGCTCCGTCGTCAGGCCGCAGACCTCGCGCAGGGTCAATGCAATCTGCGCATCCGGCGCCAGCGCGGGGTGGCAACAGGTGAAGATCAGACGCAGCCGGTCGTCGGCGACACTCGGATCGTCGGCGTCCGCGGGCGTGGCATCAGCCGCGGCCTGGTCGTGAGCGAGCGGATCGAACGATTCGAAACGCGCCTGCCGCCGCAGTTGATCGATGCTGCGAAAACGGCCTGCGGAAACGAGCCACGCGCGGGGATTCTGCGGCAGTCCCTGCTGCGGCCATTTCTCCAGTGCGGCGCGAAACGCCTCGTGCAGCGCCTCCTCCGCCCGGTCGAAGTCGCCGAGCAGCCGGATGAGCGTCGCCAGCACGGCGCGCGACTCGCTCTGATACACGGCCTCGATCCTGCGCTTGAAATCCGCTTCGGACATGCGTCGCGCCGGTGTGCTCTCAGCGCGTGGCAATGCGCCGCGCCCGGCAGGCGCCCGGGGCCGGCCCCATGACGCGGCGAAACCGGCACGGGTCACGCGGGCCAGACGCACGGACCACGCCGCCAACACGCCAACCGGTGCCCGAAGCCAGCAGTGTCGAGGAGGGCGGCATCGCCGTAGGGCGTCAGATCAAGAGGAAGTCCAGGAGCTTGCGCTGGTCGGCGGTCATCTGCTCCCTCGGGGTGACCAGCGCCGCCTTGAGCGCCTGCCGGCAAGGCCGCGACTCATCCTCCGCATACTCGGCCGCCGCCTTCGCGATCAGCTTTTGCACCCTGCCCAGGCTCTCCTTGAACTGGCCGATGACCTGCTCCGCCGAGACGTGCTGCGCGGTGTCATCCAGCCAGCAGTCGTAATCCGTGGCCACCGTGATGACGCAGTAGCCCACCTGAGCCTCCAGCGCCAGGAAGGCCTCCGGCACGTTGGTCATCCCGACCAGGTCCGCCCCCGCTCCGCGCAGCCAGAAGCTCTCGGCGCGCGTGCCGAGCCGCGGCCCCTCCACGCAGGCGTAGGTCTTGTCGCGGTGGATCGGCTGCCCGATCGAGTCCGCCACCCGCGCGATGAGCCCTGCCGTGTGGGCGCAGGTGGGGTGAGCCGACGACACGTGCGCGACGAGCCCCTTGCCGAAAAAGCTCGCCGCCCGCAGCCCCTTGGTAAAATCCAGATACTGCGACGGCAGCGCCAGGTCGCCGGGACGGATCTCCTCCCGCAGGCTGCCCACCGCCGAGACGCCGATGATCGTCCGTACGCCCGCGGCCTTCAGCGCCCAGATGTTCGCCCTGAAGTTGATCTCGCTGGGCAGCAGGTCGTGACGCAGGCCGTGCCGTGCCAGAAACGCGATCTCCCGCCCCGCCAGGCGGCCCAGCATGACCGGTCCGGAGGGCGGCCCGAACGGCGTGTCGATATCCGTCGAGCGGGTGACCTCGAGACCCTCCATCCGGTAGAGACCCGTGCCGCCGATGATGCCGATCATTTGAAGAGTCTCCGTTGCGCGGTCGCCCCGCGAGACGGCAAGATGCCAGATACGCAGCCCCCGCGATAGGCTTGGGTTGCGCGCCCATTCATAGCGAGCGATACAGCAGCCCCGTCCATGAGCAGCCCCGGCCTCGACATCCCCTTCGAGCGGCGCCTGTCCGCGCTGGTCAACAGCGGACAGCCCGAGATCCTCCAGGGCGGCCGCAAGGGCCTGGAGAAGGAGTCGCTGCGCGTGACCCCCGAGGGCCTCCTGGCCCAGACGCCGCATCCGCGCGCGCTCGGCTCGGCGCTCACCAACGAGCACATCACCACGGACTATTCCGAGGCGCTGATCGAGCTCGTCACCCCCACGTTCACCGCCACCTGGGAGCTGCTGCAGTACCTCCTCGACCTGCACCAGTTCGTCTACCGCCACATGGGGAGCGAGCTCTTGTGGGCGACCAGCATGCCGGGGGCGATCTCCCGGGACGAGGACATCCCGATCGCGCAGTACGGCCCCTCGCACATCGGCCGCATGAAGACCGTGTACCGCAGGGGGCTCGGGCTGCGCTACGGCCGGATGATGCAGGCGATCTCCGGCGTCCATTTCAACTACTCGTTCCCGTTGCCCTTCTGGGAGGTTTACGCCGACCTCACGAAGTCGCGCCGCAGCGATGCCGGCTTCGTCTCCGCGCGGTACTTCGACCTGCTGCGCAATTACCGCCGGCACGGCTGGCTGGTGTTGTATCTTTTCGGGATCTCCCCGGTCGTCTGCAAGTCCTTCCTGAAGGGACGCGAGCATTCGCTCCGCGATTTCACCGCCGGCACCGCCTATGAGCCGTACGGCACCAGCCTGCGGATGAGCGACATCGGCTATCGCAACCGAAACCAGGCGGATCTCACCGTCTCCGTCAACAGTCTGGAAGAGTATGTTCAGGACCTGACGCGGGCCATCACGACGCCGTACCCGCCCTACGCGGCGCTCGGTGTCGAGGTGGACGGCGAGTATCGCCAGCTCAATGCCAACATCCTGCAGATCGAGAACGAATACTACAGCTACATCCGTCCGAAGCGGGTGGCCCGCTCCGGGGAGCGGCCGACGAAGGCCCTGCGCCGCGCCGGCGTCGAGTACGTGGAGGTGCGCGCGCTCGATGTCAGCGCCTTCGATCCGGTGGGCGTGAATCAGAACAAGCTGCGCTTCCTGGAGGCGTTCCTCGCCCTCTGCCTGCTCAAGGAGAGTCCCCCCATCGGCGCCGACGAGCAGCGCTCGCTCGACCGCAACCACCTCACGGTCGCCCGCCGGGGCCGGGAGCCCGGGCTCACGCTCTGGCGGGACGGGCGCGACGTGCCGCTGCGGGATTGGGCCCGGGAGCTGATCGACTCGCTCACCGGCATCTGCGAGATCCTGGACCGCGGCGATGCCTCCCGGCCGTATTCCGCGGCGCTCGCGGACCAGGCGGCCAAGGTGGACGACGTGCGGCTCACGCCCTCGGCTCGGATGATGAAGGAGCTCAACGACACGGGCGAGCCCTTCTTCAACCTGGCGCTGCGCATGTCGGCGGCCCACAAGGGGTATTTCCTCGATCTGTACCCGCCGAACGAGGACCGCCTGCGGGAATTCGCGGCGGAGGCCGAGGAGTCGCTCGCCGCCCGGCGCGCCATCGAGGCGGCCGACCGGGGCACCTTCGAGGAGTTCCTGGCCCGATACTTCCACGATTGACGGCCGGCGGGCAGCCAGGGCCTGCCGGGATTGCATCTGCCAAAATGGGCATTGCGGCGTATTGGCGCCTGACGGATTCTAGCGGGTCATGAATGCACTCTCCGTCCGCGGACTGACCAAGACCTACAAGAACGGCGTGCAGGCGCTGAAGGGGATCGACCTCGAGGTCGAGCAGGGCGATTTCTTCGCCCTGCTGGGTCCCAACGGCGCCGGCAAGACCACGCTGATCGGCATCGTCACCTCGCTCGTCACCAAGACCGGCGGCGAGGCCGCGGTCTTCGGCCACGACATCGATCGGGAGCTCGAGGCCGCCAAGGCCTGCATCGGCGTCGTGCCGCAGGAGCTCAACTTCAACATGTTCGAGTCTCCCGAGACCATCGTGGTCAACCAGGCCGGCTTCTACGGCATCCCGCGCGCCGAAGCCCGGCGCCGCGCC
>DAHUXV010000186.1 GCA_027306985.1 Gammaproteobacteria bacterium | reverse complement strand
CCGGGGCACGGGCGCGGCTCGCACGCGGGCGCGCCGTGGGGGCGGCTGCTGAAGCTTCGCCAGCTGTGGCTGATCGTGCTCGCCTACGGCTTCTACGGCTGCGGCAGCTGGTTCTATTTCAACTGGTACCCGAGCTGGCTGGTGCACGCGGGACACTTCTCGCTGCGGCAGATGGGGCTCTATGCCTCCTTCCCCTTCCTCCTCGGCATCGGCGCCAACCTCGCCGGCGGGACCGTCTGCGACCGCCTGGGCGTGCGCATCGGCATGAAGGCCGCCTCGCGCGCCATCACGTTCGGGTGCCTCACCGTCGGCGCGGCGCTCCTTTTCGCGATGAGCCTCGCGCGCGGGCACGCCGCGGTGATCGTGCTGTCGAGCATCGGCTTCGCGGTGATGGACCACATGCTGCCGGCGGCGTGGGCGATGTGCATGAGCATCGGCGGCCCCCACGGAGGACTCGCGACCGGCGTGATGAACACCGCCGGCCAGGTCGGCGGGGTCGCGTGTACGCTCGTCTTCGGCTACGTGGTGAGCGCGACCGGCAACTACGAGCTGCCGGTGCAGATCGTCGCGGCGATGGTGCTCATCGCGGCAGTGGTGTTCGCGCGGGTGGACTGTACCGCGGGACTAGCGCCAGAGCCGGACGCGCTCGAAGAAGTCATCGCCCCCCACCTGTCCGCCTTTCAGGACGAGCTGTAGGCCGTCGACCTCCGCCGACTGCGCGTGCGCGCGGCACAGCGGCGCCCCGGGCTCGAGGCTCGCGGCCCAGGTGAGCGCGTGCACGCCGAGCTCGGTCACGGCATGGGTCGATGTGTCGCCGCCCGCGAGCACGACCCGCCGCACGCCGGCCCGCGCCAGAATGCGCCGCAGCAGCGCGCCCGCGCGGCGGCCCAGCGCCTCGCCGCAGGGCTGTGCCGCGGGGGCGAGGGGCCCGAGCGCGCTGTAGAGAACGGTGCTGCGTCCCGCGCGCAGATGCGTCACCGCCTCCTCGAGAGCGCTCTCGGCCGCCGCCGCGGCGCACTCGCCGTCGAGCAGCCGGACCCCGTCCAGCGCTATCCCGTGATAGCCGTTGGCGAGCGCTACGCGGATCTGACGCTCCGTCACCGGGGAGCAGCTGCCGCTCAACACCAGAAGCGGCTCGACGGGGCCGGCGTCCGCGGCGGCCGGCTCGCCGGCGAGGAGGCCCGCGCGGCGCCACGCCGAGAGCAGAGCGTAGGTCAGACCGGAGCTGCCGACGCAGAAGAGCGGGCGGCCGGCATCCGCGCCCGGGCCGGCGCACTCCCAGAGGATCCGCCCCGTCGCCGCCAGCTCCGCCTCACCGACGCCATCGAAGAGCACGGCCGCATCGCCCTGCGACAGGCACTCCGACAGCGCCTCGCGCACCCGGCCCGCGGCGAAGGCGGTCAGGTCCACGAGCCCGACGGGGAGCGCGGTCTGCGCGGCGAGATGGCGGCGCAGATCCGCCTCGTACATCGGCGTCACCGGATGGGCCCGCATGGTCGGGTGCCGGTCGATGCGCCAGGTCGTGCCGCCCGCCGTCGCGAAGAGGTTGCCGAAGGCGAGATAACGGCGCAGATGCGGCGCCGCCACCACGATGGGGACGAAGGGCGGCGCGAGGGTCTCGCGGCCGATCTCGAGCGCACGCCCGATCGAGCCGACCTGCGGCGAGCTGTCGAAGGTCGAGCAGGTCTTGTAGTGCACGATCGCAGCGCCGAGCGCCCCGAGCCGCGCCAGGATGCCCGGCAGATGCGCGCTCATCCACTCGGGCGGGCGGCTGCGGCTCTCGCCGGCGATGCCGAACGCCTGACAGTCGCCGAACTCCTGCCAGCGCGCCTGCGCGGGCAGACCGGTGAAGAGCACGGTCCGCACGCCGGCGAGCGCCAGCGCCTCGAGTACGTCCGTGGACCCGGTGAAGTCATCGCCGTAGTAGGCGTAGAGCGGCCGGACCATGCGTATCCTTCAGCGGCCGAAGGCCGCGAGCGTTTGCGCGAGCTCGAGATGGCCGCGGGCGTAGTCATCGAGGGGGATGCCGGCCACCGCGGCCTCCCAGCCCTGGCGCAGGCTGCTGACTCCCGCGGCGATGCCGCCGGGATGGCCCATGATGCCGCCGCCGCAGGCGTGGATGAGATCGAGGGAGCCGAGCGCGCGGTAGGTGTCCGGCGCCTGCAGCGCCGACTGGCCCGAGGAGAACACCGGCATGACCTCGCATCCGGGATGCGGCGCGGGGAACATCGGCGTCAGGCACTCGCGCGCCGAGGCGATGACCGACTCGTCGCTCTCGCAGAACTTGTTGCGCAGGCCGTTGACGTGAACGTGATCGATGCCCGCGAGCCGCCAGAGCTTCTGCCAGGCGATGAAGCTCATGCCGATCGCCGGCGAGCGGCCGAGGAGCCCCCAGCCGTTGCGGTGGCCGTGGATCGCCACCTGACACTGCGCGCGCAGCGCGGCGAGCGCCGGCAGGCCGACGCTATTCAGGCTGACCATGACGCAGGTGTTGCCCGCGGCCGCGACCTGCTCGTGGCGGCGCAGCATCTCATCGAGGTCGCCGGTGATGTTGATGGCGTACATCACCCGCATGCCGGTGCGATCGGCGTGGCGGTCGAGCACCGCCATCACCGCGCGCAGCCGCTCCTCGAAAGGACAGTGCGGTCCGTCGGCCTGCAGCTCGTCGTCCTTGACGAAGTCGATGCCGGCCGCGGCGATCTCGGCCACCCGTTGCGCGGTGGCCGCGGGCGAGAGGCCGACGCTCGGCTTGACGATGGTCCCGATGAGGGGGCGGCCCTCTACTGCGGTCAGCCGGCGCGTGCCGGCGATGCCGAACTGCGGCCCGCGGTAGCGCGCGAGGAACTCAGGCGGCAGCGTGAGATCGAGCAGCCGCATGCCGGAGAAGGGCTTGAGCTCCCAGAGGTTGCCGGCGACCGTCGCGAGCAGATTGGGGAGCGAGGGGCCGAAATTGTGCAGCGGCCAGGAGAGCGTGACTTCCGCCGTGCGGCGGGGGGCGGCGCCCGCCTCCGGCGTCCAGGCGCCGGGGAGCGAGGGCGCGGCCGCCTCGCCGAGCTCGACCAGCGACTCGATGCGGGCGCCGAAGCGCTCGCGCAGCTCGTCGGTCTCGCCGGCCACGCGCACGAAGGTGCCGGTCGACTGCTCGCCGGCCATGATCGCCGCCGCCTCGTCCAGTGGGCGCGCGGTCTCGATCCAGTACCGCGCCGTGACCCGCGAGGGTCGGTCAGGTGCGCTTGAAGTAGACATCGTACGACTCGTTCTCCACTTCGTAGAACGGGACGAAGACCGTCTGCTGCCGCTGCGCGCCGCTCGTGCGCAGGTAGCTCTGGGGGGAGCCGGCAATCGGCTCGAGCGCCGCGCTCTCGAGCGTCGCGAGCGGCACGCCCGGCGCCGCGGGGCGGCGATCGCGGAAATTGAGCGCGGCGTACAGCAGCGGTCCACGCATCATGGCCACCGTGCCGGGATGCGCGCGATCGATGGGCTCGGTACGGAAGGCCTGCGGCAGCCGCAGCTCGATGCGGTCGCCGCGCTTCCAGGTGCGCCGCAGCGCGGCGAAGGTGCCGGGCGCGGCCGGCACCGCCGCCCGCCGCCCGTTGACGAGAATCTCCGGCTCCTGCCCGAGCCATCCGGGAATGCGGATCATCACGGTGAAGGCCGCGGGCGCGTCGGCATCCACGCCCACCGTGATCCGCTCGCCGGCCGGATACTCGGTCTCCTGGGTCAGCGTGACCCGCCGTCCCCCGACGGACCATCGCACCCGCGATGGGGTGAAGATATTGACGTATATCGTGCCTGGCGCCTGGAAGTAGACGTTGCGGACGTAGTCCGCGACGCCCTGCACCAGCGTGCCCGAGCAACACGGCCACTTTGCGGGATAGAACACCTTGGTCGCGCCCGGGTTGTAGCTCGAGTAATAAGGCGAGTTGCCTTCCGAGTCCGGCCGCTTGACGGCGAGCAGCCCGTTGTACATGACCCGCTCCAGCCCGTCGCCGTAGCGCGCATCGCCGGTGAAGCGCATGAGATACCGCGCCAGCTTCATCGTGGCGTAGGTGCCGCAGGGGGTCTCGAAGTGGTTGGCCGTCGTCGTCAGGCTGCCGGCGAGCTGCGCGGTGTCCGGCTGCACCAGCAGCTCGTTCGGGCCCCAGCCGCCGCTGGCGTAGCTCTGCATCGCGAGGAGCTTCCAGCCGTTCGCCGCCGCGGCGCGGTAACGCGGCTCGCCGAGCTCGACATAGGCGCGGGCGGCCGAGCTCAACGCCATCACGTGGCTGTAGGCGTGCCGGCCGGGCAGCACGTCCTCGCCGCGCGCCAGGGGATCGAAGTACGGACCGTCGAGGAGGTAATGCACCGCGAGCTCGCGCAGGCGCGACTCGCCGGTCAGGTGCGCGGCCGCGAAGAGATTCTCGGAGAGGATGTAGGTCTCGTCGTAAGGCGGATTCTTGACGCCGATCCGGTCGCGGCTCACGGGCGAGATGAAGGGCAGCGCGCCGCGAACCACGCGCGGAATCAGCGCGCGGGCGCGCTCGATGCCGCTCAGCGCGCAGGCATCGAGGAGTCCGATGTTGTGCTTGTCGAGCACGTAGGCCGGCCAGACGTTCTGCGCGCCGGGCCCGGCGTACGGCACGGGATTGGCGGCGAGCGCGGCGGCGAAGCCGTCGATGAGCTCGGCCACCTTGCGGTGGCAGGCCGCATCGCCGGTCGTGCGTCCGAGGCGCGCCAGGCCGGAGACGTACTGTCCGAAGGAGTGGCCCGGAATGAAGCCGTCCGCGCCGTACCAGCCGCCCATGTCCAGGCCGGGCGCGGGCAGCCCGGCGTGTTGGCGGTAGGGCTTCAACAGGCGGTCGTTGTCGAGCCCGAGGTAGTGCGCGTGGATGAAGTCGTACTGCGCCTTGAGCGCCCCGCCGGTGAGCTCGACGGTGCCGTAGTCGAATTCCCGCAGCGGCGCGGCGGGATGAGGCAGGGCCCCCGGCCCGCGCATCCCGCGCGGGCGCGCGCCGCTTCGCGCCGTGCCCGCGCCCACGGCCGCCGCGGCGGCGACGGTGCGCAGGAACGCCCGCCTGGAGGTCGTTCGTGTCATGTCAGCTCCTCCTGGTACATCCGGTTGATCGCCGCGATGGCGCCGCGGGCCGGCTCGCCCGACTCGAGCGCGGCGCGCAGCCGCTGCGAGGCCGCGTGCTGGAACGGCATGTAGCCCGCGTGCCGCGGGCGCAGCCACGCGCGCTCGAGCGTGGCGCGGGTGTTGCGATAGAAGTCGAGCGCGGCGGCATTGGCCGCCGCGTCATCCCACGCCGCGGCGCTCGCGGGCTGGCCGCCGCCTTCGAGGTAAGGCCCGCATTGCGCCTCGCGGCCCGCGACCCAGCGCGCGAAGTCGCTCGCCGCCGCGATGTGCGGCGAGCGCGCCGAGACCGCGATGCCGGTGCCGCCGAGCGCCGAGCCGCGCGGTCCCGCTCCCGGCACGAGCGCGATGAGGTCGCCGAACGCGATCGGCGCGCGCGCTGTCATCGGGACGCTCCCGGACCGTGAGTAGCTGACGTATCCGTAGATGAGCGGCGCGAGGATGCAGGCCGACGAAGGCTCGGCCATCCGCTCGAGCACCGCGATCGGGTCCATGGCAAGACACGCGGGGTCGAGGAGGGCCGTGAGCTCACGCAGCAGCTCGTAGGCGAGGGCGCCGCCCGCGGGGTCCAGGAGCTCGGGGCCCGCGCTCCGTCCCGCCGCTCCCGTCAGCCCGCACAGGGTGAAGAGGGCCATGAGGTCATGGGGCGGGCGCAGCGGGCAGAGCACCGCGCCGGCGGCGGCGAGCCCGAGCATGGCCTGCCAGTCGGCGGGCGGCGCGGGCAGGCGGTCCGGCCGCCATGCCAGCACCTGCGCCGCGGCGTCGATGGGCAGCGCCCAGAGGCTCCCTTCCCAGACGTAGCTCGCGAGCGAGGCGCCCACGAACGCCTTCCCGAGTTGCGCCGCCTCGGTGCCGCTGCCGAGCGGGGCGAGGCAGCGCTCGCGGGTGATCTGACCGACATGCGGATGATCGATCACGATGAGGTCATAACGCTCGGCAAGCTGCGCGACCGGAAACGACTCGAAATCCTGCAGCGAGCGGCGCTCCCACTCGATGCGCGTGCCGGTCCGCGCCTGCCACAGGGCGGAGCAGGCCACGAGCGGATCGTAGCCCCGCGGATGGTCCCAGGTCATGCCGCGCAGCGGCCCGTCGCCGCGCCGGTTGACATCGTTTGGTAACGAACATAGCATTTACTTATAAACTATACGCGAGGAGTGGGGTTGACGGTAGCGCACGCAGGCCAGCAGCGATCCGGGGACGGCGATCGTCCGCTCGAGGGAGTGCTGGTTCTCGATTTCAGCCAGTTCCTGGCCGGTCCCTCGTGCTGTCTGCGGCTCGCCGATCTCGGCGCCGAGGTCATCAAGGTGGAGCGGCCCCAGGGCGGGGATCTGGCGCGGCGGCTGCAGCTCGCGGACCAGACCTTCGGCGCCGACAGCGCGCTCTTTCACACCATCAACCGCAACAAGAAGAGCTTCGCGGCCGACCTGAAGGATCCGCGCGATCTCGAGCGCGTCAAGGCGCTGGTCGCGCGCGCGGACGTCATGGTGCACAACTTCCGCCCGGGCGTGATGGATCGGCTCGGCCTCGATTACGACACCGTCGCCGGCCTCAATCCCCGCCTCGTCTACGCCGCCATCACCGGTTACGGCTCCCGCGGGCCGTGGCGGGAGAAGCCGGGTCAGGACCTGCTGGTGCAGGCCGTCTCCGGGCTCGCGTGGCTCTCGGGCGATGCCGGCCAGGGGCCGGTGCCGGTGGGCCTCTCGCTCGCCGACCTCATGGCGGGGGCGCAGCTCTGCCAGGGCGTGCTCGCGCTCCTCGTGCGGCGCGGCCGGACCGGACGGGGAGGCCGCGTCGATGTCAGCCTGCTCGAGTCCGCCATCGACATGCAGTTCGAGCAGCTCACGGCGTT
Source organism: Gammaproteobacteria bacterium (assembly GCA_027306985.1). Lineage (GTDB taxonomy): Bacteria > Pseudomonadota > Gammaproteobacteria > Steroidobacterales > Steroidobacteraceae > 13-2-20CM-66-19. The sequence continues at coordinate 1,075 of DAHUXV010000186.1, read as the reverse complement.
CCTGAACAGCGATGGCCGGCAGCCGCCGCGCGATGCGGTCAACAACGCGAGCGTCTACCTCGGCGCGCCCTACGGCATCTACAAGACCGCCGACGGCCACCTCGCCGTCGCGATGGCCCCCATCGGGCGCCTCGCCGAGCTCACCGGCTGCGAGCCGCTCGCGGCCTACACCGATCCGGCCACCTGGTTCACCGACCGCGCGCGCATCAAGACGCTGCTCGCCGCGCACCTCGCACAGCGGCCGACGGCGCATTGGCTGTCCATCCTCGAGCCGGCCGACATCTGGTGCGCGGCGGTGCTCGACTGGCCGCAGCTCGTGGCGCACGAGGGCTTCGCGGCGCTCGAGCTCACCCAGCAGATCGAGAACCCGCAGCACGGCCTCATGCGCACGACCCGCTGCCCGCTGCGAGTGGACGGCGCGGTGCTGACCTCCTCGCGCGGCGCGCCGGAGCTCGGCGCCGACAACGAGGAGATCCTGCGCCGTTTCCCGGGGGCGCCACCCGCCGGCGCGGGCGGGTCTTGAGGGGGGGCAATCCATGATCGTCGAGCAATACTTCGAGGACTACGAGGTCGGCTTCGCCCGCCGCACGCTCGGCCGCACGGTGACCGAGGCCGACATCGTGACCCACGCCGGCCAGACGGGCGACTTCTTTCCCCACCACATGGACGCGCAGTGGTGCGCGACGCAGGATTTCAAGCGGCGGATCGCCCACGGCACGCTCATCCTCAGCATGGGCATCGGCATGACGGCGGCCACGATCAATCCGCGGTCGATGTCCTACGGCTATGACCGCGTGCGCTTCATCCGCCCCGTATTCATCGGCGACACGCTGACCGTGACCGCCCGCATCACCGAGCGCCGCGACCACCCCAAGCGCAAGACCCACGGGGTGGTGGTGGAGGCGGTCGAGATCGCCAACCAGAACGGAGAGCTGGTTCTCGCGTGCGAGCACCTGTACCTCGTGGAGCGCCGCGGAGCCGCCCCGTGACGGCCGCCGCCGCCGACCTCTCGTGAGCGCGCGCGCGCCGCTGGCGGGGATCCTGGCGCTCGGCGCGCTGCTCGGCCGGCCGGCGG
>DAHUXV010000166.1 GCA_027306985.1 Gammaproteobacteria bacterium | reverse complement strand
GTATTGAAGTAGCCGCCCGAGCTGATGTATTCGGTCGAGTTGTACCGCGTGTCGGCGAGATTCAGCACTTGCAGCGACACCTCGCTCGCCGTGACCCCGGGAATCGGCGAGCCGAGGATGCGCGCGCGGATCGAGAGGTTCAGCAGGTCATAGGAGGGGATCGACTGGTTCGTCGGCAGCCGCTCGTTGTTGTTCCACAGGTACCGGACGCCGGTGTACTGGTCCCAGAGCGTCGTCTTCAGAGTGCCGAAGGGCAGCAGGAAGCGGTATGACGCGCCGACGTTCGCGCTGTCCTTGGGGGAGTTCGACACCGGGAGGTTCGCGCCGTAGGAGGCGGACACGCTGGGCACGCCCACGGCCGGCGAGGGCGCCCCGGGGAAGGTGAACGAATTCCACTGGCTGTGCAGATAGCCGATGTTCCCGAATGCGCTCCAGTGCCTGTCGATGTTCGCCTGCACATCGAGATCCACGCCATCGAGCGTCGCCGATCCGTATCCGAAATAGGTGATGCTGTACGGGTCGTTGGCGAAGGAGAATCTCTGCGTCTGGTTGTCGAGCAGCGTGTGGAAGTACTCGATCTCGGCATACACCCGATGCATCCCCGCCACCCGCAGTCCGAGATAGCGCGCGCCGAAATCGTAGGTCGTGGCGCGCACCAGCTTGATGGTGTTGACGTCGATCGGATAGTTGTCGAGGTTGCCGGCGCTCGGGTTCTCCCGGGTGATCGCGTAGCTGCCGAACAGATGCACGCCGCCGCCCACGGCATAGTTCACCCCGAGCGAGGGCTCCATCGCCGTGAGGTTGTTCGACTCATCGGGGTTGGTGTCGTAGCCGACGGTCCACGGGATGGGGTTGCCGGCGCTGTCCGTGAAGGTCGGCTGGGGCCCGTACGAGCAGTTGGACGGTACCGCGGCCGGCTGTCCCGGGCCGGGGTTGGGGTTCGCCATGTACGGATAGGTCTTGCAGGCCTGGGTCGGGCTCGTGTTCGAGAAGTCCGTGATGAAGTCGACCACCCGGATGCCGGGGACGATCTCGAGCGCCGGAATGGGCCTGAACTCGTCCTGCACGAAGCCCGCGATGTCGATGCTGTTGATGATGTCGTAGCCGATGCCGACGGGCTGGGCGAGGCTGCTGGCGTTGAAGGTCGAGGAGCTGTCGCTGGCGTCCGCGGCCCGCGCGTCGACGACGTAGCCGCCGAAGCTCAGGGTATCGATGCGCGCGAGCTTCTCGTCGAGGACGAGCTGGTCGCCGAAGGTCTTCGAGCGCTCGATGTAGTGCTCGACGTCGGTGGAGCCGACCGGTCCCAGGTAGGTGTTGATCCGGTAATGGCGGACCTTGCCGACCCGGAACCAGGCCTCATTCGACAGCTCGAGGCTCGGCGAGAGCGCGAGGTGCAGATGCGACCACACGAGCTCGTCGGCGATCTCGAGGTGCTTCCACCAGACCGAGCGCGGCAGCGTCGAGTAGAACCCGGAAGTCTGCTGGCTGTAGAGCGGGCCCGCGGCGCCGGACCCGGCGACGGCCACCGTCGAGACGGGCGTCACGGGGATCATGTTCGGGCGCCACTCGTCGCTGCGCGTGTAATACGCGCCGAAGCTGATCGAGCCGCTCGCGAGCTGCTTGCGGGTCTTGACGTACGCCTGCTCGGAATCGGACGGCAGGTTGTTGCTGCCCAGGACCTTGCGGAACGAGTCGCTGCGCGCGGCGGCTCCGCCCATGGCGGTGGACCAGCCGTCGGCCGCGCCCGTGTTGTATACCCCCGAGACGATGGCCGAGCTGAAGCTGCCGCCCGACAGGGACACCCGGCCGCCCGACTGTTGCGTCGGCTGCACGGGCACGAAATTGATGGTGCCGCCCAGGCTGTTGTACCAGCGGTCGCGGGGGTTGCCCGGGCCCTGCACGACGTTGATGCCGGACATCAGCGCCCCGATCGGGGCTTCGCTCGAGTGCCAGCCCGTGCCCTCGCTGAGGCTGTTGAGCGGTACGCCGTCGAAGAGCGCGGTGATCGCGTTCGTCTCGAGATCGCCCGGCATGCTGTTCCAGCCGACCTTGACGCCGCGCATGGAGATGGTGTTGCGCGCCGACGCGTTGTCCACGTTGTAGCCCGAGATGTAGACGTTCGGCAGCGTGCCGAGCGCCTGCATGCCGCCGCCGGCCGGGCTGACGAGCTCGAAGATGAACTTCGGCACCGACTTGACGGGCTGGGTCGCCTGCAATTTCTCCTGGGCCGTGAGCACCTTGCTGGCGAATTTCTTCCCGGCCTGCGACCCGACGAGCGCCTTCGCCTCGACCGATCCGAGATTGGTCGCCTGTTGCGCGTATGCCGGAGCCGCCCCGGCAATGAGCGCCGCGACGACGGCGGCAACGGTTTCGACTCGGCAGCGGGCGCTCTCGTTCATCGTGACCTCACTCATGGTTTGTGAAGATTCGTGAAGCCGCGCAAATTATCCTGCCGAGATTACGGTCGCGTCTCGCCAGTGTGACAGTTCGGTGGCAGGCGACGGGCGTCGCCGGCGGCACGGCTCTGCGGGCGCGGGCGCGCCGCAAGCGAGCACCTTCCTTGCGGGGACAATGTCAGTCCAAGGGAGCCGTCGCAGGAGCCGGAATGCCGACCCACGGCGGGCGTACGCTGCCGTGGTGTCCGCGATCGCGCTGGCGGCCGCGCTGTATGCGTGTCCGCCGCGGACGACGCCCCCGACGGCGCTGCATCGCCAGGCCGGCTTCTTCGCGGGGCTGGCGCTCTGTCAGGCCGCGCTGCAGACGAGCTGGGATTACTGCGCGAGCCGCCTGTTCACGGTGCTGCAGCTGCAGCACTTCGCGCTGCACGAGCCGGCACCGGCGCTGCTCGGCGGGGGGCGCCGGAGTGCCGGCGCGAGCGGATCGCGGCCGCGCCGGATGCCCATGGCGGAACGCCGATCCGTGCGGCAAGCCGGGCGAGCTGCGCGCTGCTCCTCGCGCCCAGCTTCTCGCGGATCAAACGGTGTCTACCGCAGCGCGGGCGCTCGAGCAGCGCGCCCGGCCGGCTAGGCCAAAGGCCTGCTCACCTGTAGCGCCGCCGCGCGGCGCGAGGCGCGTCTTTCGAGGAGCTGCCATACCAACACGGCGGGGACGCCCTTGAGCAGGTCCCGGGCGCGCTTGAGGAGCGAGACGGCGAGGGCGAGGCCGGCAGGCAAACCCAGCAGGCTGCCGACCAGAACGAACCCGCCCTCCTGTACGCCGGCGGCCAGGGGCACGAAGAAGATGATGCTGCGCAGCGCGCAGACGAGACTCTCCAGCACCAGCGCATCGGCCACGCTGATGGGATGGCCCATCAGCCACAGGCCGATCCATGCCTCCAGGGCGCCGACCATCCAGGCGACGAAATGCACCAGGAGGGATCCCAGAAAGGCGCGATGATGGGCATGAATCTGCAGGATCTGATCGTGAAACGTCCGGTCCGCTCTCGACTGCGGCTCCGGCGCCGAGCCCGCGCGGCGCATGCGCTGCCTGATCCAGACTATGGGCCGCTCGAGCAGCCGGAAGAGTCCCTTTCTCTGCGCAATCAGGAAGCCGCCGACCTGCACGGTCATGACCGCGATTCCGAGAGCGAGCCAGCCGAGGTGGTGTGCGGCGGCGGCGGGATGGTTTGCGATCAGCAGCGCGACGCCAAGGATTGCGAAGAGGAGCTGCGCCAGCAGCTCCGTGGTGACATCGACGACGACGCCGGCACCTGCGAATGGCGTCCCGCGCAACCTCAGGAGCCGGGTGGCAATGAGCTCACCGCTGACAGGCAGGATCGGGACGACGCCGTCCGTGCCGTCTCGAATCCAGCGCAGCCAGGCGAAGAGGAACCAGCTCTCCTGCAGATGGGGCCGCAGCAGAATCCACCATGCGAGGCCGCAAAGGAGGGTCGGCAGGAGGTGAAAGAGGGTGATGGCGCTGAGGCCCGCCCAGCCGACGGTCTGCAACGCATGCAGCACGTCATTCCAGCCGTGCGCGACGACGAGGTAGGCGCCTAGCCCGAGCCCCGCCAGGGCGATGAAAAGACGTCCCAGGCTGACGTGCGCGGGCGCGTCGGCGGGACTCGTATCAGCGATTGGGGGTGACTCTTCCATTCCGTGGCGCGTAGGGTACCCCGGCTGAGTGCGGCCCGCGACTGATGGGAACGCCCCGGCTACCGAGATGGGAGCGGCGTCTCGATCGGCTCGAGCCGCGCCAGCACGCGGGCTGCGATCCGGTCGCAGCGCTCACCGTCGAAGCGGAAGACCTCGCGCTGGGCAAAATCCACTTCCCGCGCCAGTGCCTCGCGCAGCAGGCTCCTGGCGCGGAAGTGCCGGCTGCGCACGGTTTCCGCGGGAATGCCGAGACACGCCGCGGTCTCCTCCACCGTGAGCTCCTCGACCGAGCGCAGGACGAACACGGCGCGAAAGCTCTCCGGCAGCGCATCGATCTTGCGCTCGAGCAGGTCCCGCATCTGAACGCGGTCGGCGGTCTCATCCGGCGATTCGGACGCATCGCAAGCGACCCGGTCGAGCTCCTCAGCGCCGTGGCCGGCGCGGTGGCCTCGAGGAGGCTCGGTACGGGAATCATCGCGAGCGCGAGCGAACGGGTGCAGCGCAACATCCTGAAGAGCGTCTTCGGCCTCGGAGGCCGGGCCGCGAGCCCGGACGGCGCAAGCGTCCCATCGAGCGGCGCGCGTCGATGACGCTCTCGTGATAGGTGACCTCGTGATCGATGTAGGCTTTGTCGAACGCGGCGCCGCGAAGCTTCCCGCGGCAGTCCCGGTCACCGGATGAGGACGAAGGCCGTGATGATCGCGAGCTGCACGAGCGGATAGTGACTGGCGCGGTCGAACAGCCTGGCAGCCTCACGGTTGTCATGGGAGCGGAAGAGCTTAAGACCGGGCAGCAGCAGCAGGAAAACTCCGGCCGCGGCGCTCGCCACCCGATACGGCAAGCCGAGCGGAAGCGGTGACATTCGCGGCAGGAACAGGCTGAGGGCGACGGTGAGCGTCAGGGTGACGATGACCAGGGCGCCGGCCGCTCGTGGCCCGAAGGCGAGCGGAATGGTCCTGGCGCCGACGCGCCGGTCTTCCTCGACATCGTTCCAGTCCGCGGGGATGTTCTGTCCGCCGATCTCCCAGCACATGAGCCAGGCCAGCAGCAGCAGCAGCAGCGGGAGGGACGGATGCGCCCTGACGACCAACACGGCGGCGAGCGGGCCTGCGGACTTGACCAATCCGCTGACCAGAGTGCGCCACCAGGTGACCTTCAGCAACGCGCAGTAAATCGCCTCCAGCGCGGCTGCGGCGATCACGATGAACACGAGATAGGGGTTGAGCAGATAGGCGCCGGCGAGGGTGAGGGCGTACCAGAACACGAACCAAGCCACGCCGCTGCGCATGCTGAGGATGCCCTGCGCGAGTGGATGACGCATGGCGGACGCTTCCAACGAGTAGCCCGGCTTCAAGCCGGCGCCGGCGAACTTTTCCCGGTCGGTCCTGACGCCCATCAGATCATTCAGCGCGTAGATGGCGGTGTAGCCCGCACCGGCGGTGAGCAGGCAGAGCAGGAGCACCTGCCACGAGGGGAAATGGCCGAGCCAGAGCAGCGCGACGAACCCGGGCATGGCGGCATCGACCAGGCCGTGCGTCGAGCGGGACAGGGCGAGGAATCGTCGCATCGGAGCCTCAATTCTTTTTGAAACAGGCCAGGTAGTTGACGTCCTCCTTGCCGGGAGCCAGCCTGAAGCGCTTCGTCAGGGGGTTGTACATCAGGCTGGTGATGGCGGTGAGCTCGAGGTCGCTCTCCCGCGCCCATTCGCGCAACTCTCGCGGGCGAATGAGCCTTTGATATTCGTGCGTTCCCCGCGGCAGGAGCCCGAGGATGTACTCCCCGGCGACGATGGCGAAAAGAAATGCCTTGGGCGTGCGGTTGATCGTCGAGAAGAAGGCGAGTCCGCCGGGTCTCAGGGCGCGAGCGCAGGCCGCGATCACCTTGGCAGGTTCGGGCACGTGCTCCAGCATTTCCATGCAGGTCACGGCATCGAAGGCGCAGGGCGCCTCGCGCGCGATCTGCTCGGCGCTCAGATACCGGTACTCGACGTCCAGGTCCTGAGCGCCGCTGTGCCGGCGGGCGGCTTCGAGGGTCGGTTCCGACAGGTCGATCGCGGTCACCCGCGCGCCCGATCGGGCAAGGGATTCGGCCAGGATACCGCCGCCGCAGCCGACGTCGAGGATCCTCGGCCGAGGAGTGTGGAGATTCCCGGCGATGAACCCGGTGCGCAGCGGATTGATGACATGCAGGATGCGCATGGGGCCTTCGGAGTCCCACCACATTCGCGAGAGCCGGTCGAACTTGGTGATTTCCTGCTGGTCAGCGTTGGAGAATGGGTTCATTTTGCACGCATATGCGCCCGGTGAGCGCTCGTACGGAAGACTCGATTTCGCGCCGGGCGATGTCATTCACAAACACGCAGTTGCCGATCGAACGCGGCATCGGCACCCGCTGCAAGCCGTTGCGGTGCTCGATGCGCTCGAGCAGGGACCGCCACATGAGCTCGGCGTCGAGGACCTCGGTGGCGAGCGCGATGCCGAGCTCCTCGATCAGGCGGAAGATCCGGGCGGTCTCCCGGGCCGAGAGCAGACGCCGCCCTTCGGCGATCAGCGTCGAGACCGCGATGTCGAGCAACACCGCTTCGCCGTGCAGGAGACGGGCTTCATGGCGCTCTTCGAGACCGTGACTGAAGGTGTGGCCGAAATCCACGCTGCGGCACAGGTCCTCCTCGAAGAGGTTCAGCGCCAGCTCCTCCAGCATCGCCGAGATCGCGCGGTCCAGGATCTTCGCGCCGGCGGGATTCTGGAACTTTGCGGCGATGCTCTCGGCCCCATGCTCTTCGAGCAGGCGGAAGAGTCCGGCGTCCTTGATGATCGCGAGCTTGATGATCTCGCACACGCCATTCAGGACGTGGCGGTGCGGCAGAGTCTTCAGGAAGGATCTGTCGAGGAGCACCCGTACCGGAGGCTCGAAGCTCCCGAGACGATTTTTGTGGCCGTTGAAGTTGATGCCGGTCTTGATTCCCACTGAAGCGTCGACGTAGCCCATCAGCGTGGTAGGGACTTTGATGTGTGGCACGCTGCGACGATAGGTGCTGGCGATGAAGCCGACGACATCCGTCAGCACCCCGCCGCCGATGGCGATGATCGGCTCGTCCCGCCGGTGGATCGGAAAGGCATCCAGCTCGCGCATGATCTCGAGGTATGACTCGACTCTCTTGTTCTCCTCGCCGCCGGGGAACAGGACGATTTTCGCCTCGATCCGATGATGCGCAAAATAGGCTCGCATCTCCTCGGCGTGATGCCGGGCGAAGTTGCTGTCGACGACCAGGAACCGGCGTCCGTTCTCGATGCGGCCTGCCGAGAGCAGGGCCCGGTGCTGCGGGTGAAAGAGCCGGGGGGCCTCCACGATGTCGTACGAGATCGGGCGGTGGCACGCAACGCGCCAGCGGCCAATGCCATCGCTCATACCGCATCCAGCCAGGTCGACCTTGCGCGCAACACCTCGAGGGCGACCTTACGGGCGAGCTCCAGGCTGTGGTTGCGGTAATCGCCGCACTGGTCGATGCGCGCGTAGGGCACCGCCGCCGCGGTTTGGACGTGGGTGAGGATATCCTCCAGGACGCTGCAGATTCTCCCGGCACGGCCTTCGTTCAGGAAGACGAGGTAGAAGCCGGTCTGGCACCCCATGATGCCGACGGAGACGAAATTGGCGGGGAGGTGGCGCTGGAAGCCTTCCAGGAGAAAGTGCTCCGTGGAATGGAGCTCCGTGGGGGACAGGGACGCGTCGGCGTTCGGGCGCCGGACTCTGAGATCGACGCTGAAGACCTCATCGCCGTTGCGGCCCCTTCGGGCGGAGCGCAATTTGATGCTTGGCGCCCGCAGCAGGCAGTGATCGAGCTCGCCATAGGTCTTGGCATTCCAGCCCAGCGCTTCGACGTCGATCATGGCCCGCTCAGCGCCCGCCGAGGAATTGCGCCAGGTGCGCGTGGCTGTCGTTCAGGGCCTTCTTCCATGAGTCGACGTGGTGATAGAGCTCGACCGAGCCGTAGCCGGAAAATCCATTGCGCGTCAGCGCCTCGAAGGTGGCGGCGAAATCCAGGGTCCCTTCGCCCGGAATCTCATGGAAATGCGCGACACCGGTCAGCGTATTGGCCACCGTCCCGGCGACCAGCGGCGGGTTCCCGGCTCCGCGCAGGTACGCAATGATCGGTCTCGCGCGCTCGAGCACCTCGTGGCTCAGGCCCGGAACGGAGATCAGATAGGTGAATATCTCGTCCGCCAGAGGCGATGCGCCCGCGTAGAGGCTCGGGTAGTCGACGTAGCCCGCGGCGTTCCGTACGCCCGCCCGAGACAACAGCGCGTCGATGCGGCGGCACCGCCGGCGGTCCGGCGCCGCGTCGCAGAAATAGAGCGGATGGTCGCGGTCGACGAGCAGGTAGTCGGCGGTGTCGGGGAAATAGACCAGGGTCGCCGCGAAATCGAGGTCGAAGGCGAGCTCTTCGGTATCCTTCACGATCTTCAGGTTGTAGCCGCGGCGTGCGTCGGAGATGTGCAGGTAGCGGGCGAACGGCGCGGCCTCGCCCAGTGCGCCGAGGTAGTTCCTCTCGGAGCAATACGCGTGGCAGATGTCGACGTGCAGCCGAAAGCGCGGCGAGTCGATTTCCCTGACGAGCGACAGGCCCTGTCCGAGCGTCTCGATGAGCATGCCGGGCTCGGGCTCGATCAGCAGCGTGATGTCCTCATCATCGCGAATCTCGCGCAGGCACTCGTTGATTCCGTCCACCAGCAGCTCGTGCGGATTCACCGACGGGCTGCCGATGTGCTCGTCACGGATGAATCCGCTGCCGAAGGTGACGAGCGGCACGCCCAATCGGCGGGCGCAGCGCACGCCGCGCTTGATCAGGTCGATGCGTCGCTTTCGACCCGCGAGGTCGAGCGCCAGCAGCGATGGCTCGTGCGGGTGGGAGGGGTCGAAGAAATGGGAGGCCGTTGCCACGCATGCCGGCCTGACGCGGGCGCTTTCGAAGCGCTTCCTGACGGCCGCCAGATCGCCGTCGCCGATCTCGAAGGGGTTGAACTGGCGGCGATGGAAGGAAATCTCGACTCCCGCGTAACCCGCCTCGTCTATCTCGTCGATGGCAGTCAGAAATTCCAGATTGGTCAGGCCGGACGTGCAGTAGCCGAGCTGAATCGCGCCCATCGCTCATGGCCCCCGATTCAGGTCATCGAGGTGCAAAGGGCGAGCTGAAATGGCCAGGCATTGAGCGCGGCCATGCCCTCGAGCGTCCCGGTCTCGATGGAGACCTTATCCGCGAAACGAACCAGCCGGGTGAGCAGGCAACGCATCTGCGGAAGATCGGCGGCGCGAATTTCCTCGAAGCGCAGCGTCAGGCGGGCGGGCGTTTGGCTGAGGAATGCCCGCAGGTGTCTGGCCGTCCGCCTCACGCGGCGGCCGGGCATGGCCTGGAGCGAGAGCCTCAGGACCGTCGCGCTGCCATCGCCGGCGCGAGGATCGAAGATCACCTTGCCCGTGCCGCACCGGCGCAGCACCTGCGCCAGGAGTCTCAGGCGTGTGTTCCACAGCGCGGGGCTCTCCGCCGCCGCTTCCCTGAGGTGTCTTCGGGCGTAATCTCCCATGGAAATTCCCACGATCCAGTCACTGACGGTCGCGGGGACCTGCCAGGGTGTGAGCCAGGGGAAGCTGCGCAGGAAGTGCCAGGTGCGGGCCGGCCCTCCCCGCAGGATGCCGCGCCAGAGCAGCCGAACGAGGATGCCCAGGCTGGTTGCAGCGTCATAATCGGCCGCTCCCGTCGCTCTGCCCAGGAAGCGGTTCTTGTTGATGATGCGGCGGGCGATCGCGCAGTCGTCGAGCAGCCGCTCGTGGAGGCGGCGGTAGCCGCTCAGGAGTTGCTCGCGGGACATTCCGACGGGCACGACATTGGTGTCGAGCTTCGTGTTGTCGACGCCGCTGTCTCCATCGCGCAGGCGGCCGGCGGCGCGCAGCCGCTCGTGGAGGGGCGTGCGCGGCATGGCGGTGAGCAGTCCGATCATGGCGGTCTGGATTCCCGAGCGCAGGATGAATTCATGCTGCTGCTCGAAGGTCCTGACCGTGTCGTTGTCGAAGCCGATGATGAACCCGGCCAGCACTTCGATGCCGTGCGCGTGGATCGTTCGCACGGCCGCGAGCGGGTCCACACGCACGTTCTGCATCTTGCGCGTCTCGCGCAGGCTCGCCTCGTCCGGCGACTCGATGCCGATGAAGGCCCAGCGGAAGTGCGCCGCGCGGAAGAGCTCCATGAGCTCTTGGTCCTCGGCGAGATTGAGCGAGGCCTCCGTGCCGAAGCTGAACGAGTGGCGGTGGCGCTCCTGATAGTCGATCAGGTATCGCAGCAGGGTCTTCGCCACCTTGACGTTGCCGATCAGGTTGTCGTCGACGAAGAATACCTTGCGGACGCCGCGCTCGCGCAGCACGTCCAATTCCCGACCGATCTGCTCCAGACTCTTGTGACGGGGCTTGCGCCCGAACATCACGATGATGTCGCAGAACTCGCACATGTAGGGGCAGCCGCGGGAGAACTGCAGGGTTGCGGTCGTGTAAAGGGACAGCTGGAGCAGGTCGAAACGAGGCGTCGGGGAGGTCCGCAGGTCGATCGTGCCGTCTTCCCGGTAGAGCGCCCGCGGGCACCCGGCTTCGTAATCGGCGCAGAAGCGCGGCCAGATCAGCTCCGCCTCGCCGGAAACGACCGCGTCGGCCAGATGCTCATATCGCTCCGGGCAAAGCGAGGCATAGCTGCCGCCGGCGACCACGAAGTACCCGCGGCTGCGGTAATACTCGAGCAGCTCCCGCTGGCGGGGGAACTGCACGCCCATGCCGCCGATGCCGATGAGATCCGCCTCTGGCTCGAGCGGCAGCGGCTCGACGTTCTCGTCGATGATGCGAACCTGCCAATGGGGCGGGCAGAGCGCGGCGAGCGTGGCGAGGCCGAGCGGCGGATTGACCGCCCGCTTTCCGGGGAGGATCTCGCTCACGGCCCAGCGGAATGACCAGAAGCTCTCCGGTGACCTGGGATTGATCAACAGCAGGCGCATGCTCGGTTCGTATCTGATTCGGATGCGCCAGCCTAGCCGCCGGGTGGCGCGGATTTTTGATCCCGGTCAAATATCCGCGACCCGGGGGCGGGCCGGCTGGCGGCCGGGGCGGTCTCAGCTTCGCAATCGCTGCGGGCTCAGCGTCCTCGCATCCAATCCTTCCGCGCGGACGTGAGGCGGGACGGGATCGCGCAAAGCGAGCGCCGCGGCCACCTCCGACAGGGCCGGTGCGGTCTGAATGCCGTAACCGCCTTGCCCGGCGAGCCAGAAGAAGGCCGCGCATTGCGAGTCGTATCCCACCACCGGCGTGCGATCCGGGGCGAAGGTTCGCAAGCCCGCCCACGAGCTCAGGACGCGCCGGATCGAGAGCCGGGTCGCGCGTTCCAGGCGATCGACACACACCGCGATGTCGAGCTCGTCGGGTTGCGCGTCACAGGGATCGCTCGGGGTCTCATCGGCCGGCGTGGCCAGCAGGCGGCCGGCGGCGGGCTTGAAGTAGAATGTCTCATCGGCCGCGATCACCGCGGGCCAGCGGCTGACATCGGCTCCGGCCGGCGCATCGATGGTGATGACGGTTCGGCGCAGCGGGCTGAGGCCGAGAGGCTCCGCGCCGGCCATGGCCGCCACGCGGTCGGCCCATGCGCCGGCGGCGTTGACGATGACAGCGGCCCGGAAGGATCCTGCGCGCGTCGTGAGCCGCCAGTCGTCCAGGCGCTGCAGCGCAATGAGTTCCGCGCCGGTGACGAGCTGCGCTCCCGCCCGCTTCGCCGCGCGCAGGAATCCCTGATGCAACGCGTTGACATCGATATCGCGCGCGCTGGGATCCAGCACGGCCCAGGCCAGCTCGCTGCGCCGGAGGATCGACACCCGGTCGAGCGCTTGCGCGAGGTCAATGGACCGTGCGGGCGCAGCGGATGGCGGACACGCGGGCGCACCCCGTTCGTTGCGAAATCCGACATGGAGGGCGCTTCGCTCGGCGAGCAGGGGGGTCTGCGAGAAGCCATCGGGCGGAGCGTCGTAGAAGGAACGGCTGGCTCGGGTCAGGGCCCTGATCACCTCGTTGCCATAGATCTCGTTGAACAATGCCGCCGAGCGGCCCGTGGTGTGATAGCCCGGAAACGGCTCCCGCTCCAGGAGCAGGACCGAGGACCGCCCTGCGACCCGAGCCGCGAACGAGGCGCCTGCGATCCCGGCGCCGATCACGGCGAAGTCGAATTGCTGCTCAGTCACGTCGTCATGGTCTGCCGGACGGCAAACGCATCGGCAGCTGGCGCACGGCGTGCCGGGGAGCGCCGGCTCTGTCATCGGCGCGCAGATGCGCGCCGCAGCTTTCCTTGCGCAGCCAGGCGGCAGTGAGCAGGCCCTTGGCCAGGCTCAGGCGGCCGCGCAGCAGGATCTGCTGCCGGGGCGTGCGGCGGTACAGCGTTGCGAGCTCGTCGAGCCCTGCCAGCAGCCCGCGTGCGTCGCGGACGATTCCGGCATGCATCCACATGAGACGACGCAGTTCCGGCCAGATTTTCGGATCGAGCTGCAAAGCGCTCTCGTCAGGTACGAAGCCAGGCCGGACGGGGGATACCCGTGTCCATCCGCGCGCGGCCGACAACGCGGCGCCGAGCCGGCGACCGAACACGACGGCCTCGAGCAGGGAATTGCTCGCCAGGCGGTTGGCGCCGTGAACACCGCTGCACGCCGCCTCCCCGCAGGCCCAGAGGCCGGGGAGACTGGCGTGCCCGTCCACGCTCACCGCGATGCCGCCCATGTGATAGTGCGCGGCTGGCACGACCGGGATCGGATCGCGCTCCGGGTCGATGTGATGAGTCAGGCACAGCGCGCGCACCCGCGGGAAGGCGCGCTTCTCGGCACGCATGATCGCCGTGGCATCGAGCCAAACGCGGCGCCCTTGCGAGACGTGAGTCCATACCGCGCGCGCGACGACATCCCTTGGGGCCAGATCGCCGTCCCGGTGGACGCTCTGCATGAACTGCCGGCTCTCCTCGTCGACGAGCACCGCGCCGGCGCCGCGCAGCGCTTCCGTCACGAGCGGGAGCGGGTCCGCGGCGCAGGCGAGGGCGGTCGGATGAAACTGCACGAATTCCAGCGCGTTGACGCGTACGCCGGCTCGCAGCGCCATCGCCAGCCCGTCGCCGCAAGCGGACGCGGGGTTGGTCGTGTGCGAGTAGAGCTGGCCGAGTCCTCCGGTGGCGAGGACCGTGTCGTTCGCGCGTATCGCAATCGGCCGCCCGTCGCGGGCGACCGCGACCACCCCGGACGCCCGAGCGCTGTCGCGCGCCAGGGAGACGGCGGTGAAGCCGCTCAGAATCTCGACATTGGGTGCCGCAAGCGCTGCGCGGTGGAGCGCGCCCGTCAGGGCCGCCCCGGTCGCATCGCCGCCGACGTGCAGAATCCGTGCTCGATCGTGCGCCGCCTCGAGATGCAATGCCCGGCTCTCGCCCTCGCGGTCGAAGCGAACGCCCCGTGCCTCGAGCCATGCGACGGCGGCCGGCGCTTCAGTGCACAGCAATACGACGGCCGGCAGCCAGCTCTGGCCAGCCCCGGCCCGCATGGTGTCCGCGGCGTGCAGTGCCGGATGGTCATCGGCGCCGACCGCTGCGGCCATGCCGCCTTGCGCGAGCGCGCTCGCCATGGAGGCGGGGGGAGGGTTGGGACACAGGAGCGTGACGCGGCGGCGCGCGTTGGTGGCGAGGGCGACGGCAAGCCCGGCAAGTCCCGCACCGACGATCAGGACATCGGTATCCGCCCGCTCCACGTCATGCGCCCGCGGCAGGTGCGGTGAGCTCGAGCATGCGCAGCACCGCCCGGCGGGCTCTCGGGGCCTGCTCCTCCGGCACTTCGACCTGCGGGTCGAGGCGCTGCAGGCACTCGCGAATGTTCGCGAGCGTGATGCGTTTCATGTGCTCACAGAGGTTGCAGGGCCGCAGGAAGGTGATTTCCGGGTGCACTGCCGCGACGTTGTCCGACATGGAGCATTCGGTGAGCAGCAGGGCCGATCCGGGACGCCGCGCCGCGAGCTCCGCGATCATGCCGGACGTCGAGCCGACGTAGTCCGCCGCGAGCTGTACGTCTTCCGGGCATTCAGGGTGGGCGAGCACATACGCGCCGGTGCGCGCCCGGTACTCGACGATGTCGGCGGCCTTGAAGCGCTGATGGACCTCGCAATGACCGGACCAGGAGATCACCTCGACTTTCGTCCGCGAGGCGACGAAGCGGGCGAGATATTGATCCGGCACGAATATGACGCTCCGGCTGCCCAGCGATTCGACGATGGTGACGGCGTTCGCGGAGGTGCAGCAGACGTCGCACTCGGCTTTCACCGCGGCCGAGGTGTTCACGTAGCAGACGACAGGCACTCCGGGATGCCTGCGGCGCAGCTCGCGCACGTCCTGCGGGCCGATCGCCTCGGCGAGCGAGCAGCCGGCCCGGGCGTCGGGCAAGAGAACGATGCGGTCGGGATTGAGCAGCTTGGCGGTCTCGGCCATGAAGCGGACGCCGCACATCACGAGCACCTCGGCATCGCTTCCCGCCGCCTCGCGGGCGAGCGAGAGCGAATCGCCCCGAAAATCCGCGACCCCGTGGAAGATCTCCGGCGTCTGATAATTGTGAGCGAGAATGATCGCATTGCGCTCGGCCTTCAGCCGTGCGATGTCGGCAATCAGGGGCTCGAACAGCAGCCACTCGGGCTCGGGGATCATCCGGCGCAGACGACCATACGCACTTTCCGCAGTGCTGTCGCGAATACGCTTACGGTCGCGTCGCGCCGGGACGTGCGAAGATGATGGGAATGGCCAGGCCATGGGCCACTGTAGCGCCCGCCGCCGGCCCGAAATTTGATCGCGATCAATAGAGACGGTCACGCCATGTCGAGCACCGAGCTTTCCTGCGAGCGCTGCGCCATGGCCCGGATCTGCCTGCCGGCCAACCTTTCCGCGCAGGAGAAGCGCGTCCTCGACCGCGCCGTGGAGCGGCGGCGGGAGCTGCGGGCCGGGGCGCGCCTCATCCGGGCCGGGGCGCGCATGGATGCCTTGTACGTCGTGCGCAGCGGCTCGGCGAAGAGCTGCGGCGTATTGAGCGACGGTGAGGAATACGTGCGCGCCTTCCACCTGCCCGGGGAGGTTGCCGGTCTCGAAGGCTTCGCCGAAGGCCGCCACAGCTGCGAGGTGGTGGCGCTCGAGCCGCTGAGCTATTGCCGGATTCCGATCGGGCGGCTCGAGCTGCTGATGGAGACGCTCCCGGGCCTCAGGCGCGAGATGCTCCGGCTGCTCGGGCGGTCCCTCGAGGAGGCGCAGCGCGCGCGCGCCGAGATGAGCATGATCGATGCGCGCGCGCGGCTTGCCGGCTTCCTGGTCGATCTGTCACGCAGGCTCGAGCGGCGCAACCTGTCGGCAACGCATTTCCGGCTCAGCATTAGCAGGCGCGACATCGCGCGTCATCTGGGTCTCACGCTCGAGACGGTGAGCCGCTCGCTCGGCGCCTTGCGGCGCGCGAGCTGGATCTGCGTGCGGGCGCGCCACGTCGAGTTGCTGCGGCCGGAGGCGCTCGCCGCCCTGATGGCGCGTTAGCCGGGAGGGTGGTGTCCGGCCGCGCCGCGGGGGATGCACGTCGCGCGCCCGCTGGGCTCGAGTGAAGCGAAATACGCCGCGACGTCCTTTATCTGCGCGGCCGAGAGATGGGCGGCTATCAGGGTCATGATCGGGTTCTGCCGGCTGCCGTCGCGGAAGGCGCGCAGCTGGGCTGCCAGGTACGCCTGCTTCTGTCCCGCGAGATTCGGATAGAGCGACATGCTGCTGACTCCGTTCAGTCCGTGGCAGGCGTAGCACGTGCGCTGAACGATCGCCTCGCCGGCCCGCAGGTCGGCCGCGCGCGCGGCCGCGCCGGCGGCTGTGAGCACGAGCGATCCGAGTCCGAGGACGATCATTCTTCGAATCATGAAGTCACCCCTTGCCTGTCGGGACGAGTCGACGGCGCGGGATGATGCATCGGGGGCGGAGCCGGGCGCAAATACGCATGGCGCGGCGGACAGTGCGACACGGGCCGCCGATGGTGAGGGTCGGGCCCGCGCCGAGAAGCCGCCTCTTCAGCCAGGCGCCAGGATCAATCCCGCGACGAATCGCACCCGGGAGCGGGAGCGGGAGCGGCGGGCAGCCTGACGGTGAACACGCTGCCGCAGCCGGCGCCGTCACTTTCCGCCTCGATCGTGCCGCCGTGCAGCCGCACCAGGCGCTGCGTGAGCGTCAGGCCCAGACCGAGGCCGCTCGAGCTGCGCGCGGAGCCCGCGCCGCGGTAATACGGCTCGAAGATGTGCCGCAGCTCCTCGGCGCAGATGCCTGCGCCGTTGTCGCGTACGCACAGCACGGCCTGACTCTCCTCGCGCGACAAGCTCAGCTCGATCTGCCCGCCGTCGGCAGAGTATTTGCAGCTGTTCTCGAGCAGGTTCTCCACGATCTGCTCCAGACGGATCGCATCGCCCTGCACCGACACCGCCTCGGCGGAGAGCTCCAGCACGAGGCTGTGCCGCCGGGCGCGCAATTCCGGCTCGAGATCCTGGGCGACGTTGCGCACGACAGGGCCCAGCTCGACCGGGGATCGGTCGAAGCTCAGCCCTTCCTCGCTGAGGCGGGAGAGATCCATCAGATCGTTGACGAGCCGCAATGCCCGGTTCACCTGGCGGTTGAGGACATCCCCGGCCGCCGGCATCGCCCGGGGCATGATGCTCGCCCGGCACACCTTCAGCACGTTCGACATCACGGCAAGCGGGCTACGCAGCTCATGAGCGATCATTGCGACCGTTTCCTGACTCAGCGGTGGGACGGAAGGCTGATCCTCCCGTCGCTGCGTGCCCCCTGATTCGCATTGGCAAGTCATCCGATCCTCGGCGCGCAGAGTCCGGCATTCAAGCTGGAGAGGAGGCGCCGCCTCCCTATTGCAACGGGCCGCGGAGCTGGATCGACATACAGCTCGCTGGCATATCGGCCATGAGGCCACCGGCAGGGGATCGACAGTTTCTCGGGCGGCTCGCGCAAAGCGAGTGCAACGGCACGGTGGTTTCGACTGCGACTGCGAGTGTGCGTTGGGTAAGGATACATGGTTGTTTCCGGGCTAGAGCGTTAGCTTCCTGACTCTGGGAATCCCCTCCCTCGAGGGACGGAAAGACGTTAAGGCTGAAACCGCCTCTGGTGGGCACACCGTATGGGAGGGGAAGCTGAGCACCTTGACACTGCGCGGGCCATACGGGAAAGCCGCAATCGTCGCCCCGAGGCGACGGTGTGAATGACTATCATTCAACAACCGGCAACTCCCGCAGCAGGCTCGGAGCTCCTGCGCGTTCAGGGGCTTGCTGGCGAGGCGAAGGTGAGGATCGCGCGGCAGCCCACGGATCGACGTCGAGGTGTCACCGGTGAGCCGCATGGCGCGCCGGTCCTCCCCGGCCGCCCGCCGGACCGCGGCGATCACCCGGGTGCCGGTCTCGCGGCGGCCGAGGTGACAGTCGGCCACGAGGAGATCGGGAGTGGTGTGCGCCGCGATGATGATCATCGCGTCGGGCGCCGCATCGAGGGCGCTGCGGGCGAGTTCGGCGCGCACGGTCAACATTCGGCATGGCCCTCGGTGCGAGCAGTCGCGCAACACGCGGTTGCAACCTGACGGTTGCATAAGTTGATGCTCGCGCCCGGAGTGGATGTTGGGAATCGGGCGGGTCACCAGGGACGCTGGTGGAGTCCACCGGATCGCGGGGAGCGCGGGACCGGCGCGAAGGCACGTCCTCATCCTGCCGGCTCGGCCGCACGCGGGCGCCGGCTAAGGACCGATCACGCCTCCATGACCAGTCGGGAATCTTCGATATCCCCTGATCAGGTGACCGCTGGCTCCGCGGATCGCGATCTTCACTCGAGGACGGAGCGAATGCTCGAGCGGCTCATACTCGACCTGCGCGGACCTCGCCGGGAATCGGGGCGGCCACCATTCGGTCCTGGTGGATTCCGCCAGCCTGTCCGGCCGCGCAGACTCAGGAAGGACGGTCTGCCGGCTGCCTTGGCGATCTGACCGAAGACAAGGCGCTGCAGGAGGAAATCCTGCACATCGCCACCTTGGAGCAGCAGCGGATCGGCCAGGAGCTTCAAGGAGCTGCAGGCGTCGGTGGTGGCGGCCATTCGCGCCGTCCTGCGCGGGGAGCGCTTCATGAGTGCCGCGGTGACCCAGCAGCTGGCCGATCGCGCCCTGTTGCGCGAGCTGGCGCCGGGGCCCGCGGCATTGACGGACCGGGAGCTGCAGGTGTTCGAGCGTATCGGCCGTGGCCGCACCACCCGGGAGATCGCCGTGGAGCTGCACCTGAGTGTGCACACGATCGAATCGGACCGCGAGAAGATCCGCCTGAAGCTCAATTTGCGCAACGGCACGGAGCTGCAACAGCGCGCGGTTCTCTGGGCGCTCGAGAACAGCCGCTGAGACCCGGCGGGGGGATGAGGTCAGCCGGCCAGGTCCGGCTCCTCGCAGTGACCCAGGATGTGCGCGCGGGCGGCATCGCGCAGCCGCACCGCCGCGGCAAACGGCTCCTCTCCCTCTCGGGCGAGGAGCGCAGCGCCCGCGACGAGGCGCAGCCGCGCGCGACGGGGCAGCCACCGACCGGCCCTGAGCAGCGGGCGGGTGCCGCAGATCGCGAGCGGTATCACGGGGATACCGGCGGTCACCGCGGCCTGGAAGGCGCCCAGATGGAATGCCGAGAGCCCCCTTGCCGCCGTGAAGGTCCCCTCCGGAAAGAGGATGAGCGAATCCCCGCCGCCGAGCGCGTCGCGGACCCGGCCGACCTCTGCGAGGCTGCGCTGCGCGAGCCGCTCGATGAACACCGTCCGCAGTGCGCGCAGGTAATGTCCGAGCACCGGGGATCGGGCGAGCTCCGCCTTGGCGACGAAGCGGTGCGGCTCGGCGAGCGCGGCGCAGATGACGATGCCGTCGGCGTAGCTCGCGTGATTGGCCACGATGACGTGGGGCGTTGCCAGGGCGGCCGGTGACTCCAGGGTGACCGTCATCGGCATCCGCAGGAAGCGCAGAGCCCGGCTTGCCGCCTCGTGGTTGAGCTGCCATGCCCGGTCCGGATCGCGAGCGAGGATCGTCAGCAGGAGCACGGGAGCGGCGAAGACGAGCAGCACGAGCCACGAGTAGCAGCCGAAGGCGACCTGAAGCGCCCCATCGAGCAGCCGGCGCACGGCACCGAGCGCCGCTTGCGGCGCGGCGCGGAGCGCGATGAGGGCGGATCCCCGCGCTCGATGCCCGAGCGAGCCTTCGAGGAAGGCCTGGCGCGTCGCGGCGCGCCGCAGCTTGCCGCTCGATGTCTTGAGGATGGAGTGCGGCGGCAGCAGGCCGATCTCATCGGCGGGCTCCCCGATGATGCCGGTAACGCGCTGGGTGATGCGCTGCTCGAGCTGCCGGCGGCGCTCAGGATCGGTCTCGCGCGTCTCCGCGAGGACGATCAGCCGCTCGGTGCCGCTCGAGCCCTCGCGCATCCCGAGCGCGGCGACGCATCCGCGGCGGATGCCGTCGATCTCGCCCACCGCGCGCTCGATCCCTTCCGGGTAGATGTGTTGCCCGCGGCGGATGATGATGTCCTTCGCCCGGCCGGTGACGTAGAGCTCGCCGCCCGCCAGATAGCCGCGGTCGCCGGTGTTGCGCCACTCGCCGGCGAAGAGGCTCGCGGTGGCGGCGGCGTTGCGGTAGTAGCCGCTCGTGGCGGAAGGCCCCGTGAACTGCAGGTTGCCTTCGATTCTGTCGGCGACCTCGGCGCCGTGCTCGTCCACGACCCGCAGCCGGTAGCCAGGCAGCGGCCGGCCGCAACACACGAACGCCGCGGCATCCGCCGCCGTCGGCGGCACTTGGCGCGCCTCCCCGGTTCGCCCGAGCAGCGTGCGATCGACGCGATCCACCACCGGCGCGCGGCCCACCGCCGGAAATGTGAGACCCACTCCCGCCTCGGCCAGACCATATACCGGCGTCATCGCCTGAGGATGCAGGCCGCAAGCGGCGAAGCGCTGTTGAAACCGCGCGATCGTGTCCGCAATCACGGGCTCCGCGCCGTTGAAGGTCACGCGCAGGCAAGAGAGGTCGAGGCTCTTCGACTCATCGTCCGTCACGCGCCGCGCGGCGAGCTCGTAGCCGAAGTTCGGCGCGGCGGAGAGTGTTCCACGGTGCTCGTGAATCGCGCGCAGCCACCGCACGGGCCGGGCGAGGAACGCGGTCGGGGGCAGCAGGACGAGACGGCATCCGAAGTAAAGGGAGCCGAGCCAGGCACCGATGAGGCCCATGTCGTGATAGAGCGGCAGCCAGCTCACGAAGACATCGCGCTCGCTCGCGCCGATCGCGGCGCCCATGGCGCGAATGTTGGCGAGCAGCTGCGCGTGGGTGAGCATGACGCCCTTCGGCGAGCCGGTGCTGCCGGAGGTGTACTGCAGGAGCGCGGTGGCGTCCGCCGCGACCGCGGGAGTCGAGGGATCGGTCCGCCCTCCCTGCGCGAGCTCCGCGGTGCACAGGACCTGCCGCAATCCGGGCACTTTCGCTTGCAGCCGGCTGGCGAGCGGCCGCGCCGCCGGGAAGGTGAGCAGCACCTCGGCGCCCGCGTTGGCGAGGATCCCGACATGCCGCTCGACATGCTCTTCCAGCTGCGAGCGGTGCGATGGAGGATAGAGAGGAACGGGAATCGCGCCGGCGAGCAGCACGCCGAAGAAGGCGTGGAGGTACTCGACCGAGGTCGGCAGCATGAGCGCGACGACCGCGCCGCTCGCGAGGCCGCGCAACTCGAGTCCCGCGGCGACCGTCCGCGCACCCTCGAGCAACTCCCCATAGGTGAGCCTCTCGGGCCCGGCGTCGCCGAGGACGGTGGCGTGGACCGCCTGCGGCTGGCGGCGCGCGCGCCAGATCATGACTTGCGCCAGAGTCTGCGCCTCGACGGGCAGGCCCGCCGCCGCCGGGTCGGCGATCCCCGCTTGGACGGCGGTCCGTGCGGCGGGGCGGCCGCCGGCTTCGCCCGCGGCCCGCGGCGCGCGGCGAATCACGGCGATCAGGTCGCTGACGGTATCGATGGAATCGAGAGTGCTCGGGGGGAGCTCGACGCTCAGGGCACTCTCGAAGCGCTCGAGCAGCTC
>DAHUXV010000265.1 GCA_027306985.1 Gammaproteobacteria bacterium | reverse complement strand
CGAATGCGTGCGGCAGATGGCGCGCACCGACCACACCCGCCAGAGCTTCGCCGAGGCGGATCTCGACTTCCATCTCGCCATCGGCAGCGCCTCGGGCAACCCGCTCATGCGCTCCATGGCGAGCGTCATCGAGACGGCGCTCGTCGCCTCCTTCGCCCACAGCTCCCCGGTCGACGATCCGGCGGATCATGAAGCGACGGTCAACGGCCACTCCGCCATCGTCGATGCCATCGAGGGCGGCGAGAGCCAGGCCGCGGCGGCGGCCATCCTGAAAGTGATCGACATCGGGGTGAGCCGGATCGACCTCACCCGCAAGAAGCAACGAGGACAACAGAAAAGATGAGCCCCTCCAACGGCCAACGCGACGAGACGCGCGGCGGCGGACGCCGCCTGCGCTCGCGCGCCTGGTTCGACAATCCCGCCAACCCCGACATGACGGCGCTCTATCTGGAGCGGTACCTCAACTACGGCATGACGCTCGAGGAGCTGAAATCGGGCAAGCCGATCATCGGGATCGCGCAGACCGGCTCCGACCTCTCGCCCTGCAACCGCCACCACCTCGTGCTGGCCGAGCGCATCGCCGCGGGCATCCGCGCCGCCGGCGGCGTGCCCATCGAGTTCCCGGTGCATCCCATCCAGGAGACGGGCAAGCGCCCGACCGCGAGCCTCGATCGCAACTTGGCGTACCTCGGGCTGGTCGAGGTGCTCTACGGCTATCCGCTCGATGGAGTGGTGCTCACCATCGGCTGCGACAAGACGACTCCGGCGTGCCTCATGGCGGCCGCGACGGTCGACATCCCCGCCATCGCGCTCTCGGTGGGGCCGATGCTGAACGGCTGGCACCGCGGCGAGCGCACCGGCTCCGGGACCATCGTATGGAAGGCGCGCCAGATGCTGGCGGCGGGTGAGATCGACTACGCCGGCTTCATCGAGCTGGTCGCCTCCTCCGCGCCATCCACCGGCTACTGCAACACCATGGGCACGGCGACGACCATGAACTCGCTGACCGAGGCGCTCGGCATGCAGCTTCCGGGATCGGCCGCCATTCCGGCCCCTTACCGGGAGCGCGGCCAGATCGCCTATCTCACCGGCGAGCGCATCGTGGGGATGGTGCACGAGGACCTGAGACCCTCGGCCATCATGACCCGCGATGCGTTCCTCAACGCCATCGTCGTCAACTCCGCCATCGGCGGCTCCACCAACGCCCCGATCCACCTGGCGGCCATCGCCCGGCACATGGGGGTGGAGCTGACCCTGGAGGACTGGCAGCGCTACGGCTACGAGGTGCCGCTCCTCGTCAACCTGCAGCCCGCGGGCGAGTACCTGGGCGAGGACTATCATCACGCGGGCGGCGTGCCGGCGGTCGTCAACGAGCTGATGAAGCAGGGCCTCATCCGCGAAGGGGCGCTCACCGTCAACGGCCGCACCCTGGGCGAGAACTGCCGCGGGCGGGAGATCGCCGACACGGCCGTCATCCGCCCGTTCGCGACGCCGCTCAAGGCCAACTCCGGGTTCCTGGTCTTGAGCGGCAACCTGTTCGATTCCGCGATCATGAAGACGAGCGTGATCTCGGAGGATTTCCGCCAGCGGTATTTCGCCAATCCCGCCGACCCGGAAGCCTTCGAGGCGCGGGCGGTGGTGTTCGACGGGCCGGAGGACTACCACGCCCGCATCGACGACCCGCGGCTCGGCATCGACACCCGGACGGTGCTCTGCATCCGCGGCACCGGGCCCATCGGCTATCCGGGGGCCGCGGAGGTGGTCAACATGCGCCCGCCGGCCTACCTCATCAAACAGGGGATCAACTCCCTCCCCTGCATCGGCGACGGGCGCCAGTCGGGGACCTCGGGCTCGCCCTCCATCCTCAACGCCTCGCCGGAAGCGGCGGCGGGAGGCGGGCTCGCCATCCTGAAGACCGGCGACCGGGTGCGGGTGGACCTGCGCAAGCGGCAGGTCAACATGCTGGTGCCGGAAGCGGAGCTCGCCGCGAGGCGCCAGGCCCTCGAGGCCGCGCACGGCTACCGCGTCCCGCCCTCACAGACGCCGTGGCAGGAGATCCAGCGGGGCATGGTGGACCAGCTCGGCGACGGCATGGTGCTGAAGCCGGCGGTGAAGTATCAGAAGATCGACGAGACGTTCGGGGTGCCGCGGGACAATCACTGAGGGCGCGGCTACAGACGCCCGGGCGCGAAGCCGGCCCGGATGGCCAGCATCACGAGCTCCGCCGGCGTTCTCGCGCCCAGTTTCTTCCTGACCGTCCTGCGATAACCCTTGACGGCGCTCTCGGAGATGCCGAACTTCGCGGCGATCTCCTTGTTGATCATGAAGTCCAGGATGCCCTGAAGGACATCCCGCTCCCGGGGACTCAGGCGCGCCGCTCGTCGCACCACTTCCGGATCGCGGATGGGATCGGCGGCGCCGAGCAGGTAGGACTCGCCCTTCACGAGGGCTGCCAACAGCTCCAGGCGGCGCACGGGCTTCTGCAGGAACGCGACCGCTCCGGCCTCGATGGCGCGCTTGCTGTTGGACACGTCGGCGCGGCCCGTGATGACGATCACCGGCCATGTGCAACCGCCTGTGGCCAATTTGCGTTGCAACTCGAGACCATCCATGCCACGCATGAACACGTCCAGGACGATGCAGCCGGGGAGAAGCTTGGGATGCGCGCGGAGGAAGGCACCCGCGCTCGCGAAAGTCTGCGCCCGATAGCCCGACTGCACGAGCAAACGCACGAGACTCGCCCGCAGCGGCTGCTGGTCATCCACGACATACACTCTGGTCAGAGTGCGGCTCATTCTGAGCTCCGTCCTGCCCGACATCGGATCGGGCGCCTCCACCATCAAGTCTACGCTTCGCGTGGCCGGCCTGTCACCCCGACAGGTGTCGGGTGGGCCTTTCTTCTCGGATTCTGTCGCGACTATAGCAGGCAACCCGTCCTCGCAGAACCGGGCGCCCCCCGTCTTTAGATGGGATTGACAAAGCCGGGGAAAGGGTGTCTTTCACGGGACTGCCACCATCATGCTTTTATGGGGGGCGTGAGCCCAGGAGGGGACCGTGAAGCAGACATCCGGCGAGATGGCGCGGCGCTTTCGGGAGTTCGACTGGTCAGTCACCTCGATAGGGCCGCCTGAAGGCTGGCCGGTCCCCTGGCGCAACGCCCTGCAGCTCATACTCGACTCCAGCTTTCCCGCGGCTCTGGCGCTCGGCCCGGATCTGACCTACCTCTACAACGATGCGTTCATCCCGCTCGGCGGCCCCGACCGTCACCCGGCGGCGATCGGACGGCCCGTCAGGGAGGTCTGGATGGAGATCTGGCGCCCGTACCTCGAATCGAGGTTCAACGATACGCTCTCCACGGGCGTGCCGACCGGGGAGATCGATCTGCTCCTGCCGCTGCTGCGCAGCGGCTACCTGGAGGAGACCTACATGAGGTTCTCCTTCGCGCCGGTCCGCGACGACCGCGGCATCCCCAGCGGCATCCTCTGTACGGCCACGGAGAACACTGATCTCGTCATCAAGAGCCGGCAGATCGACTGCCTGCGACGGCTCGCCACCGGTTGTAGCGCCGCGGACTCCCCACAGGAAGCCTGTTGCCTCGCCGCAACGGTGCTCGAAGGCCAGGAGCGCGACCTGCCCTTCGCGCTGCTCTACCTCTACGACCGCAAGAGCGGCCGCGTGGAGATGACCGCGAGCGCGGGACTCACTTGCGTGCCGCCGGACGTCCCGCGGGTCGTCACCGCGCAGTCCGTGGCGGATCCCTGGGGACTCGCCGGCGTCGCCTTCCGCGGCGGCACTGCCCTCATCGAGGACGTGGGAGGACTCATCGGGCCCGCCCTGCGCCGGCCGCAGCTGCGGCCGCAGCAGGCGATCGCGGTGCCGGTCGCGAGCGGCGGCACCGACGTTCCCGCGGGCATCCTCGTGGCCGGCCTCAACCCGATGCGCCCCGCTCTGGAATCGACCGATTTCCACAAGCTCGTCGCGACCCATCTGGAGAAGGCCGTCGGCAGCGCGCGGATGAAGCAGCTCGCCGAGGAGCGGGCGCTCGAGATCGCGGCGCTCGATCGCGCCAAGACGGTGTTCTTCAGCAACATCAGCCACGAGCTGCGCACGCCTCTTACCCTGCTGCTCGAGCCGCTGCGGCAGGTGATCGAGCGCGCCGCGCTGGAGCCGGGACAGCGTGAGATGCTCGAGACCGCCCGTCAGGCCGGCGGCCGGCTGCTCAAGCTCATCAATTCGCTGCTCGAGTTCTCGCGACTCGAAGCCGGCAGGACCGACGCCCGCTATCTGCCGACCAACCTGTCACTCTACACGGCCGACCTCGCCGGAATGTTCCGCTCCGTCTTCGATTTCGCGCACGTGACCCTCGCCGTCGACTGCCCCGCAGTCGCCGAGCCGGCTTATGTCGATCGCGACATGTGGGCAACTGTCGTCCACAACCTGCTGTCAAACGCCCTGAAATTCACGCTCGAAGGTCAGGTCACGGTAACGCTGCGGGCGGGGAGCGAGGGCTTCGAGCTGGAGGTCGCCGATACCGGCTGCGGCATCGCGAGTGAGGATCTGCCGCGCATTTTCCAGCGCTTCGCCAGAGTGCCGGCCGCCCGTGCGCGAACCGTCGAGGGCACCGGCATAGGCCTGTCGCTCGTCCAGGAGCTCACGAGGCTCCACGGCGGCACGGTCGAGGCGCGCAGCGAGCTCGGCGCGGGAACCACGATCATCGTGCGCATTCCCAGCGGCTTCGCCCATTTGCCGCGCGAGCGGGTAGGAACCGGACGCACCCTGCCCTCCTTGAACCCGGGCGTGGAGCCGTACCTCGACGAGGCGCTCGGGTGGCTCGAGACCCAGCGTGCCGGCGCGCCTCGAGGGAGCGGCGCCGATGCGGTTCGTGATGCCGGCGCCGGGAGCCCGCCCGCCGTGCGCGAGCGCATCCTGGTCGCCGAGGACAACGCGCAGATGCGCCAGTTCCTGTCGCGCATTCTCCACTATCGGTGGGAAGTCGAGACCGCAGCTGACGGCATGGAGGCCATCGAGCGCATCCGGTACCGCGCCCCGGATGTCGTGATCGCAGACATCATGATGCCGCGCATGGACGGGCTCGAGATGTTGAGGACCTTGCGGGCGGATGCCTCGACAGCGGAGCTCCCGGTCCTGCTGCTGTCCGCCCGCGCGGGGGAGGAACCCTCCGTCGAGGGGCTGCAGGCGGGCGCCAACGACTATCTGGTGAAGCCCTTCTCGCAACGCGAGCTCGTCGCGCGGATCGAGACCCTCCTCGCCCAGGCGAGACAGCGCGCCGCGGAGCGGCGGGCGAGAGCGCAGGCCGAGCAGACCGTCCAGGCGCGCGAGGAGTTCTTCGCCGCCCTCGCGCACGAGCTGCGCTCTCCGGTCGCTGCGCTCTTCGCATGGGTCGAGTTCATGCAGAGCGAGAAGCTGACACGGGCGAAGATGCTCGCCTCGCTCGACGTCCTGCAGCTCACGGCGCGCGCGCTGCGCCGCCTGTCCGAGGACTTGTACGATGTCGCGCGGGGCGCCTCGGAACGCATGCGCATCGAGCCGCTCGCCTTCGCCACCCTTGGGCCACTCGTCGCCGCGGTCGTCGAGGCCTTCGGGCCGGCGATCGCAAAGAAGCGAATCACGCTGCAGCAGTCGCTGCAGCCCGCGAGCGGACCTGCGAAGGTGGACATGGACCGTCTGCAGCAGATCCTGGCGAACCTGCTCTCCAATGCGATCCGCTACACCCCCGCGGGCGGACGGATCGATGTCTCCTGCGCGCGGCGGGGAGATGTCGTCGAGTTGCGCGTAAGCGATACCGGCCGCGGGATCCGGCCGGAAGCCCTGCCGCACGTATTCGAGCGGTACTGGCAGGGAGAACGGGCCCCCGAGGATGACGGCGGCCTCGGGCTCGGCCTATCCATCACCCGGCGACTCGTGGAATTGCACGGCGGCCAGATCGAAGCGCTGAGCGAGGGTGAGGGAACCGGAGCGACCTTCATCGTCCGGCTCCCCGTTTCCGACACGCCCCCAGGGGAACACCATACGCCCGAGAGCTCGGAGCCCACGATGCGTGTGCAGGATGCGGCGCTTGCCGCCAAGATCATTGCCGAGCGACAAGTCTCCGAGGACGATACCGACGGCACCTGACGAATGCGGTCCCTAGGGTGCCGCACGCAATTGCCGCCTGACATCCCTGGCCAGCGCATGCGCCGCGGCACCCCAGGTATCGAACCGTACCCAGAACGACAGGAGCTCCCCCAGGTCGAGCTGCTCGAGATCCGGGTCCCTCAGCGACCCGACCACGCCGTAAACCCACCGGGCCGCCTCCGCGCTCGCCCACGCGGCCCGTCCGTACCAGGTGCGCAGCAGCTCGCTCGACGGTGCCGGCTGGCCGAGCGCATCGAGAAGCCGCGCCACCGCCAGGGCCTGATGGAACTCCCGCGGCAATCCAACCAGCTCCCCGGCACGGTGCAGCGGGATCTTGAGCGCTTCCGCCGTCGATGCGAGGTAGCCCACGAATTCATCGCGGCTCATGGGAGCTCCCCGCACGGGCTGGCTCTTCGATGGCGTCTGCGAGCCCGCACCGTCGACACTCAAGCGGCGCGCTCCTCTGACGCCACCCGCGCAGGATCTCCCGTCCCGTCCTCCACCAGGCAGTCCTCGAGCGTCAGCCGCATGTACTCGTAGCTTCTCCTCAAGGCGGCGCGGACCTGGCTGATTTCCGCGGCGCTCGGGTGCGCGCCGAGGATCGTGGCGACGATCTCCAGCGCCTCCCACGGATGGGCGTCGTCGTAGTGAGCGTGAGCCCGAAGCCAGCGCATGCCCGACTTGCGCCGCTCCTGCGGCAGCGACTGCGCGTAGCGGTCCGAGGAGCACACCAGGTGCGCCCACTCCCCCGTGACCCCCTCGATCGCATAGTTGGTGGCCGCGATCGCGATCGCGAGCGAATCGCGGTCGCACACGTACCAGCACCAGTGCGGGAGCGCCGCCGAGGCCGGCGCCTCGGAGCCTTTGAGCAGATCCTCACGCGGGACTCCGCTCGCCTCGGCCCACTCCGCCCAATAGTCCGCATGGTTCTGTTCCACGCGCACGTTCCTCGTCAGGAACGCCCGCGCCAGATCGTGACCCGGCTTGCCGTACTCCAGCTTGCCGAGGTTGCGGCCCATGTACTGCGGAAACTGCTCGATCACCGGCCAGACCCGGATGAAGAAATTCCGGGCCGCCGCGCCCGGCAGGGTCGCGTCCCGCATCTGTTGGAAGAGAAGATGTCTCGACACCCGCTCCCTCGAATCGTGCATGTCGATGACGAGCTCCTGCAGCCACTGCGGATAGCTCGTCAGCTCCTTGAGATCTCCAGACCGCATCCAGAAACTTACCATCGCCGACCTCCCGGGACAAACCTGATCCCAGACAAATGCTCAGTTCCCCGACAGCATGTAATCCCACTGAAGCGGGCGGTCAATCCCATCTAAAGACGGGTCGCCCCCCGTCGGTTTTGCCATTAGACTGCGGGGCGCGAGAACCTCTCGGTCAGACATTCCCCAAGACCTCCGGTCTCGAGGGTTCGGCGCCGAAAGCGCCGAAGGAGGAATACGGACTATGAATCAGTTCGATGTGGTTCAGGGATTTCTGGAGTGCGCAGCGACGGAATCGCCGTCGCTCGAGCGAATGGCCGCGGAATTCCTCAAGGCGACCCAGGCGCTGGGCTTTCGCAATTTCGCCTGCTGCGCGCACGTGGATCCGTTCCACCCTCCCGCGGAAGCCATCATGCTGCACAACTACCCGCAAGGGTGGGTGCGTACGTACAGCGAAGCGAAGCTATACGCGATGGACCCCGTGTTGAAGCGCGCGGAATCCAATCCATTGCCGTTCTTCTGGGACACCGCCCTTCAGTCCGTCCCGCTGACGAAGTCGCAGAGGACGATGATGGCGGATGCCGCAGGGTACGGGATCATCCACGGCTATACGATACCCATTCATCTCTCCTGGGCTCCGGGCTCGCTGCGAGCCTCCTGTTCGGTGATCCCGGACAGTGAGCATCTCACAGCACGAAACTACCTCGCCGTCGAAGTCCTCGCGAGCTACCTCTACTTCTTCGCATCACGCGCTGTCGCCCCCCGACCCACGGCAGCGCGCATCGAGCTGACCCGGCGCGAGCGCCAGTGCTTGAGCCTGGCAGCCCAGGGCAAGGATGACTGGACGATTGGACGATTGCTGGATCTCAGTCCGGAGACGGTGCACTCCTATTTCAAACGGCTCATGCAACGGCTGGGAGTGAGAACCCGCGTTCAAGCCATCATCTGGGCGCTTGAGACCGGGCAGATCGCATTCGGCGACAGGCCTCCCGCGAGAGAGGGTCCGCCTTCCAACGGCGATCAGTAGAGACCTCCGCGGAAACCCGCCTGCCCGGTCCGCTGCGGAATACCCCTGATCAGGGGTATTCCGCAACTCTGCCCGTTCCCACATGCTCCTCACCCACGGAGGTGAGGAGCAAAGGATGATCTTCGTCGTCAATGCCCAGAACCACAGGCTCTTCCAGGCGGACCTCGTACAGATGTGCCGCCAGCGCAAGGCTGTATTCGTGGACAGGGCGGGATGGAGGATTCCCGTCGTCGGCGACATGGAGATGGACGCATACGACCGGGGCGACACCCTCTACCTTCTGGCCAAGGATCGGCCCGACGGACCCGTGCTGGCCTCCGTCCGGCTGCTCACGACGACCGGACCGCACCTGATGTGTGACCTGTTCGATGCCGCCGCCCGAGAGAGGATGCCGCGAGGACCCACAGTGTGGGAGGCCTCGCGGTTCTGTACGGCACCGGGAGTACGGGGCCGTGATAGGCGGCATGCGCTCCTCTGGGAAGTCATCTGCGGGGTGATCGAGACCGGGCTCCTATACGGCATCGACGAGGTCCTCTTCGCCGCCAGCCGCGCCCTGCTGCCCCTCGCGCTCCGTTGCGGCTGGGAGGTGAGGGTATTGGCCCGACGGC
>DAHUXV010000012.1 GCA_027306985.1 Gammaproteobacteria bacterium | reverse complement strand
CTGCGAACCGGCAGGCCGACGTGTTCCGTGAAGGCCGCGATGAGACGCGCGCGGGCCTGCATCTCCTTGCGGGTCGTGACCGCCGTGCGCGGGTCATAGTAGTAGCGGCGGTAGTAATCCCGGTCGAACGCCACCGCGGGCCTCTCGACTGCCATGTGTCCCCCCCTGCGAAACGGCCTCGAATTCTAGTATGAAGCGCCGGATCCGGGCATTGCGCTGCGCAATCCATGCGCCGCGCGAGCCCCGGGGTGGCCGTCCTCGGCGGCCCGTGCGACCCTGCCAGGACCTCAGGATCGACTGAGGTCGATGGGCGATCCGCCCACCCGCCTACGGGGCCTCGGGAAGCGGATCCATTCCGGTGAGACGGGCGCTGACTTCGGCGAGCCGGCGCCGGGCCTGTGTGTCGTACGCCTGGGCATTCGCCCGGGCGGGATGCAGGCCGTCGAAGTACTCGCCCGTGCGGCCCTCGAGCTGCGGGGCGAGGGCAAGGCGCATCACGGCCTCGGCTCCCTGCGCGACCGTGCTCACGGGCTCCACGCCGGCCAGGCGCACCATCGTGGTGTCCATGTAGGTCGCCGGGTGCAGGCAGTTGACCGTCACGCCGCTCTCGCGCAGCGGCGCCGCCAGGTCGAAGGTCAGCATGATCTGCGCCAGCTTGCTCTGCGCGTACGCGCGCATCCCGCTGTAGGCGCGTGTCAGCATGAGGTTGTCGAAATCGAGCGGATACTGGCCCGCCGAGGCGACGTTGACGATGCGCGCCGGAGCGCCGCGCACGAGCAGCGGCAGCAGGAGCCTCGTCAGCAGGTAGCCGGCGAGGTAGTTGACCGCGAATCTCAGCTCGTGTCCGTCGGCGCTCGTCCGCCGCGGCGCCGGCCGGCCGCCGCCCTCGCCGGTGCCGATGCCGGCATTGTTGATGAGCAGGTGCAGAGCCTGGTGCTCGCGGCGGATGCCGTCGGCCAGATCGCGCACCTGCGCCAGGGACGCGAAGTCGGCGGGGTGAAAGCGGGCCGAGCCGCCGCGCGCGGCGATCTCGCGCACGAGATCCTCGCCCCGCTGCGCGTCGCGGCCGTGGATCAACACCCGGTATCCGCCGGCGGCGAGCGCGCGCGCCACCGCGCGGCCGAGACCGTCGGTCGAGCCCGTGACCAGGGCTGTTTTCCCCGAGGTCGTCATGGGCACAGTTTGCCGGATGACGCCCGGAGCTGCACACTGCACCGATCGGGCGGCCGGCGGGGAGAGGTTCCTGGCATGCGGCAAACGGGGTTCGCCTTCAGCGATCGGCGCGCCGCGCTCGTGCTCGCCGCGGCGCTGGCCGCCGCTTCGCCGGCGGCGGCCCTCGCAGCCCGGGCCGCCATCCCGTCACGGCTCGCGCTGCGCAGCCCCGAGCTCGCCCCGGGCAAGAGGATCTCGCGCGCCCAGGTCTACGACCGGTCCGGCTGTCACGGCGGCAATGTGTCGCCTGCGCTTTTCTGGAGTCATCCGCCCGCGGGCACGCGCAGCTTCGCAGTCCTGATGTTCGATTCGGACGCCCCGGGAGGCTGGTGGCACTGGGCCGTCTTCGACATCCCCGCACGCTCCGGCTCCCTCCCTGCCGGCGCCGGCGACCCGGC
Organism: Gammaproteobacteria bacterium; assembly: GCA_027306985.1. GTDB lineage: Bacteria > Pseudomonadota > Gammaproteobacteria > Steroidobacterales > Steroidobacteraceae > 13-2-20CM-66-19. The sequence goes on along the minus strand of DAHUXV010000012.1, from coordinate 11,572 downwards.
AAGGCATCTGCTGCCCCACGGCGCGATCGAGGTCCGCAACGATTTCGGGTCGCGGGGCTACGGCGGACCGTGTCCACCGCCCGGGCCGCCGCACCATTATCGCGTGACGATCTATGCCCTGAGCCGGGCCAGGCTGGGGCTCGGCGCCGACGCCAGCCCGGGGGAGGTCGCGGCCAGGGTGCGCGCCGACACCCTGGCGCAGGCCGGGATCGTGACGCTCTACGGCCGGTGAGCGGCCGATGAGCCTTGCCGGTGTTGCGGGCGCGGGGCGCGGCAGGTAGGCTTCGCGCCCCTCCCGGAACCTCCGTCATGGCCCCCCCTCCCGCCATCAGGCGACGCGCGCAGGCGCGCGAGCGCATACCGAAAATCGGCTTCGTCAGCCTGGGCTGTCCCAAGGCGCTGGTCGACTCCGAGCGCATTCTGACCTCGCTGCGCTCGGAGGGGTATGAGGTCGCGCCGACCTATGAGCAGGCGGACCTCGTCGTGGTCAACACCTGCGGCTTCATCGATGCGGCGGTGGACGAGTCGCTGCAGACGATCGGCGAGGCCCTGGAGCGCAACGGCAAGGTGATCGTGACCGGCTGCCTCGGCGCCCGGCCGCAGCGGATCCTGGAGCGGCATCCGCGCGTGCTCAAGGTCACGGGGCCGCAGACCTACGCCGAGGTGATGTCGGCCGTTCACCAGCATCTGCCGCCGCGACACGATCCGTTCCTCGACCTGGTGCCGCCCCAGGGCGTGCGGCTGACCCCGCGCCACTACGCGTATCTGAAGATCTCCGAGGGCTGCAACAACAAGTGCAGCTTCTGCATCATTCCGGCGCTGCGCGGCCGGCTCGCGAGCCGCCCGATCGACGAGGTGCTGCGCGAAGCGGAGCGGCTGGCCGCCGCGGGAGTCCGGGAGCTCCTGGTCATCTCGCAGGACACCAGCGCCTACGGCGCGGACATCCGTTACGCGCCCGCTTCATGGCGCGACGAGGAATACCGGACGCGATTCATCGACCTCGCGCGCGGCCTGGGGACCCTCGGCATCTGGGTGCGGCTGCACTACGTCTATCCGTATCCCCACGTCGATGAAGTCATTCCGCTGATGGCGCAGCGGCGCGTCCTGCCCTACCTCGACATTCCGTTCCAACACGGCAGCCCCTCGGTGCTGAAGCGCATGCGCCGCCCCGCTCACTCGGAGGATGTGCTGCGGCGCATTGCCGGGTGGCGCAAGCAGTGCCCCGACCTGACGCTGCGCAGCACGTTCATCGTGGGATTCCCGGGGGAGACGCCGGGGGAGTTCGAGGAGCTGCTCGAGTGGCTCGAGGAGGCGCAGCTCGACCGCGTCGGCTGCTTCAAGTACTCGCCGGTCGAAGGCGCTCCCGCGAATGCGCTCGGCGGGCACGTGCCGGCCGAGGTCCAGGAAGAGCGCTACGCCCGTTTCATGGAGCGCGCGGCGGCCATCAGCGCACGACGTCTCGCGCGGCGCGTCGGCACGCGCATGCGGGTGCTGGTGGATGCGGTCGGCGACGACGGCGCGGTCGCCCGCAGCGAAGCGGATGCGCCGGAGATCGACGGCGTCGTGCGGATCGCCGCTGCGGACGGGCTGCGGCCGGGGGACTGGGCCGAGGTCGAGATCACCGCCAGCGATACCTACGACTTGCACGCGCGCATCGACGCGGCGGCGGTGGCAACGCCGCGCAGGTAGGCTCTGCGGGCCGTGACGCCGAGCAGGCTCGCGACCCGCATCGGGATGAGCATGAGCCGGAACGTCCACATGAGGCCGCGCTGACCGCCGCCCAGCCACCCCGACATCGCCCCGAAGAGCAGCGGTGCGCCGCCCTCGAAGGCCGATCTGAGGGCCGTGCGTCCCGGACGGGCGCTAGCGGGTCACGCGCCGGGCCTCGCGCGGGCCCGACGGGAGCCGCGTCGGGCCGGGGGCCCCGCTCGGATGAGGCAACGGCTACGCCAGCGGTTAAGTGCTACGATCCAGCCGCTGCGGCACGCTCAGGTCGCCGCTCACGGAGGTCGTATGCCCGTTTTCCGTATCCGATCGCTCACGCTGTTGCTCACGGTTGCGCTGTCATCCGGGACTGCGCTTGCGGCGCCCGCAGCGAAGCCTGGCGCGTCCAAGCCGGCGAGCCCCGGCGATTATTGGGCAACACCACACAGCGTCACGACCCAGGGCCAGGTGACGGTCGGCGGCAAGCGGATCCGCTACACGGCGGACGCGGCGACACTGATCCTGCGCGACAAGAAGGGCAAGCCGACCGGCGAGATGTTCTACGTCGCGTACTTCAAGAAGGGCGGCGATCCCTCGCACCGGCCGATCGCGTTCCTCTACAACGGCGGTCCGGGCGGCTCGTCGGCTCCCCTGCACATCGGCGCGTTCGGGCCGATGCGGGTGGTCACGGAGAGTCACACCCATACGCCACCGGCGCCCTATCGTCTGGTCGCCAACCCATACAGCCTGCTCGACGTCAGCGATCTCGTGTTCGTGGATGCGATGGGCACGGGCTTCAGCCGCATTCTGGGCAAGGACGACGGCGGGGCCGGCACGCCGAAGGGCTTCTACGGGGTCGACCCGGATGCGAAGGCGTTCGCGCAGTTCATCAGCCAGTTCCTCTCCCGGTACGGCCGGTGGAATTCGCCGAAGTATCTGATCGGCGAGAGCTACGGCACGACGCGGTCCGCCGCGGTGGCCAACGTGCTGGAGCAGAACGACAACATCGACCTGAACGGCATCGTGCTGCTGTCGACCATCCTCAACTTCGATACCAGCATCGACTCGGCGAGCCTCAATCCGGGCATCAATCTGCCCTACGCGCTGGCGCTGCCGACCTACGCGGCCGTCGCCTGGTATCACAAACTGTTGCCGCAGCGTCCCCCGGGGCTGCACCCGTGGCTGGATCAGGTGCAGGCCTGGGCGATGGGTCCTTACCTGCAGGCCCTCAACGAGGGCAGCACGCTGTCGCAATCGCGCAAGCAGAGCATCGCGGCGCAGATGGCCCGGTATACGGGCCTGCCCGAGAGCTACATCCTCAAGGCCGACCTGCGCGTCGTCGGGCCGCAGTTCGAGCAGGAGCTGCTCCTGCCGCGCGATGAGACCACGGGGCGGCTGGATGCGCGCTTCTCCGGGCCCACCATGGACCCGCTGGCGGAATACGCCGAGTACGACCCGCAGATCGCCGCCATCGGGTCGGCCTATACCTCGGCGCTCAACGACTACATCCGCACCACGCTGCACTTCGGCGGCGATCATCACTACGAGTTTCTCTCCCTCAGCATCAACAGCCAGTGGAGCTTCCTCCACACGCCGCCCGGGCAGAGCTCGCCCACCTACACCTCGACCAACGTCCTGCCGGACCTGGCCGCCGCGATGACGGTCAATCCGGACCTGAAGGTGCTGGTCAACTGCGGCTATTTCGACCTGGCGACGCCGTACTACGCGGCGGAGTATCAGATGCAGCAGCTGCCGATGGCGGCGAAGCTGCAGAAGAACATCGAATACCGCTTCTACCACACCGGTCACATGATCTACGTGGCGCCCCAGGCGTTGCCGCAGCTGCATCACAACATCGCGCAGTTCATCCGCGCCAGCTCGGGCGGCACGCCCGCGGGCGGCTGAGCCGGCGGACTGCGGGACCGCGGGTCGCGGCCGCGTGGGCCCGCGCGCCAGCCGGGCTGGCTTGAGGTGCAGCTCACGCCGCCGCAGGCGCATTGAGCGGACGGTCCCGGGTCAGGTCCCGCCCTTGCGACCCCGGGGCGAGGGCCACGGACGCAGCGGCTTGGGATGGAAGATCGACTCCGCGTCGGCACGGCGGGGGGCCCAGCCGCCCCCTTCGATCTCCGCCTGCAGCTGACCGGGCGCCCAGCCCGCGTGTCCGACGAAGATCCGCAGACCCCGCATCGGATGCTTGCGCGACAGCAGCCGCAGCAGCAGCTTGCGGTCCGAGCCGACGTAGACCCCATCGCACACCGGGACGGCATTCGCGGGCGCCCTCCTGGCCCGGAACAGGTACCACACCCTGCCGAATCCGACGGGGCCGCCGTAATAGACCCTGGCGTGCGCCCGAGCGAGACGCTTGAGCTGCGGAAAGACGCGGGCAACGGCGAGCGGCATCGGCCTGTTGACGATGATGCCGACGGGAGCGGGCCCGATGTTGTTCATCACGAGCACGATGGAGCCGGCGAAGTTGGGATCCGACACGACGCTTCGAGCCACTATCAGGATCGCCGTCAGCGGCTTGCCGGCAGCCGAGTACAGCCGCGGTGATACGGGCACGAGCAGCGCCGCCAGCAGCACCACCGTCAGATAGCGTCGGGTTGCGGATGCCTGTCTCACCGGCGAGCATCATCTTCGCGGCGCGCGGGCGCGCCTTCTGTCGCAGATTCTACGCCGGGTCGGGTGCGCTGGAGGGATCGGCGCTGCCGCTTCGTGTCAGCGGGCGGCCCCCGAGCCCCGAACGGCGCATGCGCGACCGGGCGCAGGCGCAGCCGCGCGCGGCCTTCGGCCACAGCCGGGCCTTTTGTGGCGGCCGCGCGGCCGTGCTACAGTGGTAGCGCTACCAAAAACAACGGCGGCGGACATGACACAGTCTTTCGATCGGCGTGCGCTCCTGAAGGCCGGCGCGGCGGCAGTCGTCGCGCCATGCCTGTGGCTTGCGGCACGCGCCGACACGCCGGCATGGCCCACTCAGACGGTGGGTCCCTTCGTCGAGGTCGAAACCGACAGCGGCCGCATCCGCGGCGGCCACAGCCGCGGCGCGCTGGCCTTCAAGGGGATTCCATACGCCGGATCGGTCTCGGGCCGCAATCGCTTCAAGGAGGCGCCCGAAGTCACGCCATGGACGGGGGTGCGGGACGCCACCCGCCTCGGGCCGCCCGCGATGCAAGGACCGGGAACCACCTACGGCGAGCATGAGCCTCCCTACAGCGAGAATTGCCTGGTGCTCAACGTCTGGACGCCGGCGGTCAACGACGGCGGCAGGCGGCCGGTGATGTTCTACTGCCACGGCGGCGGATTCGAGACCGGGTCCGGCGGTCAGAGCATCCAGGACGGCGCGCACCTCGCCGCGGCGTATGACGTCGTGGTCGTGTCCATCAATCACAGACTGGGCCTTCTCGGCTATCTCTACCTCGGGGAGCTGGGCGGGAGCGAGTACGCCACCTCGGGCAACCAGGGCATGCTCGACATCGTCGCCGCCCTGCGCTGGGTCCGGGCGAACATCGCCGCCTTCGGCGGCGACGCCGGCAACGTGATGGTGTTCGGGGAGTCGGGCGGCGGCATGAAGACCGCCACGCTCATGGCGATGCCGGCCGCGCACGGCCTGCTGCACAAGGCCGGGATTCAAAGCGGCGCCATGCTGCACGGCATACCGAAGGACATCGCCACGGAAACCGCTCGGCGGCTGCTCGCCGGCCTCGGGCTCTCGCCGCGCGAGTGGGCGCGGCTCGCCGATGTACCGGCGAGCAGGCTCATCGCCCTGCAGCTCGCCGCCGACGATCGCCGCGGTCCGCTGTCGGTTCCGACTCCGGGCTGGCTCGCCGACCACCCGAATCCTCCGCCCGGCATCGCCGCGATGCGGGCCAAGCAACCGGGCGACTGGGGACCGGTCGTGGACGGGGCCTGCCTGCCGCGCGATCCGTTCGAGCCCGCGGCCCCGGCGCTCGCCGCGGCCGTGCCGCTGCTCATCGGCAATACGCACGATGAGGCCGTGTTCTTTCACCGCGACGAGCCCGAATATTTCCACGCCGACGCCGCGCAGGTGGCTGCGCGGGTGCGCCGTCAGCTGGGAGATACGGCCGACCGCGCTCTCGCCTTCTATCGCCGGATCATGCCGCAGGCCACGCCGGTCGAGCGCGAGATCGCCATCGAGACCGCCACGTTCATGGGCAACAACACGGCGCTCACGGCGGACCGCAAGTCGCTGCAGCCCGCGCCGGTGTACCGCTATCGCGACGACTTCCGCTCGAACGTGCCGATAAAAGGGACCGATTGGACGCTGCGGGCCTGTCACGCCAGCGACATCGCCATCGCGTTCTACAACTACCGGATGCTGGATCTGCAGGGCAACGGCCCCGGGCTGGCGGCGACCTCCAGCGCGATGAGCGGCTATTTCAGCAGTTTCGCGCGCTCCGGTGTTCCTTCCGCGCCAGGCCAGCCTGCCTGGCCGCGCTACGATGCGGCCACGCGCGCGGTGATGCTGCTGAACGCCCGCTGCGGGGTGGCGACGGACCCGAATGGCGAGGAGCTCAGGTTCTGGGAGTCTCTGGGCTGGACGTGAGCCGGGCGGCCGCAATCCCGGGGCGGGAAGGCCGCGTGCGGCGTCGCTTTCGCGCGGCTGACGGCGGTGAGCCGATCACAAGTGCTTCAGCGCGTCGTATCCGAGGTAGAGAACGCCGCGGACCACGCCCACCACGATCTTAAATCCCGTCGCGGTGATGTCGATGACACCCCGCAGCGCGAAGTGCCCGGCTTCCGCGAGAATGGCATGCGGGTGCCGGCGCGCGTAGACGATGGCCCTGCGCTCGTCGTCGCGTGCCGCCTGGCGCTGCGCGGCGCTGAGGTCCGAGATCGGCACGACCGTCATTCGCACCGGCGCGGTGCCGTCGCCGTAAAATCCGAGCTGATGGGCCACGGCCGGCGTGGCATCGAGGATACGGCCGTCATAAAACGGCCCGCGGTCATCGACCATGGCCACCGCCTCGCGCCCGTTGCGCAGATTGCGGATTGTGACCCAGGTACCGAAGGGCAGGGTTTTTTGCGCGACACGCATGGCATACGGATCGAAGGGTGCGCCGCTCGCGGTGGCCCGGCCGGCATCGTCAACGCCATACCAGGAGGCCGTTCCCCTGGCGCTGTAGCCCCTTGCCGAGGCGAGCACGCGATAGCAACCGTGGCCGGCGACGCAATACTCGCGTGGGGATGCAGCCCCGTTCCGCGGCGTGGAAGTGCAGCCTGAGAGCCCGAGAGCCATCGCGGTCATCGCCAGCACCGCGTTGCTCCGTGGCGGCCGCCGCTGCAGCCCCTGCCGCGAAGATATCCCGCCGCGCCCCCGCATCCGCGGAGTCTATCCCATCGCCGGAGGCGGCCGAGCGAGGCGAAATCCTGAAATGATTCCGCTCGCCGACGGTGATCACGCAGTTTGCTCGTGATCCCGTTATCCTTGCGAGGTCCCGCACGCAAGAAGCCAAAGAAGTGGAAATTCCGGATGATCTGCTGCAACCGTCCCTGGGACAGCGCCACAGCCCTGCGACATCCATCTATTCGGCTCTGACCGGATATGTCGCATCCTTTCTCGGCGGCCCGCTCGCGGGCGCGACGATCGCGCTCGCCAATGCCTACCGGCTGAGGCGCCTGCGAACCGACTGGCCGCTGGGGGCGCTTGCGATCGCGGCGACGGCGGGTCCGATGTGGTGGTGGTTCCGGGGCGGCGCGCACTGGGTAACCCCGCATGCGGGCAGCGGCGCCGCGCAGATCCTGCTGCAGGTGCTCGGGCTGGGGTTCTTCGCGCTCGCGTACCGCTGGCACCGGCAGTATTACCGCAACATGGCGATCTTCGGGCTTTCTGCGCCTTCGGGCTGGCTCATCGGGATCGCGGCCATCGCCGGCGGCGTTGCCGTGAATCTCGGGCTCGCCGCGGTGCTCTCGTGAGCGGCGATTCGGGCGCGATGGGCGAGCTCGCGGCCATCGAGCACGAGGCGCGCGCGCTCGTGGAGCGCCGGCGCTACGCGCAGGCGCAACTCACCGTGAGCCGCGGGCTCCAGGTCTTTCCGGAGAGTGTCGGGCTGCAGTATCTCGCGGCCATCATCGACTACGCCTCGGACCGCCCGGAGCAGGCGATGCAGGGCGTGACATCGCTGCTGTCGCGCGCGCCGCATCACCAGGGCGCGCGGGCGCTGTATGCGCGCCTCCTGGAGGGCGCCGGGCGGCTGCCCGAAGCGGAGGGCGTCTGGATCGATCTGCTGCGGGAGTACCCGCAGAGCGCCGACTGCTTCGCGGGCTACGGCGAGTTGATGCTCAAGACGCTGAACCTGGAGAAGGCCCGCCGGCTCGCCGAGGAAGGCCTGCGGCAATCCCCGGAGCACGCCGGTTGCCTCTATCTCGCCGCGACCATCGACCTGATCCGACACCGCAGCCGCGGCGAGAGCGAGCATCTGCAGCGGATGCTGCGCGAGCACCCCGAGCACACTCGCTCCGCCCTGGCGCTGGTCATCGCGCTGTCCGCGAAGGGCAATGACCGCGGCGCGCTGCGGATCGCACAGGAGCTGCTGCGCAACCAGCCGGACTCGCAGTCCCTGCTGACGCTCGTTCGCAATCTGAAGGCGCGCACCCACTGGAGCATGCTGCCGCTCTACCCCCTCCAGCGCTGGGGCTGGACCGGCGCGATCGTCCTGACGCTCCTCGGCATCTTCGGCCTGCAGCTCGGCGAGCGCTCCCTGCCGCCGACCGTCTTCGAGGCGTTGACGTGGATCTGGCTGGCGTACGTCCTTTACAGCTGGACGTGGCCCAGGCTGCTGCGCCGTTATATTTGAGCCACACCACCCCAAGGACACCATGAGCGAATCGCGGGAAGATCTGGAGCGCGCCCTGCTGGGCGACCCGTTCAACGGCGAGATGCGCGGGCGCTATGCCGATTGGCTGCTCGCCGCGGGCGAGCCCGCGGCCGCTCTGACGCAGTACGAGATCCTGATGCGTCAGTCGCCGGATATCGCCCCGCCGCAGGTCGGCGCGGCGCGCGCCCTGTTGCTGCTCGGCAAGCCTGCGGAGGCCGCCCGGCGCTACACCGGGGCACGGCAGCTCGCGGGCTTCGTCCCGCATCAGGACCTCGACGCGCAGCTGGCAGCGACCGCGCGCGCCCATGCGCCCAAGCTCTCCGTCGTCGGCGGCGGCCGCGCCGATAACGTGGTGCCGCTTGCCGTCGCTTCCCAGGAGCGCACGCGCTTCGAGGACATCGCCGGGCTCGAGGACCTCAAGCGCACGATCCGCCTGCAGATCATCGAGCCGTTCCTCAGGCCCGGGCTGTTCGCGAAATTCAAGAAGCGCGCCGGCGGCGGCGTGCTGCTCTACGGACCGCCGGGCTGCGGCAAGACCATGATCGCGCGGGCGGTGGCGACCGAGTGCCGCGCGGAGTTCATCTCGGTCGGCATATCGGACGTCCTCAACCTCTACATCGGCGAGAGCGAGCGCAACCTGGCGGCCATGTTCGAGAAGGCGCGCCACAGCCGTCCGTGCGTCCTCTTCTTCGACGAGATCGACGCGCTCGGCTTCGCCCGCTCGAAGGCCCGCTCGGAGCACACCCGCCAGATCGTCAACGAGTTTCTCGCGCAGCTCGACGGGTTCGGGACCGACAATCACGACGTGCTCATCCTCGCGGCCACCAACATGCCTTGGGATGTCGATTCGGCGCTGAAGCGCCCCGGCCGCTTCAGCCGCCAGGTGTTCGTGCCGCCGCCCGATGAGGCGGCGCGGGCGCGCATCGTCGAGCTGAAGCTGGCGGGCGTGCCGCACGAGGACATCGACGCCGGCGCGATTGCCGCGATCACCCCGCAGTTCTCGGGCGCCGACATCGAAGGGCTCGTGGAGCTCGCGAAAGACTACGTGCTGGAGGAGCACCTGGCCCAGGACATCGAGCGCGGTGTGCGGCAACAGGACCTGCAGCGCGCCGCGCAGGCGTCTACCGCCTCGACCCTGGACTGGCTGAGGACGGCGCGCAACCTGGTGAAATACGGCGGCGCCGACGATGCCTACAGCGACGTCGGGCGATATCTGAAGACGCACAAGCTCGGCTGAGAGCCCGAGGCCGCCGGCGAGCATGGGGCCGCGGCCAATGCCGGCCCGGGGGATCTTTGAGCCTGTTGGACCGGGGGAGCCGCAAGGTCGGACTGCGGAGTTGGCGTGCACGCGACAACCTACGGAGCGGACTGCTGGAAGATGGGCGCCCTTCGATGCCGACCGAAACCTCGCAGCGGATGAGCGCTGAGTGGCTAAGCTAGGCCTCGGCACCTGGCCGACCGGCGCTGATCCATCGCTCAACCGCGGGTATTGACAGCCGATACCGGGCGCAGTTGTAGATTTCAAGATGTGCGAGCTCCTCCCGAACCAAGCGGGTGAAATCTTCGAGATCCTGGCCGAAGAGACCCATCGATTGGATCGACTTACTGAGCGGCTTGCCGTTGCCGACCACTTGGCGCACGACATCTCCCAGCTGCTCGCGGTACCGCGCCCGAACGGGGTCTGGCGTTCCCATCGAGGACAACGCGACACGGTACTTGTCGATGGACCGACGGTACGTGGTCTCGAAGAGCTCCACCGCCAGGTCCACATTCCTCTGTTCATATACGCCGAGCATCGCCAAGGCGTACTCCGGTGCTTCCACTTCCAGGAAAGAAAGCGGTGCGCAGTTGTACAACAGCAGAGGAAGGTTGGCACTTAGCCGGCTGGTGCGTTTGTTGCCATCTTCAAATGGCTGAAGGTAGGAAACGTTGACCCAAAGGAAGAATGCCGCTTCGATCGGATTTCTGACGAGACGAGCCTTCGTGACGATCTCATTCAGCAGCTCCTCGAGCAGCGACGGAACCTGTAGCGGCTGGTAGACCGAGCCGTCAATGTTGACGATGCGGCGGCGAATCTTACCGGCCGCGGTCTCATCAGGCAGCAGCCCCTGCATAAGCAGGGCATGTAGATTCCTGACGACAGGGACCGTGATTCCCTCTTCCGGAACCGAATCCACCATGAACTCAATTGCCTCCTTGTGGTTGAGGAGCATCGTGACGTCCGGATCGCTCGCATCTCCACGGCCTCGTGCGAACAGCTCCTGCGTATCAAGTAGGCTTCTTCGATTGCCTTCGAGGCGCGACGAGTACCACGACAAGTCGATCAGCAGCTGTTCGAGCACCTTTCTCGCGACGGTTCCGGCCGGCTGCTGGCCCTGCGCTCGTCCGGCTTGATACAGCGAGTCGGCAATGAAGGCTGGCACCAGGCAGGTCTGGTTGGGCACATAGTCGTCTACGAATTCGCGGTCATACGTCACCGGGACCCGTGAGCCCAGGGGCCTGGTGAGCATGTCCTTTAGTGCCTGAGTGGCTCGGACGGCGGGCGGTGAAGTCGGTTGAGGCAGCGCTCCGGGTAATTCGGTGGCTGATGGTCCAGGAACGTACCGGGTCTGTGGGCCGGCGCCTACTTTCCTGAGTTTGTCCGCATTAAGCAGATCCCGAAGTAGCCGATTGACAGTAGGGCGGCTGACGCCCAGGTACCCTGTGACATCGTGGGCGCGCGGTGGACCTTCCGGCCCCCTAGCCCGGCTCAGGACGTAGTCGATCAGGTCGGAACGCAAGTCTTTGTGCGGCATATGGATGCGGCGACCGGATTACCCTATCGCTACTTTATCATACTCTATCACTGACGATAGAGTATAGATAGAGTACAGAGAGATGACTTAGCAGCGGCGCTAGCCAGTGGTACCCCCGCAAGTCCGCAAGCCGCTCCAGCACCCCAGCGACGCCCCGTCCGGCAGCGAGGCATCGCGGACGGGCTTCAAGAGGGAGGATCTGGAATGGGTGCGTACCTGCGCACTCGGCCAGCCCCC